>NZ_JBEOXF010000062.1:0-45577 GCF_040296405.1 Streptomyces sp. NPDC002133 | reverse complement strand
TCCGCCCCCATCGACAACGCCTTGCGCAGCGCGTCCTTCGCATCCTCCGGACCCACCGTCAGCACCGTGATCTCCGCGTCGTCCGCCGCCTCGGCAATCTGCAGCGCCTGCTCGACCGCGTACTCGTCCAGCTCCGACAGCAGACCGTCCACATCATCACGATCGACCGTCAGGTCATCCGCGAAATGCCGATCACCGGTGGCATCCGGCACGTACTTCACACAGACAACGATCCTCAAGCTCACGCCGGCTCTCCTACTGCATCGTCATTTCTGAGCTGCCTTGTGCAGGCAGCATAGGCGCCTGAAGGCGGGGTTTCCGGTCGGGGCGACCGGCACTCCGAACGAAATATTACTCACCAGTACACCCACTCCGTACCCGCTGAGCAAGCGCTTGGAACTGTGACCTTGCCAACGCTGCGTAGTCGGGATCTCTCAGTCCCTGAGCGCGTTGAAGCGGCCCTGGTGATAGAGGAGCGGGCGGCCGGCACCGGCCGGGTCCCCGGCGACGGCCGCGGCGACGACGATGTGATGATCCCCCGCCGGCACCCGGGCGACGACCCGGCAGACCAGCCACGCCAGCACCCCGTCCAGGACGGGAACTTCCTCGGGTCCGGTACGCCATTGGGTGGGCGGCGCGAAGCGGTCGGCGCCGCTGCGTGCGAAGGTCGCCGCCAGCTCGCGCTGGTGCTCGCCGAGTATGTGGACGCCGATGTGCTCGGCCCGCGAGACGACGGGCCAGCTGGAGGAGGAGGTGCCGATGCCGAACGAGATCAGGGGCGGCTCGGCCGCGACGGAGTTGAGCGAGGTCGCCGTGAAGCCGACGGGGCGCTCACCCCGGGCGGTGATGACGGCGACGCCTGCCGCGTGCTGCCGGAAGACGGAGCGTAGGAGATCGGGAGAGGCCAGCCGAGGGGTGCCGAGGTCGGGCGAAGCCGTCATGGAGTCGTCCTTCTGCGGTGGGCGCGTACGGGTCCGTGGTCGCTCAGGCACCCGGACAGCGCGCGCTCGCGTTGCGGGCCAGGTCCACATGGGGCCGCCCGAAGAGAAGGAGTCGTCGTGGCACCTCGTCAGACTGACGATTGTTGGCAGGTGCAGTCAAGTGGGCCCTGGGAGATGCGAGCTGTGTCACGACACGTGCACGCCCCGCTCACACCGCCTCGCCGAGCGCCGCGATCACATCGGCCTTACGGGGCTGCCCCGACGCCCTCCGCACGATCCGGCCGCCCGCGTCGAGCACCAGCACGGTGGGCGTCCTCAGGATCTCCAGCTCGCGCACCAGCGTGAGCCGCTCCTCGGCGTCGATCTCCACATGGGCCACCCCGCCCACCATGCCCGCCACTTCGGCAAGGGTCCGCCGGGTCGCCCGGCAGGGCTGACAGAAGGCACTGGAGAACTGCACGAGCGTGGCCCGCTCCCCCAGCTCCGCCCCCAGATCGGCCGCGCCGAGCCTGCGCTCCTCGTCCCGCCCGCGCACCTTCAGCCTCCCGCTGTTCCTCCGGTGCAGCAGACCGAAGGCCCCCGCCACCGCGAGGACCACCGCGCACACCACCAGTCCGGTCATGGTTCCCTCCCGACTCCCTTCCAGCGTTCACAGGATCGCAAAGATTCCCGCACCCGCTCTCCGCGTGTCCTGCGGGATCCTGGGCCGCATGGACATCGACGTCAGAGGGCCACGCTTCGGCGCCGCCGTGACCACCGTCGTACTTGCGGCCGTTCTCATCACCTCCAGCGGGATCCTGCTCGCCTGGCAGACGCTGTGTTTCGCGGTCGGGGCCGTGGCCGGCGTCCAGCGCTCCCCGTACGGATGGCTGTTCCGGACGGCCGTCAGGCCGCGGATCGGCCCGCCCACGGAGCTGGAGTCCCCTGCCCCGCCGCGCTTCGCGCAGGCCGTCGGGCTCGGCTTCGCCGTGCCGGGGCTCGTCGGCTATGCCTGGGGGCCCGAGTGGCTGGGGACGGCGGCCACCGCGTGCGCGCTGGCCGCGGCGTTTCTGAACGCCGCCTTCTCGTACTGCCTCGGCTGCGAGATGTACGTGCTGCTCCGCCGGGCAACGGCGGCACGCGGCTGATCTGTTGAGCGCGTCGTGAGCGCGATGACCGCGTGTCGGGAGCGACGAGGTTACGCGACGTGACAAGAATCTCTCCGTGCGACGGCCCCAGGACTGGCCGTTACGCCGCGCATGGGGCACGATCTGCCCAATGCCGGAAAACCTACGGCTGCGTAACTTCCGCCGGGCGAACCCTCCCCGGGGCACAGTAAGGAAGGGTCTCCCCACACATGGCAGAGCTCGTCTACCGGCCGGTCGTCGGCGCCGCTCTCACAATGTTCAAGGCGCTGGACCTGAAGATCGAGACCAAGGGTTCGGAGAACATTCCGCGCTCCGGCGGAGCGGTGCTGGTGAGCAACCACATCAGCTACCTCGACTTCATCTTCTCCGGTCTGGCGGCGCTGCCGCAGAAGCGGCTGGTCCGCTTCATGGCGAAGGACTCGGTGTTCCGGCACCGGATCTCGGGTCCGCTGATGCGCGGGATGAAGCACATCCCGGTGGACCGCTCGCAGGGCGAGGCGGCGTATGCGCACGCGCTGGACTCGCTGCGCTCCGGCGAGATCATCGGGGTCTTCCCGGAGGCCACGATCTCCCAGTCGTTCACGCTGAAGAGCTTCAAGTCGGGTGCGGCGCGCCTCGCCCAGGAGGCCGGGGTGCCGCTGATCCCGATGGCGCTGTGGGGCACCCAGCGCCTGTGGACCAAGGGGCGGCCGAAGAACCTCAGGCGCAGTCACATCCCGGTGACCATCCGGGTCGGGGAGCCGGTGGAGGCGCCCACCGACCAGTACGCGGGCGCGATCACCCGTCGGCTGCGCGAGCGGGTGCAGGAGCTGCTGGAGTCGGCCCAGCGCGCGTATCCCGTACGTCCCAAGGACCCGAGCGACACCTGGTGGGTGCCCGCGCACCTCGGGGGCACGGCGCCGACCCCGGCCGAGGTCCGCGAGGCCAGCTGAGCGGCTCGTCCTCCGGAGCCGGGCCGACGGGCAGAAACGTCACTTCGGGGTGTGGACGGTGATCCGCGCCCCGGGGCTCAGCTTCTCCAGCGACTCGGCGAGTTCGGCGCCCGCGGCCTCGAGCTCGCCGGTCGTCATGGGCGGGAGCGACTCCAGCAGGAAGATCGCGTTCACCGATTCCTCGGTGAGCCGGGTGCGCGGGCCCTGGCGCCAGTTCCAGCGCCGGCAGGTGACGCCCTCGTCGTCGCACCAGACGATCTCGCCCGCTTCCGGGTGCTCCACGGTCTCCTCGCCCGCCGCGGCGGTGACGAACGGTTCGTCGCCGGTCGCGCGCACGAGACGCATGCCGCCCTGGACACGGTCAAGGTCCTCGCCGCCGACCGGGATCAGATGGGCCACGCTGATCGCGTTGTAGGCGTCCACGAGGAGGTTGATGCGCGGCAGGCCGCCGTCGGCGAGCGCGCGCCTGGCAAGCGCCTCCGCGGAGTTGCGCGTGCGGGACGGCTTGGCGCCGAAGGCGCTGTAGGCCGCGCGCCAGGCGGTCATGTGCGGGTCCTCGTGCGGTGCGTGGCCGTCCAGCCGCTCGGCGAGCCGGCGCGCGGCATCGTCGAGCAGCGCCGAACTCGCTTCGCTGCTGGGACCGTTGACCAGGCCACGGGCCTCGGTCACGAGATGGGTGAAGCCGGGTACGAGGCTGCGCACCTCGTCGGACACGGTGAGCGTGAGGGTCATCGTCTGCCTTGCTTCGGCGTTCAGCGCTCGGGAGCGCGACGGAAGGGACTGCGCAGTCCATCATACGGCACTACGCAGTCCACTTCATTGACCTTTTGTGCCCGTTCCCGGGCGGCGGCCCTGCTACCGGGCCATCTCTTCCTTCAGCGCCTGGAGGAAGGCGTCCACATCGTCCTCCGTGGTGTCGAAGGAGCACATCCAGCGAACGTCGCCGGCCGCCTCGTCCCAGAAGTAGAAGCGGAAGCGCTGCTGCAGTCGCCGGCTCACGTCGTGCGGAAGGCGCGCGAAGACCGCGTTGGCCTGGACCGGGTGGAGGATCTCGACGCGGTCCACCGCCCGTACGCCCTCGGCGAGGCGCTGGGCCATGGCGTTGGAGTGCCGGGCGTTGCGCAGCCACAGGTCCTTCGCGAGCAGCGCCTCCAGTTGCACGGAGACGAAGCGCATCTTGGAGGCGAGCTGCATGGAGAGCTTGCGCAGGTGCTTCATGTGGCTGACGGCGTCCGGGTTCAGGACGACGACGGCCTCGCCGAAGAGCATGCCGTTCTTGGTGCCGCCGTACGAGATGACGTCCACGCCCACCGCGTTGGTGAACGCGCGCATGGGGACGTCCAGCGACGCGGCGGCGTTGGCTATCCGGGCCCCGTCGAGATGGACCTTCATGCCGAGGCCGTGCGCGTGCTCGACGATCGCGCGGATCTCCTCCACCGTGTAGACGGTGCCCAGCTCGGTGTTCTGGGTGATCGAGACCACCTGCGGCATGGCGCGGTGCTCGTCGTCCCAGCCGTACGCCTGCCGGTCGATCAGCTCGGGCGTGAGCTTGCCGTCCGGCGTCGGCACCGTCAGCAGCTTGAGCCCGCCGACCCGCTCGGGCGCCCCGCACTCGTCGACGTTGATGTGCGCGGACTCGGCGCAGATCACCGCCCCCCAGCGGTCGGTGAGCGCCTGGAGGGCGACGACATTGGCCCCTGTGCCGTTGAAGACCGGGAACGCCTCCGCGCATGCGCCGAAGTGGCTGTGCATGATCCGCTGGAGGTGGTCCGTGTAGTCGTCCTCGCCGTAGGAGACCTGGTGGCCGCCGTTGGCCAGGGCGAGGGCGGCCAGGATCTCCGGGTGCGCGCCCGCGTAGTTGTCGCTCGCGAAGCCCCGGACGTCGGGGTCGTGGTGGCGGCGGGCATCCGTGCGAACGGTCTTCGACGGGATCACGGCTTGGGGGTCAGCCACAGACGCTGTCCATTCACTTCCGGGGCGGGCCGGTCCCAGACTCCGGCGATGGCCTCGGCCAGTTCCTTGACGTCCGTGAAGCCCGCGAACTTCGCATTCGGGCGCTCGGCGCGCATGGCGTCGTGCACCAGTGCCTTGATGATCAGGATGGCAGCCGCCGTCCGCGGGCCTTCCTCGCCCCCAGCCTTCCTGAACGAGTCGGCGAGCGCCAGGGTCCAGGCCTCGGCGGCGGCCTTGGCCGCGGCATAGGCGGCGTTGCCCTCGGTGGGCTTGGCCGCGCCGGACTGGCTGACCAGCACGAAGCGGCCCCGGTCGCTGCGCTTCAGCGCCTCGTGGAAGGCGAGCGACGTGTGCTGGACGGTGCGGATCAGCAGCTTGTCCAGCAGGTCCCAGTCGGCGAGGTTGGTCTCGGCGAAGGTGGCGCTGCCGCGCCAGCCGCCGACGAGATGGACGAGACCGTCGATGCGGCCGAACTCCTTCTCGGTCTGGTTCGCCCAGTCCTGCGCGGCAACCGCATCGAGCAGGTCGACGGTGTCCCCGGTGACGGTCGCGCCGCCGTGCGCGTACCGGGCGGCGTCGACCGCCTCGGCGAGGCGCTCGGTGTCCGCGTCGGCACCCACGACGACCGCTCCGGCCTCCGCGAGGCGCAGCAGGGTGGCGCGGCCGGCCGGGCCTGCGGCACCGGCCACCGCGATCACGGCGCCGTCCAGCACTCCACCATTGCCGTTCGAGTTCATAGTGGTCGTCTCCTCCGTGCGAGAGCTCACGCGGCGACTCGCTCAGCTGCGTCGGCAGTGATCCCCTGGGTGGAGGCGATCACGTCCTTCAGCTTCTTGGAGAGCGCCTCATAGAACATGCTGAGCGGAAACTCGTCCGGAAGCACGTCGTCCACGAGCTTGCGCGGCGGCTGGGAGACGTCCAGGGCGTCGGGACCCTTGGCCCAGCGGGAGCCGGGGTGCGGGGCGAGGTAGTCGGCGACCAGGTCGTACGCCTTGAACCAGTGGACCAGCTTGGGGCGGTCGATGCCGTCCCGGTACAGCGTCTCGATCTCGGCGCAGAGCTGGTTGGTGACCTGCGGGGCCCGCTCCCAGTCGATCCTCAGCTTGTTGTCGGTCCAGCGGACCACGTCGTGCTTGTGCAGGTACGCGAAGAGCAGCTGGCCGCCGAGACCGTCGTAGTTGCGGACGCGGTCGCCGGTGACCGGGAAGCGGAACATGCGGTCGAAGAGCACCGCGTACTGCACGTCGCGGCCGTGCGGGTTGCCCTCGGCCTCGAGCTTCACGGCCTCCTTGAAGGCGGTGAGGTCGCAGCGCAGCTCCTCCAGGCCGTACATCCAGAACGGCTGGCGCTGCTTGATCATGAAGGGGTCGAAGGGCAGGTCGCCGTGGCTGTGGGTGCGGTCGTGGACCATGTCCCAGAGGACGAAGGCCTTCTCGCAGCGCTCCTGGTCGTGGACCATGACGGCGATGTCGTCGGGGAGCTCGATGCCGAGGAGCTCCACCGCCGCGGCCGTGACACGGCGGAAGCGGGCGGCCTCGCGGTCGCAGAAGATGCCGCCCCAGCTGAACCGCTCGGGGGCCTCGCGCACGGCTATGGTCTCGGGGAACAGGACGGCCGAGTTGGTGTCGTACCCGGCGGTGAAGTCCTCGAAGGTGATCCCGCAGAAGAGCGGGTTGTCGTAGCGGGTGGCCTCCAGCTCGGCGAGCCAGTCCGGCCAGACCATGCGCAGCACGACCGCTTCGAGATTGCGGTCCGGGTTGCCGTTCTGCGTGTACATGGGGAAGACGACCAGGTGCTGGAGGCCGTCCACGCGGTTCGCGGCGGGCTGGAAGGCAAGGAGCGAGTCCAGGAAGTCCGGCACGTCGAAGGCGCTGTCGGCCCACTTCTGCAGGTCGGCGACGAGCGCGCGGTGGTACGCGGCGTCGTGCGGGAGCAGCGGGGAGAGCTCCTCGATCGCGGCGGTCAGGCGCTCGACGGCGTACTCGGCTGCGGCGCGAACCGGGGCGCCCTCGGCGTCGAAGTCGATCGAGCCGTCCTTGGACTGCCAGGGCCGGATCTCCCCGACGGCGTTCTTGAGCGTCAGCCACGCCGGGTGATCGACCACTCGCTCCGCAGTGGCTATGTCCCCACCAGAAGCATCCTGCACAAGAATTTCCGTCATGTCACTTCCTCCACGGGAGAACCTCGCGTCAAGACACCGTATCCATGCGTAGTTCTTCCGTACAAGTGCGACCATGGGAAATTATCCTGCCGCGCCCCCTGGCTCGCCGCAGATTTTGCTGTCAGATCCCGATATCGAGTCGATGGCTTCGGCCACACCGCGCACCGCCCGCCGGGCGGCCTCGAGCTGTCCGGTCAGCGCCAGGAAGCCGTGGAACATCTCAGGGAAGTGTGCACGGACGGCCGGGACCCCCGCATCCCGAAGCCTCGTGACGTACACCCGCCCCTCGTCGCGGAGCGGATCGCAGCCTGCCGTGACGGCGTACGCGGACGGCAGGCCCTCCGGGCGGGCCCGCAGGGGTGAGGCGAGCGGATGGGCCGGGTCGCCGTCCGGGCCCGGGTACTGCGCCCGGAACCAGGCGAGATGCATGGCGGTGAGGTACTGGCCGCGCGCGTTGGTCCGGTACGAGTCCGTGTCCATGGCCGCATCGGTGGCCGGGTGGACCAGCACCTGGAGGGCGAGGGCCGGGCCGCCGCGGTCGCGTGCGAGGAGAGCGATCGCGGCGGCGAGCATGCCGACCGAGCTGTCGCCCGCGACCACCAGCGCAGCCGCGTCGCCGCCGAGCTCACCGATGTGGCCGGCCGCCCGGACGAGCGCCGCGTACGCGTCCTCCACCGGCACGGGGAAGGGCGCCTCTGGGGCGAGCGGGTGATCCACGGAGACGACGACGGACCCCGCGGTGCGGCACAGGGCGCGGCACGTGCGCGCGTACGTGTCGAGGCCGCAGAGGGTGAAGCCGCGGTGCTCCACGGCTCGGATCCGGTCGAAGCCCATCTCCTCTGCAAGCACGGCCTGTTCGACGCAGTCACGGATGATCTGGTGCTCGCGCTCGACGGTCGGATCGGCGAGCTGGGCCTCGAGGATGACGGAGAACTTCACCAGCGATCGCCTCACGACGGGTTGCTTCCTGTGGGCTGCCGCTATTTCAATTCGCCATATGACCAGTCGTCAGATGCTGATGGACAAGACATACGACAGCGCCTGTCCGCGGCGGAGTTGCCCGCGACGGCGTGGGCCGTGCTCGGGCTGCTCTCGTTCCCCGGTGAGCGCACCGGTTACGAGCTGAAGAAGTGGGCCGACGCCTCGCTGCGCTTCTTCTACCGGTCGCCCGCGATCAGCCGGATCTACGCGGAACTGCGGCGGCTGGAGGGCCTGGGCCACGTCACCTCGCAGCGCTCCGGACCGCAGGAGCCCCGCGCCGAGCGCCGGTACGCGATCACCGAGGCGGGCCGCTCCGCGCTCGCCAACTGGGCCGGGGCCGACGGGGACGCGGGCCCGCCCGTCCTGAAGCACCCGCTGGTGCTGAGGGTGTGGCTGGGGCATCTGGCCGCGCCCGAAAGGCTGCGGGCGCTCGTCGACGAGCACATCGACCGCACGAGGGCCGAGTTGAAGGAGGTACGGGCCGCACCGGCCAGGGCCGAGGGCGTGGACGACTGGGCGCATCCGCAGGTGGCACTGCGCTGGAGCGAGCGGCACCATCTCGCCGAGCTGGAGCTGGCCGGGGCGCTGTTGAACGACCTGGAGCGGATCCGTCAAGGCCCGGGGGACGCGCCCACTCGCGGGTGAAGCGATGAGCCCACGGCCCGCGGAACAAGCCGCTCCGGCCCGTCCCCGTACGCTCCGCGGGCTTGTGCACGACCGGGTCCGCCCGGCACGGCGGCCGTTAGGCTGCGGCCGTGCCGCGTGGGGCACCAGTTGCCGCACGGGGGCCGAGCCGCCGGAGCCGAGGGACGCGTGGCCTGCAGCGCCCCGAAGGCGACGACCCGACAAGACGACGGAAGAGAGAAGATCTTGAGTTTCCTCACCATCGGTCATCGCGGGGTCATGGGTGTCGAGCCGGAGAACACTCTCCGTTCCTTCGTCCGTGCCCAGCGGGAGGGTATGGATGCCATCGAGCTGGATCTCCATCTGAGCAAGGACGGCGCACTCGTCGTCATGCACGACGCGGAGGTCGACCGGACGACCGACGGCACCGGACCGATCGCCGAGAAGACCCTCGCCGAGCTGCGGGAGCTCGATGCGGGTCAGGGCGAGCGCATCCCCCTCTTCGAGGAGGTCCTGGACGCCGTGAGCGCGCCGCTCCAGGCGGAGATCAAGGACATCGCGGCGGCGCGGGCGCTCGCAGAGGTGATGCACAAGCGCGATCTCGTGAGCCGGGTCGAGGTGTCGTCCTTCCACGACGACGCCGTCAAGGAGATCGCCACGCTGGTGCCGGGAGTGCGGACCGCCCTCATCGCCGGCCGCTGGGAGAGCGATCTGGTGGAGCGCGCACAGGCGGTGGGCGCCACCACCCTCGCCCTGAACATCCGCCGGCTGACGCTGGAGACCGTGGAGCACGCGCACAACGAGGGTCTCAAGGTCATCGGCTGGGTCGTCAACACCCTGGACCATCTGCGGCTGGTGCGCGCTCTCGAACTCGACGGCGCGACCACCGACTTCCCCGAGATCCGGCGCACCGGACGCTTCACGGCCTGACGGAGCCTCGGGGCGGCTCCCCCGCGGCGTCCCTGCGGCCTCCCCGGAGGACTCCTCAGCCGAGGGGCTTCACCAGGAGCTCGAACTGCAGGTCGTCGCGCTGCGGGACGCCGAAGCGCTCGTCGCCGTACGGGAAGGGCGTCGTCCTTCCCGTACGGCGGTACCCGCGCCGCTCGTACCAGGCGATGAGCTCGTCACGCACCGAGATGACGGTCATGTGCATCTCGCTCACGCCCCACGAATCGTGCGCGATGCGCTCGGCCTCGGTGATGATCCGCCGGCCGAGGCCGCCGCCCTGCAGCTCCGGTCGTACGGCGAACATGCCGAAGTACGCCGCGTCGCCCCGGTGCTCCAATTGGCAGCAGGCGATCAGCTCGCCGTCGCGCTCCACGACGACCAGTCGGCTGCCGGCCGCCGTGATGACCTCGCGGACGCCCTGCGGGTCGGTGCGCTGCCCGTCCAGGATGTCCGCCTCCGTGGTCCAGCCCGCCCGGCTGGCATCCCCTCGGTAGGCCGACTCGATCAGCTCGACGAGCGCCGGCACGTCGGCCTCGGCGGCGTCGCGGAAGGTGAGCTCGGCCGGGTGCCGGGACGGGGCGGTCTCCATGGTGCGGGTCTCCGTTCTCTCTCCTCGTACACGCTGCACACGCGCGCACGCGCGGCACACGCGCGAAGGCGCGGTCCCGAGGAGCCTAACGCGGGCGCCGCCGCGGTCTACTGTGCTGACCATGATGCACGTGCTGAGCAGCCGCATCCTTCTGCGGCCGACCGATCCCGAGCGGTCCCGGCGGTTCTACGAGGACGTACTCGGCCTGCAGATCTACCGAGAGTTCGGCACCGGCCCGGACCGGGGCACGGTCTACTTCCTCGGCGGGGGCTTCCTGGAGCTCTCCGGACGCTCGCCGACCCCGCCCGCACCCGGGATCGCGCTGTGGCTCCAGGTCTCGGACGCGAAGGCGGCGTACGGGCATGTGATGTCGCACGGGGCGACGGTGGAGCGGCCCCCGCAGCGGGAGCCGTGGGGACTCGTCGAGATGTGGCTGACCGACCCGGACGGGGTGCGCATCGCGGTGGTCGAGGTGCCCGAGGACCATCCGCTGCGACACCGGCCGTAGGGCCTGCCTGACTCGTGGATCAGGCCGGATCCACGAGCGGCCCGCCGCGGAGCGGTTGATGTCACAGCACTGCGTGCAGCTGCAAGGCGGAGGCGGACATCGACCCGGTGGGGGGTACCGCCCGTGCCCGGAGGGCCACGCGGGAGCCGGTGACCGAGGGCCACACAGCTGGGGGTACCCCCAGGCGAAGCTCCGGGGAGCGCTTGCCGGCACACGCGAGCTCGGCAAGATCCGAAAGACGTGCCCTCGGACGCCGCGTCACCGGCCCCCGCCGTCCCGAGCGCCCCGTGTACGCCTGTGCGCTCGTATGTGCCGTGCGCGACGCGGGCATCACCCCCTCGACACCGTCGAGCGGGGAGGTGCTCGGTGCACGGACCGGCGATGTCGGGCTGGCTGCTCGTCGCATTGTGCGCGGCATCGGGTGCGTACTGTCTGGTGCGCGTGCGCAGCGGTCCCGATGAGGCGCGCGGGGCGGCGGGCGGCGAGGCGGTGATGGGGTTCGGGATGGCCGCGATGGCGGTTCCCGCCGCCGTCGTACCGCCACCGCCGTGGGCCTGGCTGGTGTACGCGGCCGTCTTCGGCGCGGCGGCGCTGCGGGCCCTGTGGGCGGCGCGGCTGCCGTCGGGCGCGGGGCATCATCTGCACCATCTGGTGGGATCGCTGGCCATGGTGTACATGGCGCTGACGATGGCGCCGGGCGGTGGGGGCCATTCCGGGCACGGCCGGGCCGGCGGGGTGCCGCTGCTGACCGGGGCCCTGCTCGTCTACTTCGCCGTGTTCGTGCTGCGTGCGGGGACGCGGCTGGTGCCGGTGGCCTCGGCCGCGGGCGGCGGGACCGTGGCGTGGGGCGCGCGGCCCGAGCTGGCGCTGGCCTGCAGGGTGTCGATGGGCGTGGCGATGGTCGCCATGCTCCTCACCGTGTGAGCCACGCTCGGTACAACCGTGGCGTACGTCACTTGCCGTGCGAGACCGTACCCGGGGGTAGTACCGCGCTCATAAGCTGGCAGGTATGTGGGTCTCCCTCGCGCTGCTGTCGCTCGGCGCACTGGCCGCCGTCGTGGCACCGCGAGTGATGTCGCGGGCCGACTGGCCGGAGCGCGAGCCCGTGGTGGCGCTGTGGGTGTGGCAGTGCGTGGTGGCCGCGGTGCTGCTGAGCTTCGGGCTCTCGATGACGTTCAGCGCGGCGGCGGCCTGGCAGGCGGTCCGTGGCCATGTGTTCGCGCCCGCGCCGAACTCTGTGGTGGAGGCGTACGCGCTGGCTGCGCACGGACCGTGGTCGGCGGTGCTCGCCGTGCTGCTGGCGTGCGGAGGGCTGTGGACGGCCGCGATGCTGACCCGGGAGATCCACCGGGCGTACGCGCGGCGCAGACGGCGCAGGGCGGAACTGCTGGTGCGTGCTCCGTCGTTGCCGGGCGAGGGGCCGGGCAGCGAGTCGCTGGTGCTGCTGGAGGGCGAGCGGCCCGACGCCTGGTGGCTGCCGGGCGCCGCACCCCAGCTGGTCGTCACCACCGCCGCGCTACGGCGTCTGAAAGGCCGTCAGCTCGATGCGGTGCTGGCCCATGAGCAGGGGCATGCGCGGGCCCGGCACGACTGGCTGCTGCACTGCTCGGCGGCCCTGGCGAACGGCTTTCCGCAGGTGCCGGTGTTCGCCGCGTTCCGCGACGAGATGCACCGGCTGGTGGAGCTGGCCGCGGACGATGTGGCCTCGCGGCGGTTCGGCCGGCTGACGATCGCGCTGGCGCTGGTGGAACTGAACGAGCACCGCGGAGTGTTCGGCCCCGGTCCGGCGCCGGACGCACAGCTGCCGAAGCGCGTGAACCGCCTGCTGGCTCCGGTCCCCCGGCTCGCCGCGGGCCAACGGCTGGGGCTGACCGCGGCGGCGGCGCTGGTCCCCGTCGTACCGCTGCTCGTGGCATTCGTGCCGGGTCTGCGCGCTCTGGGATAGCCCGCCGCGGTGGTCGTCGGCAAGGATCTCCGTATGCGTCGCCCCTCCCGGCCCACGCGGCCGCGCACCCCGGTCCCCTCCCCCGCCCGCACGGCTTCGCTGACCGCCGGCCTGGCCGCGCTCTTACTGGTGCTGGTCGGCGCCGCGTGGGGGCCGCTGATGGCCCTGGACGTCACGGTCGCCGACGAGCTGCACCGCTCGGCGCTCGCCGAGCCTGGGTTCACGCACGTCAACCGAGTGTTCAGCGACTGGGTCTGGGACCCGTGGACGATGCGGCTGCTGATCGCCGCTGTGGTCGTGCTGCTGCTGTTCCGGAGGGCGGCGCTACTGGCGCTCTGGGTGGCCGCCGCGAGCGCGCTGGGCACCGCCCTGCAGCAGGTCCTGAAGTGGGCGCTGGGCCGCGAGCGGCCACGATGGCAGGACCCGGTGGATTCGGCGCACTACGCCGCGTTCCCCTCCGGGCACGCGATGACCGCGATGGTCACGCTCGGTCTGCTGCTGTGGCTGCTGGGCCGGCAGGGCGTGGGGCCACGGTTGTGGTGGGCCGCGGTGCTGGTGTGCGCCGTCTCGGTGCTCGGGGTGGGCTTCACCCGGATCTACCTCGGGGTGCACTGGCTGACGGACGTCGTGGCCGGCTGGCTGCTGGGGGCGTGTCTGGTGGCCCTGGCCGCTGCGTCGTACGAGCGGTTCACCTTCCGGTCGCCCGGAGACGCGGAATGACGCACGGCGCACCGGATTCCGAGCACGCCCCACCGGATTCCGGGCAGGACGACGCCGACCGGACCGGGCGATCCCCCGCGTCGCCCGGTCGGGCCGGTCACCCCGCTGACCAGGCACGTAAGTGCACCGGAGCGGTGAGCGCTGAGTATATTGGCTCGGAGCCAGTCAACGCAGGAGTTAAGCATGTCCCCGCGGAGCGCATCGGTCAATGAAGAGCTCCGTCGGCGTTCTCGGGAGCGTCTGCTGCAGGCGACCCTGGACCTCGTCGGGGAGCGCGGCTACGAGGCGACGACGCTGGGTGACATCGCGGACCGCGCGGGGTCGGCGCGCGGTCTGATCTCGTACTACTTCCCCGGCAAACGGCAGCTCTTCCAGTCGGCGGTGCACCGGATGATGCATCTGACGCTGGAGGCGGCGCTGGAGCGCGAGCCGCGCACGGAGGACGGCCGGGAGCGGCTGGCGCGGGCGATCGACGCGGTGCTGGGGCTGGCGGTGGACCGGCCGGTGCTGATGCGGGCCCACATGGCGGGCATTCTGCAGGCCGAGGGGTTCGTCCAGTGCCCGGAGCAGCAGCGGCTGGCATTCCTGCTGCGCGACACGGTGGAGCGGTACGGCGCGCAGGACGTGGACACCGACTATCCGCTGCTGCGCGCCCTGCTCATGGGCGCGGTGTTCGCGGTGGCGCTGCCCGGTGCGCCGATGCCGCTGGAGCGGCTGCGGGCGGAGCTGTTCCAGCGGTACGGGCTGGACTGGGAGCTCGGCGTCCCGCCGGGCGATGAGCCGCCCGGCGGGACGCGTCACGCTCACGAGGATCCGGAAGGGGATCGGACCCCGCCGGACCGGTTCTCGTCGGATCAGTCGTCGTCGAAGTCGTCGAAGTAGTCCGGCTGGGTCTGCACGTTGAGTTCGTCCATCCGGATGCGCTTCGCCGGGTCCGTGCGACGGTCGTCGAGCTTCAATACATCGAAGCCCTTGGCGATGTCGTTGGAGTAGATGTAGCCGTTGTAGTAGTACGCCGACCACGAGCCGGCCGTGATGTTCGCGGTGGTGGAGACCGGACCGCGCTCGAAGAAGGCGATCTCCTTCGGCTTGGCCGAGTCGGTGAAGTCCCACACCGAGACACCGCCCTGGTACCAGGCCTGGACCATGATGTCGCGTCCCTTGACCGGGATGATCGACCCGTTGTGGGCCACGCAGTTCTCGGTGTCCGCCTGGTGACGGTCGATCTTGTAGTAGCTGCGGAAGACGAGCTTGCGCTTGTCGCCCTTGCCGACGATGTCGTAGATGCCGTCCGCGCCGCGGTTCGGACCGACCGCCGCGTTGCAGGTGGCACCGACGCCGCCGCCCAGCTCGTCGGTGAAGACGACCTTGTTGGCCCGCTGGTTGAACGTCGCCGAGTGCCAGAACGCGAAGTTGACGTTGTCCTGGACCCGGTCGATGACCTTCGGGTGCTCCGGGTCGTCGATGTCGAACAGGATGCCGTCACCCATGCAGGCGCCCGCCGCGAGGTCCTCCGACGGCAGCACGGTGATGTCGTGGCAGCCCGTCGTCTTGGAGACACCCGGGTTCGTCGGAGCGCCGGGGTTGCCGCCGCCGTCCGGTCCCTCGCCCGGGAAGAGCACCGGGAAGTTCACGATCGCGGACTTCTCGGGGGCGTTGCGCGGCACCTTGATGACGGAGATCCCGTCGTGCGGCGGCTGGCAGTCCGGGAACTCCGTACGCGGCGAGTACGAGGAGACGTACACGTACACGTTGCGGCGCTCGGGCACCAGGGTGTGGGTGTGCGAACCGCACGCGGTCTCGACAGCGGCGACGTACTTCGGGTTGCGCTTGTCGCTGATGTCGAAGATCTTCATGCCCTCCCAGGACGACTTCTCGGTCGCGGGCTGCGAGACGCTGTTGCAGGAGTTGTCGCTGCGCGAGGAGTCGGTGGAGAGGAAGAGCAGGTTCCCGGAGACGGAGATGTCGTTCTGCGACCCGGGACACAGGACCTGGGAGACGGTCTTCGGGGCGCTCGGGTTGCTGATGTCGAAGATCCGGAAGCCGTCGTAGTTGCCGGCGAAGGCGTACTTGCCCTGGAACGCCAGGTCGGAGTTGGTACCCGGGAGAGCATCCTTGGGGATGTTGACCAGGGGCTGGATGTTGTCGCTGTGGACGATCTCGTCCACGCCGGGTATCTCGCCGTTCGCCACGGCTGCCCGGGCGTCGGCGCGCTGGGCCGAGGAGACCGTCCCCTGGGTCGGGGTGTCCCCGGGGTCGGGGATGGCGGCCGCGGGCGCGGCCGTCAACAGTGTGGCGAGCAGCCCGGCCGCGGCTGCTGCCACGCCCAGACGTCTGCGCCGCACGCGGGTGGTGTGCAACGAGATCACTGCGTCCTCCCTTGTCTCCGTTCGAAGTTGAACGGTTCTTGGACCCCGGCAGTATCGTCCTTTGCATGCCCATTCCAACAGATGGAAGCAGAGCCGTAATGAAAGATTTTGATCATTGAGCCGTGCAAGCTTGCTAGTACGATCACCGACGACTCGCTGACGACCCCAAGCGCTCCAGGAGGTTGCTGTGTTGCTTCGCCGTAGATCCGGCCCCGCCGGCAGAACCGCGATCGCCGCGGCGGCGGTGGCCGCCCTACTCGCCCTGAGCGCCTGCGAGTCGGGGTCCGGCGGCACGGCCGAGGCCAAGGGCGAGGGGGGTCCGTCCGTGGTCGCGCCCGGGAAACCGGGCGAGCCGGCGAAGACGTTGTCGGCTGAGGAGGCGAAGAAGGCGCTGCCCGACAACAGCGCCAACTCGGCCGACGTCGCCTACGCCCAGATGATGATCATCCATCACACCCAGGCCCTGGAAATGACCAATCTCGTGCCGGATCGCGCGGGCAGCGACCCGGTCAAGCGGCTCGCCGAGCGCATCACGGCGGCGCAGCAGCCGGAGATCGGGGCGATGGAGGGCTGGCTGAAAAGCAACGGCGGCGGGAAGGACGGAACGAGCGGGGGCGGTCACGGCGCCCACGATCACGCCGCCATGCCCGGAATGGCCACCAAGGCACAGTTGGACCAGCTGCGCGCGGCACGCGGGAAGGCCTTCGACGAGCTCTTCCTCAAGCTGATGATCACCCACCACCAGGGCGCGGTCACCATGGCCGGCGACGTTCTCGCACAGGGCAACAACGTCCAGGTGGAGGAAATGGCCAATGATGTGATCGCACAGCAGACGGCAGAGATCAACCGTATGCGCGCGATGTGAGCCTCCCCGTGCGCCCTCCCAGATGCAATCCTGGAAGAACCCTGCGGGAAGGAGCGCAGCTGTGCTTCGAGTCGCCGTCGTCGGTTCTGGCCCGAGCGGGGTGTACACCGCTCAGGCCCTCGTCCAGCAGTCCCTGGTCCCGGACGTCCGTGTGGACGTGCTGGACCGGCTCCCCACTCCTTACGGGCTGGTGAGATACGGAGTCGCGCCCGACCACGAGAAGATCAAGTCGCTGCAGAACAACCTCCGGACGGTCCTGGAGGACGAGCACATCGGCTTCATCGGCAACATCGAGGTGGGCGCGACCGGGCCGGGGCCCGCGCAGCTGCTCGAGCTCTACCACGCGGTCGTCTACTGCGTCGGGGCGGCGCGAGACCGCAGGCTCGGGGTGCCGGGCGAGGATCTGCCCGGCAGCTGCTCGGCCACCGACTTTGTGTCCTGGTACAGCGCGCACCCGGACGCCGCGGCCGAGGACTTCGCGCTCGGCGGCGCGCGGTCGGCGGTGGTGATCGGGGTCGGCAATGTCGCCGTGGACGTGACGCGGATCCTCGCGCGCGGCGCGGCGGAGCTGCTTCCGACCGACGTGCCGCATGCCGCGCTCGACGCACTGGCCCAGAGCGGGGTGCGCGAGGTGCACATGGTCGGCAGGCGCGGCCCCTCACAGGCCAAGTTCACGACGAAGGAACTGCGGGAGCTGGGCGGGCTGCCGGACGCCGCCGTCTCCGTCGAGCCGTCGGATCTCGGACTGGATCCCGGGTACGCGGACCCGTCGGGGCTGCCCGCCGTGAACCGGCGCAACGTCGACGTCGTACGGGGCTGGGCCGCCGGACCGTCGGCTCCCGACGCTGCCGGCGAGCGCTCGCGCCGCATCCATCTGCGGTTCTTCCTGCGGCCCGTGGAACTGCTGGAGGGCGACGGGCGGGTCGCGGCGGTGCGCTTCGAACGAACTGTTCCCGACGGTTCGGGCGGCGTGCGCGGCACGGGGACGTACGAGGAGATCGAGGCACAGCTGGTGCTGCGGGCGGTCGGCTACCGCGGAGTGCCGCTGGAGGGGCTGCCGTTCGACACGGCGCGGGGAACCGTGCCGCACGAGGCGGGACGGGTGCTGCGGGACGGCGTCCGCTCACCGGGCGAGTACGTGGCGGGATGGATCAAGCGCGGCCCCACCGGGGTGATCGGCACGAACCGGCCGTGCGCCAAGGAGACGGTGACGTCCCTGCTCGCGGACGCCGCCGAGCTGTCGACCCGTCGGCTCGCCGGCGAACCGCTCGAGGTGCTACGGGAATTGGGGCACCGGCCCGTCGAGTGGCCCGGCTGGGAGGCGATCGAGGAGGCCGAGGCGGCACTGGGCAGGTCGCTGGGGCGGCGCTCGGTGAAGATCGCCGACTGGGCAGGGCTGCTCGAGGCGGCGGCGGGCGTGGAGTCGGCGCCGAAGGAGCCGGCGGCCTGATCCAGGAACGGCGATCCGGGAGGGGTGACACAGGCGCCCGGCCACCCGGGACGGATCAGTCGGTGCCGCGGCGGCCCGCCTCGCGGGCTGCCGCGGCGAGAACGCTGTCGAGGAGGCCGGGGAACAGGGTGTCCAGGTCGTCGCGGCGCAGCCTGTTCATCTTCGCCGTGCCCCGGTAGATCTGCCGGATCACACCGCTCTCGCGCAGCACACGGAAGTGGTGCGTGGTCGTGGACTTCGTGACGGGCAGGTCGAAGTACGAACAGGAGAGCTGGTCCGCCGCGGTCGCCAGCTCCCGTACCACCCGCAGCCGCATCGGGTCGGACAGCGCGTGGAGCACACCTTCCAGGCGGATCTCCTCGCGCGCGGGGTGGGCGAGTGCGCGAGGGCTGGTCGCGGTGGTCACGGCGGCTCCACTTCATCCGGGGACTCCATGGTACGAGACTCATCGTAGTTTGCCCCGGGGCGACGGGTCGGGCGGGGGACGAAGGGCGACGCGGGTGCGGTGCCCGGACGACCGGGCACCGCACCTGCGTCGCCTTCCCCTGCCCCGCCCCGCGTCGCCCCGGGACGCGCGGTCCACGTGACCGGCTGGTCGCGTCGGGGCGCGGCGCCGTGGCGACTACTCGACGATCAGCTCGACCGGGATGTTGCCGCGGGTCGCCTTGGAGTAGGGGCAGACCTGGTGGGCCTGCTTCACCAGCAGCTCACCGGTCTCACCCGCGAGGGCCTCCGGCAGCTCGACGCGGAGCGTCGCCGTGAGGGAGAAGCCGCCGTCCTCGTCCTTGCCGATGCCGATCTCGGCGGTGACCGAGATCGCGCTGGTGTCGACCTTGGCCTGGCGCCCGACCAGGCCGAGGGCGCTCGCGAAGCAAGCCGCGTAACCGGCCGCGAAGAGCTGCTCCGGGTTGGTGCCCTCGCCGCTGCCGCCCAGGGCGGCGGGCGCGGCAAGGGCCAGGTCGAGGCGGCCGTCGGAGCTGACGGCGCGCCCCTCGCGGCCGTTGGCGGTGGCGACGGCGGTGTACAGCGCGTTCATCGGGACATCCCTCTGTCGATGGGGTCTGACAGGAGCAACTACAGCACACAACTCAGTTGCGCACAACTCAATGGCGTGAGTGATAGGTACCCTGGACCCCATGAAGACGACACCGGACGCCACGTGGGAAGCGGAGATCCTCCGCCTCGACCACCAGATCTGCTTCTCGCTGCACGCGGCCTCGCGCGCCTTCAACGGCGTCTACCGGGCGATCCTCAAGGATCTGGGGATCACGTATCCGCAGTACCTGGTACTGCTGGTGCTCTGGGAGCACGGCGAACTCCCCGTCAAGACCATCGGGGCCCGCCTCCGCCTGGACTCCGGCACCCTTTCCCCGCTGCTGAAGCGACTGGAGGCGCTCGACCTCGTGGAACGCCGGCGCAGCACGGAGGACGAGCGCTCCGTCACCGTGCGCACCACCGAGCAGGGCACGGCGCTCCGGGAGCAGGCCGTCCTCGTTCCGCAGCGGATCGCGGCGGCCACCGGACTGACCCTCACGGAGATCGGCGATCTGCAGGAGCGACTGGCGACGCTGACCGCCAAGCTCGACGCGGCCGATCTGGGCCTCGGCGACTGGTCGGCCTGCGCGGGGACGGACGCGGGGGCCGGCGCGGACCCGGACACCGACGCGGGCTGACGGCCGACGGGCGGCGACTGCCGAACGACGGCGGACCGACGGCCTTGTACGAGGAGTCTCGTAGTTTGACAATTGCCGTACTACGATGAGTATCGTACGAGTATCTATTTCGGCCCGTCGTGAATGGAGTCCGCCGTGAGCGCCCTGTTCGAGCCGTACACCCTTCGGTTGCTGACCGTGCCCAACCGCGTCTGGATGGCGCCGATGTGCCAGTACAGCGCGGAGGCGGACGGACCGAACGCCGGCGTCCCGGGCGACTGGCACTTCGCCCACTACGCGGCCCGCGCGACCGGCGGCACCGGGCTGATCCTCACCGAGGCCACGGCGGTCTCTCCCGAGGGCCGGATCAGCCCGCACGACCTGGGCATCTGGAACGACACCCAGGTGGAGGCCTTCCGCCGGATCACCGGCTTCCTCAAGGCGCAGGGCACCGTCCCCGGCGTCCAGATCGCGCACGCCGGCCGCAAGGCATCCACCGGCCGCCCGTGGGAGGGCGGCGCCCCGGTCGGTCCCGAAGCGGGCGGATGGCAGCCCTTCGGGCCGAGCCCGGTGGCCTTCGACGAAGGGCACCCGGTCCCCGATGCGCTGACCACCGGTCAGATCGCGGAGGTCGTCGGTCAGTTCGCGGACGCCGCGCGGCGCGCGCTGGACGCGGGCTTCGAGGTCGTCGAGGTGCACGGCGCGCACGGCTATCTCATCGGCGAGTTCCTCTCCCCGCACAGCAACCACCGCACGGACGAGTACGGCGGCTCCTTCGGGAACCGCATCCGGCTCGCGCTCGAAGTCGTCGGCGCCGTACGGGCGGTGTGGCCCGAAGACCTGCCGGTGTTCTTCCGGATCTCGGCCACGGACTGGCTCGACGACAAGGGCTGGACGGCCGACGAGACGGTGCGCTTCGCTGCGCTGCTTAAGGAGCACGGCGTCGACCTCCTGGATGTCTCGTCCGGCGGCAACGCCGCGCGGGTACGCATTCCGGTCGGCCCGGGCTACCAGGTGCCGTTCGCCGCCCGGGTGAAGGCCGAGACAGGACTGCCGGTGGCGGCCGTCGGGCTGATCACCGAGGCGGAGCAGGCCGAGAAGATCGTCTCCAACGGCGAGGCCGACGCGGTGCTGCTCGGCCGCGAACTGCTGCGCAGCCCGTCGTGGGCGCGGCAGGCGGCGCACGAGCTCGGGGGCCGCGTCCGGGTCCCGGAGCAGTACCACCGCTCGGTCTGACGGGCGTACGGCGGCACTCCGGCCGCCCGGAACCCGGGCCGACCGGTCGACGAGACCCATGGGGACGCCCCGGTCGGGAACGCGCCGGTCACGACGCCGCGCCCGGCCGGGCCGACCTGCCGGGCCGACCTGCCGGGAGTGCCGAACCACGGGCCGCTGTCAGTGGTCGGGTGCAGACTGGCCCGTATCCGTGACAACGGCGTCCTGGAGGTGTCGGCCATGACCGACGTACTGCTCGCTGTAGGCACTCGCAAAGGGCTCTTCATCGGCCGCAGGCGCGGCGGCCGATGGGACTTCGACGGCCCCCACTTCAACGCGCAGGCGGTGTACTCGATCGGGATCGACACGCGCCGCCCGGTACCCAGGCTGCTCGTCGGCGGCGACAGCTCGCACTGGGGCCCTTCCGTGTTCCACTCCGACGACCTGGGCGCGAGCTGGACCGAGCCGGCGAAGCCCGCGGTCAAGTTCCCCAAGGACACCGGGGCCTCCCTGGAGCGCGTCTGGCAGCTCCACCCGGCGGGGCCGGCGGCGCCGGACGTCGTCTACGCGGGGACGGAGCCGGCCGCGTTGTTCCGCTCCGATGACGCCGGCGAGACGTTCGAACTGGTACGACCGCTGTGGGAGCACCCGACGCGCGCGAAATGGGTGCCGGGCGGCGGCGGTGAGGCCGTCCACACGGTGATCACCGACCGGCGGGACCCGGACGCCGTCACGGTCGCAGTGTCCACGGCCGGGGTGTTCCGCAGCCGCGACGGCGGCGCCGGCTGGAGTCCCTCCAACCAGGGAGTATCGGCGGTCTTCCTGCCCGATCCCCACCCCGAGTTCGGCCAGTGCGTCCACAAGATCGCGCAGGACGCGGTCGATCTCGACCGGCTGTATCTCCAGAACCACTGGGGGGTGTACCGGAGCGACGACGCGGGCGCCAAGTGGACGGACATCGGCGAGGGCCTGCCCTCCGACTTCGGCTTCACCGTCGCCGCGCATCCGCACCGGGCGGACGTGGCCTATGTCTTCCCCATCACCGCGGACGCGGACCGTGTCCCGGCCGGACGGCGCTGCCGGGTCTACCGTACGAGCGACGCGGGCAGCAGCTGGGAGCCCCTGTCGGCCGGGCTCCCCGAGGGCGACCACTACGGCACAGTGCTGCGCGACGCCATGTGCACGGACGACGCGGACCCCGCGGGGGTGTACTTCGGCAACCGCAACGGCGAGGTGTACGCGAGCGCCGACGACGGGGACAGCTGGCAGCAGCTCGCCTCGCATCTGCCGGATGTGCTGTGTGTCCGGGCGGCCACGGTCGGTTGAGAGAGGGCTCCGCGGGGCCAGTAGAGTGACGCCCCGTGGCAGCACGACCCTTGAATGAGATTGTCGAGCCGGGATGGGCGCACGCCCTCGGTCCGGTGGCCGAACGCATCGCCGCGATGGGCGACTTCCTCCGCGCGGAGATCGCCGCGGGGCGGACGTATCTGCCGGCGGGTGCGCATGTCCTGCGCGCCTTCCAGCAGCCCTTCGAGGAGGTGCGGGTCCTGATCGTCGGCCAGGATCCGTATCCGACCCCTGGACATGCGGTCGGGCTGAGCTTCTCGGTGGGCCCCGAAGTACGGCCGCTGCCGGGCAGTCTGGAGAACATCTTCCGCGAGATGAACACCGACCTGGGGCTGCCCCGGCCGTCGAACGGCGACCTCACGCCCTGGACCCGGCAGGGGGTGCTGCTGCTCAACAGAGCGCTGACCACGGCTCCCCGCAGGCCGGCCGCGCACCGCGGCAAGGGCTGGGAAGAGGTGACCGAGCAGGCCATCCGGGCCCTGGTGGCCCGTGGCAAGCCCATGGTGTCCGTGCTGTGGGGGCGTGACGCGCGCAATCTGCGTCCGCTCCTCGGCGAGCTGCCGTCGATCGAGTCCGCGCATCCCTCACCGATGTCGGCGGACCGCGGCTTCTTCGGCTCCCGCCCGTTCAGCCGGGCGAACGAACTGCTCATCCGCCAGGGGGCGCAGCCTGTGGACTGGCGGCTGCCATGACGGGCGGCGGCGCCGTGGGCGGATGGGTGCTGGGGGTCGACTCCGGGGGCTCCGGTCTGCGGGTCGCACTCGCCCCGGCCGCCGATCCGTCGTCCGCCCTGACGACGGCATCGCGGGAACCGGTCCGTACCGGCCCCGCAGGCATCGACGCCGCGCATCTGCTGGAGCAGTTGCTGCCGATGGCTCGTGCGCTGCTCGAGCGTGCCCGTTCCACGGGTACGGGCGACTCGCCGCCCGCGCCGGGCACGGACGGTGGCGCCGGCGGAGCCGCCGGGCCGGCCGCCGTCGCCATCGGGGCCGCCGGGATGGCCACGCTCGGGGACGATCTGCGGGCCGTGCTCCCGGGGGCGCTGGAAGCGGCGTTCGGGGTGCGCAGGCTGGCGCTCGCCGCCGACGCCGTGACCGCGTACGCGGGGGCCATCGGGCAGCGGCCGGGGGCGGTCGTCGCCGCCGGGACCGGCATGATCGCGATCGGGACGGATCTCACCGGCTGGCGCAGGGCGGACGGCTGGGGTCATCTGCTCGGAGACTGCGGCGGCGGCGCATGGATCGGCCGGGCGGGCCTGGAGGCGGCCATGCGCGGGCACGACGGGCGCAGGGGCGGTTCGGCCGCGCTGCTGGCCAGGCTGGAGGCGGTGTTCGGCCCGGCGGACGAGCTGCCGGGGCTGCTCTATCCGCGCTCCGACCGGCCGGCGCTGCTGGCCTCCTTCGCACCCGAGGTCGCCCGCTGCGCGGCCGACGATCCGGTCGCCGCGCGCATCCTCGCCGGAGCCGCCGACGACATCGCCGCCGCCGCGGCCGCGGTCTGTCCGCCGCCGTCGGCCGGTTCGTGCGAAGTCGCCCTGACCGGAGGCCTGTTCAAGATGGGTGACCCCCTTCTCGTACCGCTGCGGGAGGCGCTGTCCGCACAACTGCCGCACGCCCGGCCGGTGTCCGCGGCGGGCGATCCGCTCAACGGTTCACTGACCCTCGCCGCCGCCCTCGCGACCGACTCGCTGACGCTGCCGCGCGACCCTCGCATGCTCCGGGTGACAGCGCCGTCCGATGACGCAGACCAGGACACCTAGCCGTTAACGAATTCACCGGATAAATACGGACAGACGTCGCGCGAGTGCCCCCTCCCCGAACAGCTGCGCCGACAAAACCAGTAGCATGCGGCGCCATGAGCTCCCCCACTGGGCCTGCATCCGGCCTGCCTGTACGAATGCCGCGACCCCGCCAGCCCGGGCGGCACCGCCGCCCGGAGCCCGTGGCCGCCCCCGAGGGCGCGCCCGCGCTCGTTCTCGCCGTGCCCGGCACCCCCACCTCCGCGATACGCGGCCTCGCCGAGGAAGTCGTCAGCATCGCCCGTTCGGAGCTGCCCGGCCTCAACGCCGCGATCGGCTACCTCGACGGTGACGACGCCGAGTACCCCACGCTGGGGAGCGTGCTCGCGCAGTCGGCCGCGCAGCGTATCGAGCGGTACGAACTGGCCAAGGCCGCCGGTCGTGAGGTCGCCGAGCCCGAGGGCCCGGCCTCCGTCGTGGTCCCGCTGCTCGCGGGTCCGGACAGCGCCCTGACCCGCCGGATCCGCCAGGCGGTCATGGACAGCCGGACGACGGCCGAACTGACCGATGTGCTCGGCCCGCACCCGCTGCTCGCCGAGGCGCTGCACGTGCGCCTCTCCGAGGCCGGCCTGGCCCGCGCCGACCGCGCCAGGCTGTTCACGGTCGCGACGGCCGCCGACGGCATCGTGCTGGCCACGGTCGGCGGCGACGAGGCCGTCCAGGCCGCCGGGATCACGGGCATGCTGCTGGCCGCCCGGCTCGCCGTGCCGGTGATGGCCGCGGCGCTGGACCAGGAGGGCGCGATCGCCGCGACCGCCGAGGAGCTGCGCGCTTCCGGTTCCGGTCAGCTGGCCCTGGCCCCGTATCTGGTCGGCCCCGAGCTGCCGGAGGGTCTGCTGGCCGCTGCTGCCGAGGAGGCGGGCTGCGCCGCCTCCGAGCCGCTGGGCGCGTACCCGGCGATCGGCAAGCTGGTGCTGTCCCAGTACACGACCGCGCTGGGCATCCCGACGCAGCCGCAGGGGGCTCAGGCCCACTGATCCGGCCGACGCCCGGGGACATCCTCGCGGCATCGCGTCCGTACCGGGACAGTCACGTCCGCACAGACGGAAGGGGCCCGCGCCGACACGGCACGGGCCCCTTCGTGCACGCCGCCGACGCAGTGCCGTCGGCGGAGCACGGCATACGGTCAGGCGAAGACGACGCAGGACGCCGCCGGGGCCTCCGTGGACCCCGTCCTGTGCGGCACACCCGTCTCGTCGTCGATCCGGAACCAGGTGACGTCGCCGGAACGCTCGTTGGCGGCGTACAGCCTGGTCCCGGTCGGGTCGAGGGCAAGGCCGCGCGGCCAGTGACCGCCGCACGGCACGGTGGTGACCAGCTGGGCCTTCTCCCCCGTGGCATCGAGCCGGACGACGGCGATGGAGTCGTGGCCCCGGTTGGCCACCCACAGGAAGCGGCCGTCGTGCGCCACGGCCACCTCGGAGGCGTAGCTGGGGCCTTCGGCGCCCTCGGGCACGACCGCGGTCTCGCCGAGAGGTTCGAGCACGCCCTCGCCCGCGTCCCAGCGGCAGACGGTGAGGGTCGGCTCCAGCTCGTTGAGCACGTACGCGTACCGGCCCGAGGGGTGGAACGCGAGCTGGCGCGGCCCCGTGCCCGGCCGCAACGCGGTTTCGCCGTGCAGCGTCACGGCCCCGGTGGACGGGTCGAGCTCATGGATGCGTACGCGGTCGGAGCCGAGGTCGACACTGAGGAGTCGTCCTCCGGTGAGGTCGGGGACCACGTGATGGGTGTGCGGGGCGCGCTGCCGCTCCGGATGCGGGCCCGCGCCCTCGTGCCGCAGCACGCCGACGGCGGCGCCGGGCTCCCCGCCGGGGCCGACGGGCAGGGCGCTGACGCTGCCCGAGGTGTAGTTGGCGGTGAACAGGTGGCCGAAGGCCAGGGCAAGATGCGTGGGGCCTGCGCCGCGCACCGGGACAGGCGGGCCCAGGAGCATGGGCGCCGCCGCGTCGTCGCTGATGTCGAAGGCCGCGACGGCTCCCTCCTCGGTCTCGGACACGGCGTAGAGGACCGGGCCCCTCTCCGCCACGCCGAGGGCGAGATACGACGGGTCGGCGACGGCGTCCGTCGCGGCGGTCTCCGTGAGGGCCCCGGTGTCGTCGTCCACGGCGGCCGTGATGATCCCCCGGCCGCCCGCCGAGGTGAAGGACCCGATGAAGGCCCGTCCGCCGCTCGTGTCGCCCATTGCGCTAACCCTTCGCCGTCGGCATGTCCTCTGCCGGGCCGACGGTAGCAGGCACGGTCTAGACCATCCCCTCCTCCTCGCCCCGGGCGCGCGCCAGCGCCTCCCGGTGGTGGACGAAGGCGGGCTTCGACTCCGTCGTGTCGTACGTGCGGTGGAAGACGGGTGTGGCCGAGCCGGAGATGGGCGGCACGATCCAGGACCAGTCGGCGCCCACCCGGCGGCCCCTGTCGTGCTCGCGGTCGATGTGGGTGAGGAAGCGGCGCGCCTCGGTGTGGTGGTCGGCGAGGGTCACCCCGGCGCGGTCGAACGAGTGCAGGACGGCCCGGTTGAGTTCGACGAGCGCGCGGTCCTTCCAGAGGGTGCGGTCGGTGGAGGTGTCCAGGCCGAGCCGTTCGGCGACGACCGGCAGCAGGTGGTAGCGGTCGGTGTCGGCGAGGTTGCGGGCGCCGATCTCGGTGCCCATGTACCAGCCGTTGAAGGGCGCCGCCGGGTAGCAGACACCGCCGACCTCCAGGCACATGTTGGATATGGCGGGTACGGCGTGCCAGCGCAGCCCGAGGGCCGCGTGCCAGTCGTCGTCGGGGTGGCGCAGTGCGACCTCGAGTACGGCGTCGTCCGGCAGTGCGAACCACCGGGGCTTGTCGTCGCTGCCCTGGATGACCAGGGGCAGTACGTCGAACGGGCTGCCGGGGCCGCCCGGCCAGCCGAGCCGCTGGGCGTAGGCGGTGAGGCCGGCGTTGCGCGGGTCGCCGGTGACGCCGCTGCCGTACCGGTCGGCGTAGCCCGCGTAACGGACCAGCTGCTCGTTCCAGATGCGCGGGCCGGGCAGGCCGGGTGCGTCGGGTGCGAAGATCGTGATCACGGGTCGTATCCGGCCCCCGTTGGTCGCCTCCCGCAGATGGGCGCCGGCCTCGGCGGCCATGGTGTCGGCGTCGCGGACGTCACGGCGGTCCCTGACGCGTAACGAGCGCCAGTAGAGGCGTCCTATGCAGCGGTTGCTGTTGCGCCAGGCGACGCGTGCTCCGTGGGCGAGTTCGGCCGCGGTGTGCCGGTACGTTCCGGTCGCGTCGATCTCGGCGTTGACGGCGGCGATACGGGCGGCAAGGGCGGCAGGACCGCCCGACGCCGGCTCCTCACGGTGATGGAGACGCAGGAACTCCTCGGCTTCGTGCCGCAGTTGCGTGTGACGGCTGCTGCGGGCGGCGGCGGCTCTTCGACGGGTCTTCCGCATGGTGCGCACCCTCGGTCGTGACGGGGACGGGACATGATTGCCCACCACTACCCCATTTGCGGACTGATCCACCCTGTACGTGCCACTCGCACATGCCTCTCGCAGGAGGCATGTGCCGGGCAAGGCCCTGCCGTTGCCCGGGCAGGGTCCGGTCAGGCGGAGACGAGCGGGGCGCGCGGAGAGGTACCGAGGGGCGCGGCGAGCTCGGCGAGCGCCCGCTCGAGCCCGTGCAGATGCGTGAGAGCGGCGTCCGCGGTGGGGTGTTGCCGCTGGGCGGGCAGGGCGACCCGGCCTTCGGCCGCGGCCCGCGGGACGGCTGCGTGGCCGGTCCCGGCCGATGCGGTCGCGCGGTCGGGCGACTCCAGGGCGTGCACGGCCGCCTCGACACGCCAGCAGGCTGCGGCCAGCCGCGCGTCGTGCGAGGCGTCCGGGTCGGCCGCGACGGTGGCCAGGCCGCGCACCTCGCGGGCGCAGTCGTCCAGCAGGGCGATGACCTGGCGGGCACGGGCCTTGCGCGCGCGCAGCGGGCTGAGCGGGTGGACGAGCGGCGCCAGCGACATCCGTACGCGCCCGAGGAGCAGCTCCAGCTCGGCGGCGAGCGGTGCGGGGTCGGCCTCCGTGTCCCCGGCCAGCCTGCGCGTCGCCGCCGTGGTGCACTCGTGCACGCAGCGCACGGCACGCCGGATCCATGCGTCGGTCGCCGCGTGCGTGGTGACGGGCAGCACGAGCGCGACGCCGATCACGGCGCCCAGGGCGCCGACCGCCGTCTCCTCGAAGCGGAGGAGCAGCAGCCCGGGATGCAGGACGCCGAGGAGCCCGTACAGCAGTCCGGCCATCACCGTGACGAAGAACATCATCCAGCTGTAGGAGGGTGCGGCGGTGTAGAAGATCCCGAAGACACAGACGGCGACCAGCGCGGCGGTGGGCCCCGGCGCGCCGTCCAGCGGTACGGCGATGAGCAGCCCGGCCGCGATACCGGTGACCGTCCCGACGACGCGCCGGAAGCCGCGGACGAGGGTCTCGCCGCGCGACGCCGTGTTCACGAAGATCCACCACGCGGTGCCGACGGCCCAGTACCAGCGCTCCTGGGACAGCAGCTGACCGACCGCGAGCGCGACTCCGCAGGCCAGGGTGGCCTGGAAGGCCTGCCGGGTCGTCGGCCGGGCCAGCCCCCGGCCCGGCAGCGGCGCGGGCGCCGCGGGCGGCGGCGTGCGCCGCTCGATGCACCACGCCCCGAAGCGGACCGCGGAGCAGGCGACGAGGGCGAGCGCGACGGCGCCGTACAGCTCCGGCAGCTGTGCGGGGACCGCGTGGAGGAACTGCGTGGTGAAGAACATCATGAAGGCGAAGATCCCCAGCGCATGCGCGCGCGGGCCCCAGCGCCGCGCGTACACGCCGAGGAAGACCACCGCGAGCCAGGCCGTGTCACGCAGCAGCGGCAGCCCGTGCAGCATGGTCGCGAGCGCGAGGGCGGGAAGGCCGACGGCCGGGAGCAGGGCGGTGGTGACGGCCTGGCGGCGTACGGTCGGATCGCCGACGGTGAAGAGCGCGAGGAGCGCGGCGAGGCCCCCGGTGATGGAGGCGCTGAGGGAGAGCCCGGCCAGCTCGGCGGCGGCGACCGCGAGGCCGATGCCGAGCACGGCGCGCGCGGACAACCTCAGGCGGACACGCCCCGGGTCCGGAGCCACGAACATCCTCTTCACGGCGGTCGGCCGCCCCCCTTGCAGTGGTGTGCGTCGCACCCGCGGCCGTCCGGGGTCGTGGACGGCGGGCAGGCACGACGAGGGCACCGCGGTCCGGATCCGGCCTCGTCGCCGTCCGGCGCTGCGCGGCGCCGTAAGTACATGGATGCGACAAGGATAACCACCCAGGGGCCCACTGGCTCAAAGGGCGCATCATCGACAGGGCCATTGGCACAGTGGATCAGCCCGCACAGTGGCAGCCGGGAAGCCAACGGAACACCGGTCGCCCTTGCCACTCACCGTCCGCGGCCTGACGCGGGCTCGCCGCCGCATCCTGGGTCGCGGTCCGGCAGATGAGCGGTACGGACATGGGCGTCGCGACCCGGCGGATCGTCCCATTCCGATCGAAGAACGAAATCACCTCGCGCATCACCGGGCGGTGGCTCGGCTCGTCAAGGCGGCCATGAGCCATTGGTACAGTGTGGAGTCGCTTCCGAGCGGCCGGAGGAGGCCAACGGACCATGGCGGTCGATGGACTCGACACCCGTATCCTGCGGCTGATGATCGAGCAGCCGCGCACCAGCCTGCGTGAGTACGCGCGCATCCTGGGCATCGCGCGCGGCACGCTCCAGGCCCGGATCGACCGGCTCGAACGCGACGGGGTGATCACCGGCAGCGGGCCGTTCCTGTCCCCCGCCGCGCTGGGCCATCCGGTGCTGGCCTTCGTCCACATCGAGGTCACTCAGGGGCGTCTGGACGAGGTGGGCGATGCGCTCGCCGACGTGCCGGAGATCGTCGAGGCCTTCTCGATCACCGGAGGCGGGGATCTGCTGACGCGGGTGGTGGCCCGTGACAACGGTCACCTGGAGGATGTCATCCAGCGGCTGATCAACCTGCCGGGCGTGGTCCGTACGCGCACGGAGATGGCGCTTCGGGAGCGCGTGCCGCACCGGCTGCTGCCGCTCGTGGAATCGGTGGGACGCACCGCCGACGGGGCACGCTGACGCCTTCGCCAGGCAGGTCGGCATCCTGGAGTCCATGAGCACTGCGCGAAGGACGTCGGTCATTTTCGATCTCGACGGGACGCTCGTCGACAGCGAGCCGAACTACTACGAGGCGGGCCGCCGGGTCCTCGCCGGTTACGGCATCTCCGATTTCAGCTGGGAGCACCACACACGCTTCATCGGCATCGGCACCCGCGAGACGCTGGAGAGCCTGCGCGAGGAGTACGGGATCGACGCCCCCCTCGAGGACCTGCTGGCCGGCAAAAACCGGCACTACCTGACGCTGGCCCGGGCGAAGACCGAGGTCTACCCGGAGATGCGGAAGTTCGTCGAGCGGCTGGACGCGGCAGGCGTGCCGATGGCCGTGGCCTCCGGCTCCTCCCGCGCGGCCATGGAGGCGGTCCTGGAGGGCACCGGCCTCGGTGTGTACCTGACCACCCTGGTCTCCGCCGAGGAGGTCGCGCACGGCAAGCCCCGGCCGGACGTCTTCCTGGAGGCGGCGCACCGGCTGGGCGCGGAGCCCGCCGACTGCGTCGTCGTGGAGGACGCCCCGCCCGGCGCAGCCGCGGCACACGCCGCCGGAATGCGCTGCATCGCCGTCCCGTACGTGCCCGAGACGGCCGCCGGCGACGCCTTCCGCACGGCGGGGCTGCTCTTCCCGGGCGGCCAGCCGGAGTTCACGGCCCAGGCGGCGTACGACTGGCTCACCCGGCCGGTTCCGCCCGTCTGAACGCGCGGCAGGGGAGCCTGCCGGAGCGGCTGCGCCCGGCCCGGCCGGCTTCCGTCACGGCTCGGGGCGCGGCGTTTCGTCAGCCGTGTGCAGTGGCGTGCCGAACCGCGCCAGGCAGTGCCAGACCTTCTTGAGCGCCTGCGGGTCGTGGCGGCCGGTTCGGGCTGCGTTTCCGATGATCCGGGGATCGAGCAGGCCGTCGACCGCGATCTCGGTGCCGAGCTCCACGTACTCCTGTCCGCGGTAGTCGGGGTGGCGTCCCAGGTCCTCGACGGTGAGCCGGAAGCCGGAGTGCCATTCGACGGGGCACGGAAGCCGGCGAGCGGCCGCCTCCACGGCCGTGCCGCGGTAGCTCGGATCCAGGACCAGGGACTCCACGTCACGGTCGAGCCTCACCGGCCCGTGCACCTGCGCCTCGACGTAGTCGTCGAGAGCGTCCTGTCCGCCGGCCTCGGCGAGCTCGATGAGCGCCATGCGGGAGGCGACACCGAATGCCGACGGCTCGAGAAAACTGTCCGGGTAGCAGAACGTGGTGCGTCGAAGCGTCCCGGCGGCGAGTCGGACGTGGGCGGATCCGAATCGTGGCGCCGCGCCGAAGGGCTTGCGCCGGAAGTTCAGCGCACCGTAGACAGGACGCTCCTCGGCGGGTGCGTCGTCGTACGCGCCGCCGAAGATCCTGCTCTCCCAGCGCCAACGGTCCCCACCGGGGTGAGCTGTCAGTCCCCCGTTGCTCGTTCCGGTGACGAACTGCGAGCGGTAAACGCCGCCGATTGCCAGTTCGGGCAGGATCCCACGGTCGCCAACCTCGCGGTCCGGATGGAAGTTCAGCGTCACTCGTAGCTCGGAGCCGAGCGGATTCCCCGACGACAGGGCCTCGACATGGCGAAGGGCTCGCTCCTGCGACGGCCGGGAGGGGTCAGCGCTCATCGGCGCAGTGTGCCCGAGTGCGATCCGCCGCCGCATCCGGATTGCATCCTGCCCAGCGCCGAACTCCGTACCCGACACGGCTGCGGCGCGGCCGCGCCCCCCGACGGGTCCCGCTCGCTTCGGTACGTCGATCCAGACCGTATTGCCGTGCCCGTTGGGCTCACCGCCCCCCGCGCAGGAGAGAACTCGCAACTCGATCTCCATTCGAACAAGCTTGCCATCGCCGGCTCAGAAGGCCTCATCCTGGTGGTCCTCCACGCCGAGCCCGGCTGCCGCAGCGCCGAACTCCTGCGCCTCCTGAGGAGCCTTGTCGCTTCCGGCGACGGCACGCCGCGGGAGAGTGACCGCAGCGAGGTCATCGAGGAGCAGTGGGCGGAGGATCTGCCGCGTCGAGGGGCGGGACAGCAGGCAGCCCGCCGGCTGTTCCGCACACCGCCGCGGTCGGCAGCACGTACGTGGCGGTGAGCGGCGGGCCGGGCCGGGCCCCCGCCGGAGCTCCCGTGCGACGGGGCAGCGGATCGTGTGCGCGTCGTCGCCGGGACGTTCAGTCGGCCGGTCGTGACATCGCGTCCCGCACGGCTCGCAGGATGTCCTCGGAAAGGGGGAACCTGCCGTCGTCCGAGTGAGCGGTACGGCACTTACGAGGGTGGAGCCGCCGGTCCGGCATTCCCCGGAGCCGACCGGCCGGCCATCTCGCGAACACCGGACACCCAGGTTTCGCGAGATTCGGAATCATCGGACTCAGACACCACATCACCGGCGAAACCCGCCGCCGGGCATCCGCTACCAGGACCGTCACGGTGCTCGGTCGACAGCAGGAGCCGAGCAAACGGGGACACGGCAAAGACCGGTGCGTGTCGCGGCTCCGGCACCGCGGGAGCCTGTCGGCGTACCGGATGACCACCCGGCCCGGCCAGTCGACTGCGCCCGATCCTCAGAGCGCGGCTCGCCATGCCGGTGATCCACGTTCAGGACACGCCGAAAAGCCCCACGCCCAGAGTCACGACGCCCCCAAGAAGCTCAACCGGACCTGTCGCTCGGGGTTGTCCCTGTTGGTGTCCGGAAACTCCGTTAGGGCAACTCCCCAGTTTGTCAGGCAGCCATGTGGCAGTGCCCGCAAGGGGGGTGTTAGCCTGACGCGGCCTATGCCCCACGACGGACCCTGGCGGCCTTGCGGGCCTCGGCAATCTGACGGGCCTCAGCAGACCGGCGAGACTCGCCACCGCCGCGACCAGCCCGCCCCGGACGGGTGCCCAGTCCGCGAAAGGGGGCACCGTCGCGCTTCGGGCGCTCCGCGACCGGCCCCCTGCCGCTGACGGGGACACCGGAGGGAGCCTGGGCGCCGGTGATGCGGCTCAGCTCGGCCTCGCCGGAGCGGACCTGCGTGATCTGCGGCCTGATGCCCGCGTCAAACATGAGACGGGCCATGTCCCGGCGCTGGTTGGGCAGGACCATGGTGACGACGGTGCCGGACTCGCCGGCGCGGGCGGTACGGCCACCGCGGTGCAGGTAGTCCTTGTGGTCGCCGGGCGGGTCGACGTTGACTACCAGGTCGAGATGTTCGACGTGGATGCCGCGGGCCGCGACGTTGGTGGCCACCAGGACCGTGACGTCGCCCTCCTTGAACTGGGTCAGGGTCCGGGTGCGCTGGGGCTGCGACTTGCCGCCGTGGAGCGCCGCTGCCTTCACGCCGCTGCTCAGCAGGTGCTTGGTGAACTGGTCGACAGCGTGCTTGGTGTCCAGGAACATGATCACGCGCCCGTCGCGGGCGGCGATCTCGGTGGCGGTGGCGTACTTGTCGGCGCCGTGCACCTGCAGCACGTGATGCTCCATCGTGGTGACCACGCCCGCCGGCAGGTCGACCGAGTGGACCACCGGGTCATGGAGGTAACGACGGACCAGGAGGTCGATGTTGCGGTCCAGCGTGGCCGAGAACAGCATGCGTTGGCCTTCGGGGCGTACCTGGTCCAACAGTTCGGTGACCTGGGGCATGAAGCCCATGTCGGCCATCTGGTCGGCCTCGTCCAGGACGGTGATGTTCACCCGGTCCAGGCGGCAGTCCTTGCGCTCGATGAGATCCGCGAGGCGGCCAGGGGTCGCGACGACCACCTCGGCCCCGGCACGCAGTGCGCCAGCCTGCCTGCCGATCGACGTGCCACCGACCACAGTGGCCAGCCGCAGCTTCAGCAACCGGGCGTACGGGGCGAGCGCATCGGTGACCTGCTGGGCCAGCTCGCGCGTTGGGACGAGGATCAGGGCCAGCGGCTTCCGCGGTTCGGCACGCTGCCCGGCCGTGCGCACGAGGAGCGCCAGGCCGAAGGCGAGCGTCTTGCCCGATCCGGTGCGCGCGCGGCCCAGGACGTCGCGCCCCGCGAGGGAGTTCGGCAACGTGGCGGCCTGGATCGGGAACGGCTCGTTCAGGCCGAGACTGGTAAGCATCTGCAGCAACTCGGCGGGCATGTCCAGCTCGCCGAAGGTCGCAGCCGCGGGGAGGGCAGGGGTGACGGTGACCGGCAGCGCGAACTCCCCCTGCGGCGTGGAGGGGCGGCGCCCGCTGCCGTCCGAACTGGCGCCGGGGCGCCCCTGGCCCTGTGGCCGGAAACGGTCATTCGTGTGTGCTGAACGGCTCATGGAGAACCTTCCTCAACGGGGCACGCATCGAGGAATTCCCGACAGAAATGAGCCGGATGAATTGCAAGAACGAGCCGGAATTGGAGACTAAAATAAGTCCACCGGAATACAAAAATCAGCAAGCTGGGGCCCCACCCTGAAGGTGGGGCCCCAGCTACCTCATACGCTTCGGCGTCAGGCGGGAGTGATGTTCTCCGCCTGCGGACCCTTTTGTCCCTGCGTGACGTCGAAGTTCACCTTCTGGCCTTCCTGAAGCTCACGGAAGCCCTGGGTGGCGATGTTCGAGTAGTGGGCGAAGACGTCGGGGCCGCCACCGTCCTGCTCGATGAAGCCGAAGCCCTTTTCCGCGTTGAACCACTTGACGGTGCCAGTAGCCATGTCAGATCCCCTTCGGGGCAGTGCCCAGGGGTCCACACCGTGTGAACCCATGCGTTGCCACAATGAACCCCGTCCGGATAAGCACCGGAGATACGAAAATGCCCGACGACATGCAGCCGCCAAGGCACTTGAAGTTTGGGGAACCACAACTGCAACTACCGTTAAGTTTAGCACGGCACACGCATTTCGCACCACCCTTCACCCGCCACACCACACTCCACCCTCGCGGGAGCGCCCAATCAGCCACGCAAGCCTGTGCGAACTCGAATACACGTGAAAGGTTAATTTTCAGCTTAAATAAGGCGCAACGCAAGGAGAACTCGTCTCTTTATCACCTTCTTAGCAACTCCGCATTGGGGCACCCGGCCTCCGGAGCTGGCACGACATTCTCTCACCTGTCGAACATATGGCCGTTCGACGTCTCCGAGCGACATCTCGGCTTCGACACCTTCGACCTGGTCGAGCAGATTCTCGTATCGCACAACCTCACCCGCGACGGCGGCGTCGGCCGCTACCGTCGCGGCAGCTCCCGGCATCGGTACGCGTGGTCGGCGGTGCTCGACCTGATGGCACGGATCGCAGGGCTCGAACTGGAACGGCGCGTCGCGGACCGGGACGGAGCGCCGTTCACCCTGGTCCGACCGCCGAAGCGCCGGGAGGGGCCGCCGCAGGCCGGCCTGCGGCACTCCCATCAAGCCCCCCAAGGGCCAGGGACACAACGGCTGGGAGAAGCAGGCCAACTCCGCCCTCGCCAGGCTCCGCGCCCCTGCCGAGCGCGCCTCCGCCGAACTCGGGCGCTGGCGGGTACTCGACCTGTTGCGGATCAGCCCGAATCGCATTACCGCCGCGCTTCACGCCTCCTCGTGATCACACAAAAGCAAATCTTCACTCGCGAGAGGGTAGATCGGAAACGCTCAGTACAAGCGCCACGGTGAGGATCTGCGGTGGCTTCGTCGACATCAGCTGCTGCTGGTCGAGCAGTGCGAGACGTTTCCGAAGCCGTACATCGAGCTCGACAGCCTTGCGGTGGAGGCTCTCGGAGGACTCCTTGGGCTTCTCGCCCCTCCGTTCCTTCTCGGAGGCCGCCGCAGCATCGAGGAGCAGCCGCTCGCTCTCCGAGGTCAGGCGCTTGGTCACCAGTTCCCGGATCTTGATCAACTCTGCCAGGCGACGGGGCTGGACCTCGGCCAGGTATTCAGGAAGCTGGTTGGCGATGATCCAGCTCGTTGCCTTGTCTTCGGCGTCTGCGAGCCAGGGAAGTCCGCATGCGATGTGGGTCGCCGCGCCATTGGGAGCCGCGGCGCAGTCGAGGTAGGGCGCGGGGCCGGCCGGGTGCACGGTGCCGTGGCTGTCGACGTAGGCGTAGGCGAACCGTCGGGCCACCGACTCACCGGTGGCGTCCGCGACCTCTTCGACGACCCCGACGAGGAGGTGTGGTTCTTCGAGGGCGGCCGAGACGAGGACGGTGCCCTGGTTCAGGGCACCCCCGAAGTTCCGGATGGTTTCGTCCATGACGGCGTCGTGCAGCGGGTGGCCGGGGGCGACCAGGTCGGCGCGGGCGCGGTCGTCAGGCTGGACGTGGCTGAGGTCGAAGGTGATGCGGTCGTACTTGGTGGCAATCGGTCCGTTGCCTGCCGAGCGGATGTGCTGGGGCACGTTGGCTATCTCGTAACGCCCCTGTTCGCGCTTGACGATCCGGCCACCGAGCCGGGTGAAGGCGTCCTTGAACGTCGATTCGATGTAGTGCGGCTGAAGACGTCGAGAGCGGGCTTCGTCCATCGTGGCGCGCAGAGCACGAAGATCGGCATCCGAGAGGTGCTCCGAAGCGAGCGCACGCTCGTCCAGAAGGCCCTTGAGGCCGTCTCCGACGGTGGTGTCGATGACTTCGTGCATCCTTTCCTTGACATCTGGCTGCTCACCGTACTGGATGGCATCGAGCAGCAAGTCTCGCAGCGGGGCCTCGGCGAACGCCTCTCCCAGGACATCGAAGACCTTCCCGCCGTACGTCTCGCGCATCTGGTCGAGCTTCTCCAGCAGGCGCGTGAAAACTTCGCCCTCGCGGGTGTTGGAGGCGACGAGGTTCCAGAGCCGGCAGACCTCCTCCTGGCCGATGCGGTGGATGCGGCCGAAGCGCTGCTCGATGCGGTTGGGGTTCCAGGGCAGGTCGTAGTTGACCATCAGGTGTGCGGCCTGCAGGTTGAGTCCCTCGCCGGCGGCGTCGGTGGCCAGCAGGATCTGGACGTCGCGGTTCTTGGTGAACTCCTCGGTGATCTGCCGCCGCTCGGCCCGGCGTACGTCGCCGTGAATAGCCTTGACGGCATCGGGCTTGCCCAGAAGCGACCCGATCTTGCCCTGCAGATACTGGAGGGTGTCGCGGTGCTCGGTGAAGATGATGAGTTTCCGAGGCCGGCCATTGGCGTCTGTCACCAGCGCGTGGTCTTGGAGGAGGGCGGACAGCTCGGTCCACTTGCGGTCCGTACCTGCCTCCCTAACCCGCTGCGCCGTCTTCACCAACGCCCGAAGCTCGATGAGCTCGACGTTGAGCTCCTCGACCGTCTGCGCCGCCGTCGCGGCATCGAGCAGTTCCTCCTCGGCCTCCTCGATCTCTTCGGCATTGAGGTCGCCGTTGTCGAAGTCGGCAAGGTCGATCGTGGGCATGCTCTCGCGCCAGGTACCGTTGAGGATCTCCTGCTTCTTGCGCTCCAGGCGCTCGGTACGCCGCACGAGGCTCTTGTAGATCGCCTCGGGGCTGGAAGCCAGGCGTCGTTGCAGAACAGTAAGCGCGAAACCGACAGTGTTCTTGCGTTTGCCGCCAATGCGGTCGGCACGGTTCATCCCCTCGCGGACGTAGTGGGTGACATCCTCGTAGAGGTCGTACTCGAGTGCCGTGAGTTCGTAGGGGACGGTCTCCGCGAGGCGCTCGGGGAAGAGCTTCCTGCCCTCGAAGGTAAGCAGGTCTTCCTTGATCATGCGTCGCATGATCCCGCTGACGTCGGCGCTCCTCTTCTGCCTGCCCTCGAACCGGTCACGGTCCAGCAGGGTGAGGAAGAGCTGGAAGTCCTCCTCCTTTCCCGAGTGCGGGGTCGCTGTCATCAGCAGCAGGTGGCGAGTGATCGCGCCGAGCATCTCGCCGAGCTGGAACCGTTTGGTCTTCTCCACTTTGCCACCGAAGTAGTGCCCACCCATGCGGTGGGCCTCGTCAACGACGATCAGGTCCCACTCCGTCTCCTGAAGCTGCGCCTTCAGGTGCTCGTTACGAGAGAGCTGGTCCATACGAGCGATCAGAAGCGGGGTGGTCTCGAAGACATTGAAATGGACCTGGGAGTCGATGAGCTGGTTCGTGAGCAGGTCGAAGCGGAGGCCGAACTTGAAGAAGAGCTCGTCCTGCCACTGATCGACCAGGCCCCCCGGAGCCACGATGAGGCACCGCTTGACGTCATCGCGCAGCAGGAGCTCCTTGATGTAGAGCCCAGCCATGATTGTCTTTCCTGCGCCCGGATCGTCGGCGAGCAGGAAGCGCAGCGGTGTACGGGGCATGAGCTCGCCGTACACGGCGCGGATCTGGTGCGGGAGCGGCTGAACGTCACTGGTCGCCACGGCGATCATCGGGTCGAACAGGCCGGCCAGTGAGATCCGCTGAGCCTCGGCGACCAGCTTGAAGTCACGTGCGTTCGCGTCGAAGGCGCGGCTGCCGCTGCGAGCGACGCTCAGCTTGTCCTCGTCCTTTCGGAAGACGACCCGCTGGTCGAGGCCGCCCGCGGCGGTCTTGTAGGTCAGCTCGAGTGCGTTCGCACCGTGCCATTGAGCGGCGATGACCGTGACGACCTCCGCCGGCATGAGTCCGTCGATCCGCAGACCCGGCTTGAGCTCCTCGAGCAGCACGTACAGAACCTCCTGGTTGGCAGCCTGCGAACGCTACTCGGACGTTCCGGCGGTTTTGCGGTCCCGTCGACTTCGTCAACCGGGGTCGCTAATCTTCGCAGAGGGCATGCGATTCGGCGGGGGCAATGGAGCGAGAAGAACGTCAGCACCTTCGTGGTGTGGTGGAGGAAGTCAGCGGGTGGCGCAAGCTCGCGGCGAGGATCGTCGAGGAACGTGAGCCCGTAGAGGCAGCGGCGGAAGACGCCACCAGGGAATTCCTCGGCCGAGTGGCTTCTCTCGGGACCGGAGCCACCACCGCATGGCGCGTACTGCAGGTCTCACCGTCCGATGTCGACCTGGTGACCTCCCTGGCCTGCCGTCAGGCTCTTCCGGCGCTCACGGCCAATGCCCAGCACGGCATCCATCAGTTGACCGACGACGTCGGCCCGGCGCTGAAGGCCGTCCGGGCGCTGTTCGGTGCCCGCCGACTAGTGTCGGGCAAGAGCCGCAAGGACGAAGCAGGCCAAGCTGCGACATACCTGATATCCCTCCACGAGTGGGCTGCGAGCGCCCCACTCGTCACCGAGCTGGAAAGCCTCGCAGCATGGGACAGGAGGGCTCTCCCCGCAATCGGGCCCTCGGCCATCCTCGATGACACGGTCGGCTTCGCCAAGCGCCTCGGCGACCGGGCCGAACTCGTCGGGCGGCATGAACTGGACGTCGCCAAGACCGCGATCAGCGCAATCGATCAGGCCCTGCAGCGCGAGGACCAGTTCAGATCGGCAGTCAGTGTCGCCGGCAATGCCGTCCGACAGGACGAGGCTCGCAAGCTGGTCGCCGAAATGCCCGTCGAGCGGCTCAAGGACGCAACCAACGGCCAACTGCGCATCACGGCGCTGATCGATGCCGGGATCAGGAACGTGCAGCAGGTCCTCGACCAGAAATCACGGATTCGATCACTCCCCGGAGTCGGTGAGACGACGGGCAACCGGATGGTCGGCGCCGCGCGGACCATCTGGCAGACCACGCTGGACGAGATGCCGGTCCGGATCGACATCAAGAACCGATCCCGCGCCACCACGAAGCTCCTCAAGGCGATACGTGCTTGGGACGCGGCACGCTCGATCCGCAGCGCGACAGCCGACCTCGCTGCCGCCGACGCGGTTCGACCGCTCCTCCAAAGCCTTGATTCCAAGACCTCCCACGTGGTTCTCGTCCCCCAGGCCCGGACCGTCGCCGAGTTGCGTACCGCGCTGGCGGCCGTCGAGCGCCGCGGGGCGATGCTCAACGGCGGGGACGACTCCGCAGGCGGTGATCCTTGGGAGGATTTCATCGCCCGCCCGGCCGACTACTACGCGATGCTCGCGGAGCTCGGATTCCTGGCCGACGACGCCGAGAAGAGCCAAGGCGACCTACCGACCGAAATCGTCGAGGCGGTCAGGGAACTCAAGCTCGACACCGGCCATCTGAAGGTGTCTCTTCGTGGATACCAGTCATTCGGTGCCCGCTTCGCGATCGTGCAACGGAAGGTCATCATCGGCGACGAGATGGGTCTGGGAAAGACGGTCGAGTCACTCGCCGTACTCGCCCACTTGCGCGCCAAAGGCTCCTCCCACTTCCTGGTCGTTTGCCCAGCCGCTGTCGTGACCAACTGGGTGCGCGAAGTCCAGGCCAAGTCCGATCTGCGCGCGTATCGCCTGCACGGGCCCGGTCGCGACGACGCGCTGAAGTCCTGGATCCGCAACGGTGGAGTCGCGGTCACCACCTACGACATCCTCGGTTGGCTGGAAGGCCGGATCCCCGAACGCGCCGAACTTGCGTGCCTGGTCTTCGACGAAGCGCACTACATCAAGAATCCGGACGCCCAGCGAACCCGGCGCTCCACGGCCCTCATCAAGAGCTCGGAGCGAGCGATCCTACTGACCGGCACCCCGCTGGAGAACCGGATCGAGGAATTCCGCAATCTCGTCGGCTACCTCCGGCCAGACCTGTCGGTCAGTGCCTCGGAAATCGCTCCTCGCCAGTTCCGGAAGCAGGTGGCACCGGCCTACCTGCGACGCAATCAGGAAGACGTCCTCACCGAGCTCCCGGAGCGATTCGAAGTCGACGAGTGGATGCCGATGTCCAGCGCCGACGAGCAGCACTACCGAGCGGCTGTCATCGAGGGCAACTTCATGGCCATGCGCCAGGCCGCGCTACGCGCCGGCGCCAAGTCCGAGAAGATGCAGCGCCTCATCGACATCGTCCAGGAGGCAGAGGACAACGAGCGCAAGGTGCTGGTCTTCTCGTACTTCCGTGACGTCCTCGATGAAGTGGCGTCGGTCCTTCCGGGGAAGGTGTTCGGGCCCCTTACCGGCTCCGTTGCCGCCGCGAAGCGACAGAGCATGGTTGATGAGTTCTCCCAAGCCCGCCACGGGGCAGTCCTCGTCGCGCAGATCGTGGCAGGCGGCGTCGGTCTGAACATTCAGTCGGCATCGGTCGTCGTGATCTGCGAGCCCCAGCTCAAGCCGACTACCGAATGGCAAGCCATCGGCCGCTCCCACAGGATGGGGCAGCTGGAGTCGGTACAAGTACACCGCCTGCTCTCCGAAGAAGGCGTCGACCAGCGCATCATTGAGATCCTGGCGCGCAAGAACCAACTCTTCGCGGAGTTTGCCCGCGTCTCCGAAACCGCCGACAGCGCCCCGGAAGCGTTCGATATCACGGACGCTGAGCTGGCACGGGAGATCGTGGCGGCCGAGCGCGAGCGCCTACTCACGGGCGGCTGACGGACGCGAGAGCCGACCACAGTCGGCCGATCCAGGCGCCCCCATCTCTCTGACCGCCGCCAGAGCCACACTCCTCAACTCCTACTCGGAAGGCCGCCATGAGCTGGGGCGTGCTCCTCTTCCGCCTGCCCGACGGCGTCACCTCGGTGCACAAGATCCCCGCCGACCACTCCTCGGACCTGCTTGACCGGCGACACGATGGACTCGCGACTGTCCCAGGCCGTTCCCGAAGCTGATCTCTCGGACCCCACCTGCGGCGAACTTTCCGGACCCACTTGGTCCATCGAACTCAACATCGGAGGACTGGCGGCCCCTGGACGCCATGGTCGTCTGCGCACTGCGGCGCGGTGATGCCTCGACCGCACGTGCCGTGCTCCAGGCGGCGGACCGGCCGGGGTTTCATCAGGAATGGGTCCGGCGCCGGGCCCGTGAAGTCGACCAGGAACTCGAGAGAGCGTCCTTGCCGCTCGCGTGTTCCGCTTCGCGGCGCTCCTCGTCAGGTCAGCCCCGACTCAACCGCCGCGCCGCACGCGGGCCGCCTTGCGGGCTTCCCCGAGCTTGCGCGCCTCGCTCCCCTTGCGGGACTTACCGCCGGAGCCGCGAGCCTCGCCCTTGCTGGTGCCCAGACCGCGGAACGGAGCGTTGTGGTTCTTGGGCCGCGCTGCGGCGGGCCCACCGTCGAGGGACACTCCGGAGGGGGCCCTGGAGCCCGTAATCCGGCTCAGCTCCGCCTCGCCGGACCGTACCTTGGTGTTCGTGGACACGATGCCGGCCTCCGCCATGACCTGGCTCGTCTCGCGGCGCTGTCCCGACAGCACCAACGTCACGACGGTGCCGGACCGGCCGGCCCGGGCCGTGCGACCCGCGCGGTGCAGATAGTCCTTCGGGTCGGTGGCCGGGTCGACGTTGACCACGAGGTCGAGGTCGTCGACGTGCAGACCCCGCGCCGCGACATTCGTCGCCACCAGCGCGGTGACCTCTCCGTTCTTGAACTGTGCCAGGGTCCGGGTGCGCTGCGGCTGCGACTTCCCACTGTGCAGGGCCGCGGCGGGGACTCCGCTGGCCCGCAGATGCCTGGTGAGCTGGTCGACTCCGTGCTTGGTGTCCAGGAACAACAGGACGCGGCCGTCACGGGCGGCGATCTCCGTGGCAACCGCGTACCGGTCCGGACCGTGCACGAGCAGGACATGGTGCTCCATCGCGGTGACCGCCCCGGCCGACGGGTCGACCGAGTGGACGGCGGGGTCGTGCAGATAGCGGCGGACCAGTTGGTCCACGTCACGGTCGAGGGTGGCCGAGAACAGCATGCGCTGCCCTTCGGGACGCACCTGGTCCAGAATCTCGGTGACCTGCGGCATGAACCCCATGTCGCACATCCGGTCGGCCTCGTCCAGAACGGTGATGCGCACCCGTCCCAGACGGCAGCCCGCGCGCTCGATGAGGTCGTGCAGGCGACCGGGCGTGGCGACCACAATCTCGACCCCCTCGCGCAGCGCAGCAGACTGCCGGCCGATGGACACCCCCCCGACTACGGTCGCAAGGCGCAGCCGCAGCGCCCGGGCGTACGGGGTGAGCGCCTCGCTGACCTGTTGCGCCAGCTCCCTGGTGGGCACCAGGACGAGCGCCAGTGGCTGCTTGGGCTCCGCTCGCCGCCCGGCCGTCCGGGCGAGCAGCCCCAGACCGAAGGCGAGCGTCTTACCCGATCCGGTGCGCCCCCGGCCGAGGACATCCCGGCCCGCGAGAGCGTTCGGCAACGCGGCCGCCTGGATGGGGAAGGGCTCTGTCACGCCGAGTTCGTCGAGCATGCGCAGCACCTCGGCTGGCAGCCCCAGCTCCGAGAAGGTCGCCGCCGGAGGCAAGGCCGGATTAAGGGGCGACGACACGGCCAAGTCACCTTGCCGGGCGTCGGCGCGTGCTGAATCGCTCACAGAGAGCCTTCCTCCGAAGGGACCGTACCGAGGAAGGCGCGGCTGGGACGCAGCCACCGATCCCGAGGCGTCGGACGGAGTTCCGGTACGACGGCGCTGCAAACGCATCACGCTAGCACGGGCCCCCCTCTCCGGCTCCGGTCCACGCAAGCCGGCGTCACGCCGCCTGGGGGCTCGTTTGGCGCGGCCGGAGTCCGGCCCTACCGTCGTTCCCCCACAACACCATCACCCGAGAAACGACAACCGAACCTGCCGCTCCGGGTTGTCCCTGTTCGTGTCGACCAGACAGACCGACTGCCAGGTGCCCAGCTCCAGCCGCCCTCCGATGACGGGCAGGGTCGCGTGCGGCGGCACCAGCGCGGGCAGGACGTGGTCGCGGCCGTGGCCGGGGCTGCCGTGGCGGTGCTGGTAGCGGTCGTCGGCGGGGAGCAGGACGTGCAGCGCGGCCAGCAGATCGTGGTCGCTGCCGGCACCGGTCTCGATGAGCGCGATCCCGGCGGTGGCGTGCGGCACGAAGACATGGAGGAGCCCGTCCCGGCCCCCCGCGGTCTCCTCCAGGAACTTCTCGCACTCGCGGGTCAGGTCGGTCACGGCCTCGGCCGAGCCGGTGACCACGTTCAGAACTCTGGTCGTGAAGGCTTCGGGCATACGTCCATCCTCTCGCCCATCCTGCAGGGTCGCGCGTCCGCGTGGCGGGACACCATTGACCCGTCGCCGGGCCGGTCGCTACGTTCTGCGCCATGTTGCGTACAGCCTTGCTCACCACGCGCGGTCACATCGACCTGCGGCGGGTGGCCTCCGCCGCGTGTCGCCGCGGCTGCTGACGCCCTCTCAGCGCAGGGAACGGGATCGACGCGCCGAGCGTGCGCGTAGGCCGTAGCGCTCGCACCGCCCTCCCTTCTTTCCCGCTCGCACGTCTCCTCCTCTCCCCTCTCCTGCCTCGCCCCCCTGGTCACGGCTTCAGTTCTTCCGCACCGACGTCATCGTCGTCTCCGCCTTCCTCGGTCTGCTCGCCGACGCGATCGTCCGCACTCTCGAAAGGCTCCTGCTGCCATGGCGACCGACGTTCAAGGGAGAGTGAGCACCGTCCCTCAGGCGACGACGGCGGTACGCGTCGAGGGGCTGATCCGCTCCTTCGACGGCCGTCCGGTCATCGCCCGTCTCGATCCGACCCTGCGCGGGGGCGAGTTCACCGCACTGCTCGGGCGCAGCGGCTGCGGCAAGTCGACGCTGCTGCGCGTGCTCGCCGGGCTCGACCGCGACGTCGAGGGCACGGTCCTCGTCCCCGAACGGCGGGCCGTCGCCTTCCAGGCACCGCGGCTGATGCCGTGGAAACGGGTGTGGCGCAATGTGCTGCTCGGCCTGTCGGGCAAGCCCGAACGCGCCGTCGCCGGGCGTGTATTGGAAGAGGTCGGTCTCGGTCACCGCTCGGGCGCCCGGCCGAAGACGCTCTCCGGCGGCGAGGCGCAGCGGGCCTCGCCGGCCCGGGCGCTCGTACGCGAACCCGACCTGCTGCTGCTCGACAAGCCGTTCGGCGCGCTGGACGCGCTGACGCGGCTCAAGGCCCAGCAGCTGGTCGCCGGCTGTGGCAGCGACGCGGTTGCGCCGTGCTGCTGGTCACGCACGACGTGGACGAGGCGCTCCTGCTCGCGGACCGGGCGGACGGCAACGGACCGGTGAACGGGCTCGGCTTCCAGGTCGCCTCGCCGTCGGCGCTCGCCGACAAGGAGAAGGCGGCCGCGATCGGCGACCTCGTCGAGCGGCTGCGGCGCGCCCAGACCTGGGTGTTCGATCACCCGGAGGAGTGGGCGAAGGTCTGGGCGAAGGACACGGGGCTGCCGTACGAGGTCGCTCTCGACGCGGTGAAGCGCTCGTACGGGACGAGGGTGCCCGTCGCCATCGACGCCGCCGCGATCGCGTCCGAGCAGAGGGGAGGGCGTGACGCCCGAGCTGGGGGCGCGCGGGCTGCTCCCGAAGGTCCCGGTGTCCCCGCTGCTGGGCGTTCCTGCGGCGAACGGTCGCCCGGCCTCGGCGCCGGGCGGCGCGCCGCTGCTCCTGGCCACCCGTGTGGTGGTGGCCGACGGTGCCATGGGCACGATGCTCCAGGCGCAGGACCCCACCCTCGACGAC
>NZ_JBEOXF010000061.1:0-45585 GCF_040296405.1 Streptomyces sp. NPDC002133 | reverse complement strand
GTCCACAGCGGACGACTGTCCACGGTCTTCGCTGTAGGACCGACCACCTCCACGGCGCGACGGAGCCGGCACGTCCAGGCCGCGCAGCGCCCGCGACGGGGTCCGGGGCACACCCCGGGGACCCGCAACCGCCCGGGTGACCGGCGACTTCGCCCGGGAGCCGGGCGGCTCGCCTCCCGCGCGGCGCAGCCGCATGCCGCTCCGGCCCGGAGGGGGCGGGACCGGGGAACTCCTCGCCGCAGTAGCCGCCACCGGCTACGCCCGCGCCACCCTCACCCCCTTCCTCCACGCCGCTCTCAACCCCTCCCCGCCCCTCACCCAGCGCGCCGTCGGCGCCGGGATCCGCGCCATGATCCCGCTGCAGGCCGCCCTCGCCGCCCGCGCCGGAGCGACCGGCACCGGGCTCGCCGTGCTCGCGCTCGTCCCCGTCGCCCGACGTCTCGCCCGGAAGGTCAGCCCCACATGAGCCTGCGCCTCGGCTACGGAACCAACGGCCTCACCGACCTCCGCCTGGACGACGCCCTCATGCTGCTCGCCGACCTCGGCTACGACGGCGTCGGCCTGACCCTCGACCACATGCACCTCGACCCCCTCGCCCCCGACCTCGCCACCCGCACCCGCCGGCTGGCGGGCCGCCTGGCCGACCTCGGTCTCGAGGTGACCGTCGAGACCGGCGCCCGCTACGTCCTCGACCCGCGCCGCAAGCACGGCCCGTCCCTCCTCGACCCCGACCCCGACGCCCGCGCGGCCCGCACCGGGCTCCTCGTCCGTGCCGTGCAGGTCGCCGCGGACCTCGGCGCGCACGCCGTGCACTGCTTCAGCGGCATCACCCCGCCCGGCACCTCGTCCGACACCGCCTGGCGCCGCCTGGAGGCCGCCCTCACCCCCGTCCTGGACGCCGCGGCCTCCGCCCGCGTCCCCCTCGCCATCGAACCCGAACCCGGTCACCTCCTCGCCACCCTCGACGACTTCCACCACCTCCGCGCGCTCCTCGGCGACCCCGAACCCCTCGGCCTCACCCTCGACATCGGCCACTGCCAGTGCCTGGAGACGGCGTCGCCCGCAGGCTGCGTCAAGCAGTCCGCCCCCTGGCTGAGGCACGTCCAGATCGAGGACATGCGCCGCGGCGTCCACGAACACCTCCCCTTCGGCGACGGCGAGATCGACTTCCCGCCCGTCCTCGACGCACTGGCCACCGGCGGCTACCAGGGCCTGACCGTCGTCGAACTGCCCCGCCACTCCCACGCGGGACCCGAACTCGCCCGCTCCTCCCTCGAGTTCCTCCGCTCCCACACCCCCACGAACGGAGCACCGGCATGGCGATCCTGACCCGCAGCGAACTCGACGCCCGGCTCCCCGGCGCCGCCCGCGCCTGGCTGCACGAGGCCCTCGCCGAGGCCGCCCACAGCGCCACCGCGCGTGACGCCGCCGCCACCTCGTACGCCGTGCCCGCCTGGGAGCTCCGGTTCGCCGCAGCCGGCCGCCACTGCGGCCAGGAGTACGCCGACTCCGTACGCACCCTCCTCCTCCACGAGGCCCGTGCCGACGCGGACACGCTCACCCGGCTCTACCAGCAGGGCACCGCCGCCGAACGCCGGGCCGTCCTCCTCGCCCTGCCTCTCCTCGGCCCCGCCCCCGCCGCCGGGCTCCCCCTCGTCGAGGACGCGCTGCGCACCAACGACACCAGGCTCGTCGCCGCAGCCGTGGGCCCCTACGCCGCGGAGCATCTCGACCCGCACTCCTGGCGCCACGCCCTCCTCAAGTGCCTGTTCACCGGAGTGCCCGTGGACGCGGCCGAAGGCCTGGCCCACCGCGCCCGCGGCGACGCGGAACTCGCCCGGATGCTCGGCGACTACGCCGCCGAACGCACCGCCGCCGGCCGGCCCGTCCCCGCCGACCTCCACCGCGTCCTCGCCCTGACGTCCCCCACGGAGGAGTCCTGATGCGCATCTTCGACCCCCACATCCACATGACCTCCCGCACCACGGACGACTACCAGGCGATGTACGCCGCTGGCGTCCGCGCCCTCGTCGAACCCGCCTTCTGGCTCGGCCAGCCCCGCACCTCACCCCACTCCTTCTTCGACTACTTCGACTCCCTCCTCGGCTGGGAACCCTTCCGCGCCGCCCAGTACGGCATCGCCCACCACTGCACGATCGCCCTCAACCCCAAGGAGGCCAACGACCCCCGCTGCACGCCCGTCCTCGACGCACTGCCCCGCTATCTCGTCAAGGACAACGTCGTCGCCGTCGGCGAGATCGGCTACGACTCCATGACCCCCGCCGAGGACACCGCACTCGCCGCCCAGCTCCAGCTCGCCGCCGACCACGGCCTGCCCGCTCTCGTCCACACACCGCACCGCGACAAGCTTGCCGGCCTGCGCCGAACCGTCGACGCCGTCCGCGCATCCGCGCTGGCTCCCGAGCACGTCCTGCTCGACCACCTCAACGAGACGACGGTGAAGGAGGCCGCCGACAGCGGCTGCTGGCTCGGGTTCTCCATCTATCCCGACACCAAGATGGACGAGGACCGCATGGTCACCATCCTCAAGGCCCACGGGACCGAGCGCGTCCTCGTCAACTCGGCCGCCGACTGGGGCAGGAGCGACCCGCTCAAGACCCGCAAGGTCGCCGACGCCATGCTCGCCGCCGGATTCACCGACGACGACGTCGACCAGGTCCTGTGGCGCAACCCCGTCGCCTTCTACGGCCGGAGCGGCCGACTCCAGCTCGACGTCCCGGCCCCCGAGGCCCTGCACGAGGGCAACTCCATCCTCCGCGGCGGGGAATGAGGAGGGGGACACATGCGCTTCCGCCACCCGGACGGCTCCACCGTCCACCTCGCCTACTGCACCAATGTCCACCCGGCCGAAACCCTCGACGGCGTCCTCGCCCAGCTGCGCGACCACTGCGAACCCGTACGCAAACGCCTCGGCCGTGACCGCATCGGCATCGGCCTGTGGCTCGCCAAGGACGCCGCCCGCGCCCTGACCACCGACCCGGCCGCACTGCGTGGCCTGCGCGCCGAACTCGACCGGCGCGGCCTGGAGGTCGTCACCCTCAACGGCTTCCCCTATGAGGGCTTCGGCGCCGACGAGGTCAAGTACCGCGTCTACCGTCCGGACTGGAAGGAGCCCGAAAGGCTCGCCCACACGACCGACCTGGCCCGGCTCCTCGCCGCCCTGCTGCCCGACGACGTCAGCGAAGGATCCGTCTCCACCCTTCCCCTCGGCTGGCGCACCCGCTTCGACGACACCGCCGCCGCCACTGCCGCCCGCACCGCACTCATCACCCTCGCCGAACGCCTCGACGCGCTCGAAGAGCTCACCGGCAAATCCGTCCGGATCGCCCTCGAACCCGAGCCCGGCTGCACGGTCGAGACCACAGCCGACGCGATCCGCCCGCTCGTGGCCGTTTCGAGCAGCCGTATCGGCATCTGCGTCGACACCTGCCATCTCGCCACCTCCTTCGAAGAACCCGGTCCCGCACTCCACGCGCTCACCACCGCCGGCATCACCATCCCGAAGGCCCAGCTGTCCGCCGCCCTGCACGCCGAACACCCCCACCTCCCCGACGTGCGCGAGGCACTCGCCGCCTTCGCCGAACCCCGCTTCCTGCACCAGACCCGCACCCGTACCGCCGCCGGCCTGCGCGGCACCGACGACCTCCACGAGGCCCTCGCAGCCGACGCCCTTCCCGACGGCGCCCCCTGGCGCGCCCACTTCCACGTCCCCCTGCACGCGCCGCCGGCCCCGCCGCTCACCTCCACTCTCCCCGTGCTCCAGGACACCCTCGCCCGCCTCGTGGGCGTTCCCGCCCCGCTCACCCGCCACCTCGAGGTCGAGACCTACACCTGGCAGGCCCTGCCCGCCGAGTTGCGTCCCCGCAGCCGCGCCCACCTCGCCGACGGGATCGCCGCCGAACTCACCCTCGCCCGCGATCTGCTCACCGACCTCGGCCTGAAGGAACTTCCATGAACGACTCGGCGCGACCCACTCCCCTCCTCGTCCTGGACGTCGTCGGCCTCACCCCCCGGCTCCTGGACCACATGCCGCGCCTGCAACGGCTCGCCGCCGGCGGCTCCCAGGCTCCCCTGGGCACCGTCCTGCCCGCCGTCACCTGCGCCGCCCAGTCCACCTTCCTCACCGGCGCCCTCCCTTCCGAACACGGCATCGTGGGCAACGGCTGGTACTTCCGCGAACTCGGCGACGTCCTGCTGTGGCGCCAGCACAACGGACTCGTCGGCGGCGACAAGCTCTGGGACGCCGCCCGCCGCGTCCACCCCGGCTACACCGTCGCCAACATCTGCTGGTGGTACGCCATGGGCGCCGACACCGACATCACCGTCACCCCTCGCCCCGTCTACTACGCCGACGGGCGCAAGGAACCCGACTGCTACACCCGGCCCCCGGCACTCCACGACGAACTCACCCACAGATTCGGCACCTTCCCCCTCTTCCACTTCTGGGGCCCGGGCGCCGACATCGTCTCCAGCCGGTGGATCGTCGACGCCACCCGCCACATCCTGCGCACCCGCACGCCCGACCTGGCGCTCTGCTACCTCCCGCACCTCGACTACGACCTCCAGCGGTACGGCCCCGACGACCCCCGCTCCCTGCGGGCCGCCGCCGACCTCGACGCGGCCATGGCCCCCCTCCTCGACGACGCCGGACGCGAAGGCCGCACCGTTGTCGCCCTCTCCGAATACGGCATCACCCGCGTCACCCGGCACGTCGACATCAACCGCGAGCTGCGCCGCGCCGGCCTTCTCGAGGTTCACACCCAGGACGGCATGGAGTACCTCGACGCGATGGCCTCCCGCGCCTTCGCCGTCGCCGACCACCAGCTCGCCCATGTCTATGTGCGGCGCCCGGAGGACCTGGACGCGGCCCGAGAGGCGCTCACGGGCCTGTCCGGCATCGCCGAACTCCTCGACGACGAGGGCAAGAAGCGCCACGGCCTCGACCACCCGCGCTCCGGTGAACTCGTCGCCGTCGCCGACCCGGACGCCTGGTTCACGTACTACTACTGGCTCGACGACGACAAGGCCCCCGACTTCGCCCAGCTCGTCGAGATCCACCGCAAGCCCGGCTACGACCCGGTCGAGCTGTTCATGGACCCCGAGGACCCGTACGTCCGCGTCAAGGCCGCCACGGCCCTCGCCCGCAAGAAGCTCGGCATGCGCTACCGCATGGCGGTCGTGCCGCTCGACCCTTCACCTATTCGCGGCAGCCATGGCCGCCTCCCCACGAGCGATGACGAAGGTCCGCTCATTCTGTGCTCCACCCCCCGCGCTCTCAGCGGCCGCGTCGCGGCCACCGACGTGAAGTCCCTGCTCCTTCAACTCGCCGGTCTTCACTGAACCACACTCCACCGACAACGAGGAGTTATCCACAATGAGCCGCAACAGCAAGGCCAACGACCCAGAGCTCGCCCACAAGCTCAGCAGACGCGGCATGCTCGGCGTCGCCGCCGGAGCCACCGCCGCCGCCCTCCTCGGCGCGGCCGCGCCCGCCGCCGCCCACGGCCCGGGCCGCGGCCGGCCCGTACTGCCCCCGGGACGCCTCGGCATCCAGCTCTACTCGCTCCGCGACAAGGTCTCCACGCTCGGCTTCGCCGCCGTCTTCGCCGAACTCGAGAAGTACGGCTACGACGAGGTCGAGTACGCCGGCTACACGCAGGGTTCCGCGGGCGCCATCACGCTCGCCCAGCTCAAGCGGCTCACCCGCGACCACGGGCTGCGCGCCATCGGCAGCCACGTCGGCTACTACTCGTCCGACCCGAACGCGTACACCTTCGCGCAGAACCTCGACAAGGTCCTGGACGACGCCCAGGCACTCGGGCTCAAGCACATCGGCACCGCGTCCGGCCCCTGGCGCTACGGTGACACCGTCGACGGCTGGAAGCGCTGTGCCGAGGAGTTCAACGAGTACGGCGCCGCCGCCAAGGCCCGCGGCATGAAGTTCTACCAGCACAACCATGCCGAGGAGTTCTCCTTCGCCACGGACAGGCCCGACGTCCGCCTCTACGATGTTTTGCTCGCCGAGACCGACCCCGACCTCGTGTACCTGGAGATGGACATCTACTGGGCCTACGCCGGCCAGTTCCGTTTCTCCAAGCGCGTCGACGGCACCCCTGCCCCCTTCGACCCGTTGCGCTACGTCCTCAAGCAGCCCGACCGCTATCCGCTCTTCCACGTCAAGGACGGCGAGCACGACGCATCCGCCCGCGACGGCTACCGCATGGTGGACGTCGGGGACGGTGACATCGACTACCAGCGGTTCATCTCCGCGGTGACCAGGACCAGGGGCGGCCGGCTCGACCACCACTGGCAGGCCGAACACGACAACCCCGTGGAGTCGTTCACGTTCGCCCGCAAGTCGAGTGCTCACCTCCACTCACTGCGCGAGAAGGACTGCTAGCAGACGTCCTGCGTACCCCGCCCGCGGCGAGCCGTCATGCGCCGCGGGCGGAGCCGTGCGCGGAAAGTCGTCAGAACTTCTGGCTACTGACCAGTAGAGGGAATGTTCCATTCCGTCCATCATCAGACGCGAGCATGCCAAAGCCCTTCGTTCGGCAGTGCCGAACGAGCGGCTCTCCCGACCACCCTCGACCCAGGAGAACCCCCCATGCATGCACGCAGATGGCGGACCGCAACGGCGACGGTCGTCGCCGCAGCGGCTCTCACCATGGCCACCCCCGCGGCATCGGCCGCCACCCCGACGGTGCCCGCCGGCGAGCCCCGCGCGGCCGCAACCGCCGCACAGACGGCCGACGTCGACTACGCCACTTGGCAGCGAGACGTGGCAGCAGTCGTTGCCGTCGCCCGCCCGTACATCGAGCAGCGCACCGCACAGACCTCCGGCGAGAGGCAGGCGATCGTCCTCGACATCGACAACACCTCGCTGGAGACCGACTTCCACCACTTCTGGGAGCTGCCGACCCCCGCGGTCGCACCGGTCCGCGACCTGGCCCGGTTCGCCGACTCGCGCGGCGTCGCCATCTTCTTCGTCACCGCCCGCCCGGGCATCATCTACTCGCTCACCGACTGGAACCTGAAGCGGGCCGGATACCCGGTCGACGGCCTGTACGTGCGAGACCTGCCCGACCTGTTCCAGGAGGTCGGCACGTACAAGACCGAGAAGCGCGCGGAGATCGAGGCCAAGGGCTACAAGATCATCGCCAACATCGGCAACAACACGAGCGACCTCGTGGGCGGTCACGCGGAGCGGACGTTCAAGCTGCCCGACTACGACGGCCAGTTGTCCTGAAAAGCCAGGTGGCCGCGGGACGGACTCCCCGTCCCGCGGCCACTCGGCCACCCGCCTCCCCCCTCCGGATCACCGACTCAGCCGATGTCCCGGCTGATCGGCTGTGGGTTCGCCGCGATGCCCTTGGGCCGCGGCCGCCCCGGCGGGTGCAGGAACACCGCGACACAGCCCGCGAAGAGCGATATGGAACCGGCGAGAATGAATGCGCCCTCGTAGTCCCACGCAGCCACGACCACGGCGCCCATGCCCGACCCCAGCAGACCCGACACCAGCTTCGAGCTGTAGACCAGGCCGTAGTTGGACGCGTTGTTGTTCTCGCCGAAGTAGTCGGCCGTCATCGCCGCGAACATCGGGAAGATGGCGCCGCCGCCGAAGCCGGAGATGCTCGAGAACAGCAGGAACAGCGGCAGGTTGTTGATGCTGCCCGACCAGAGAATCCCGTACTGGGACAGGCCCAGCACGATGCAGACGAAGATCAGGCACTGCTTGCGGCCGTAACGGTCCGACAGCCAGCCGATGACCCCGCGCCCCGTACCGTTCACGATGGCCTTCAGCGACATCGCGGTAGCCACGATTCCGCCCGCGAAACCGGCCTCGGCACCGAACGGCACCTGGAAGGCGATACCGAAGATGTTCACGCCCGACGTGCAGAGCAGGCAGAACCACATCAGCGCCACCCGGCCCGTGCGCCACGCCTCTGACGGCGTGTACTGCTTCACCGCCGGCGGGTTCTTCTCCATCGCCCGCCGTGCCCGTGGGTCGTCGGGCTTGCGCAGCGGATCGACCTCGGCCGGCCACCAGTTCTTCGGCGGGTCCTGGAAGAAGTACCCCGCCACGGCCACCACGGCCGCCAGGAAGATGCCGACCGCGACCAGCACCCACCGGAAGTTCGTCAGATCCATGTAGCCGGTGAAGATGAACACGAACGGCACCGAACCGTACGCGAAACCGCCGTTGACGAAACCGGTCTTGCCGCCCTTTCGCTCCGGATACCACTTGCCGACCATGTTCACGCACGTCGCGTAGACCATGCCTGCGCCCATGCCGCTGAACATGCCGAACCCGATGTATGCCACCACGACGTGCGGTGCGAACGCGAGCGACAGATAACCCAGCAGGGTGCCCACCGCACCCAGCATCATCGCCCATCGCGCCGGCAGCTTTCCGCTCTCCCGCAGCTTTCCTGCCGGGAAGGCCACCGCCGCCTGGAAGAACACCCACACCCCGAGCATCCAGAAGATGTGCTGGTTGCCCCAATGGTGCGCCGTGTGCAGTGTCTCCTCGGCGGAGGCGAACGCGTACTCCGCCGAACTGATGCCCATCATTCCTACCCACGGCAGGATGACCATCCATTTCCGCTTGCGGCCCATGATGTCCACATCGGACTCGCCGATGCGGTACACCCGGCCGTTCTCGTCCGTCACCTCCCTGTAGGGGACGGGCGTGATGATGTCTGTTGTCGCCATGTCGGTTGAACCCCTCGCGTCGAAGAAGCCAGGCCAGCGCCCCCTGTCCGTACTCTTCGTGCCGGGTCCCGCGGCAAACGAAAGCCGCGGACCCGTGGGTCGTGCCCCTCTCAGCTCATCGACCACCGCCCAACAACCCCGCGGCCCGAGCCTGCTCTTGGCTCCATGCCGCGCTCGGTCCCGGTGTTCGACGTGATGCTCCGCTTGTCGCGGTCGAGCATCGTGAAGGAGAGCGGGTCGACGTCCGGCACATCCCGCAACTGCTCGCGGATGACGTCACCGCCCGGCGCCTTCGGCTTCACCACGTCCGTGCCCGGCCACGCCGGCAGCCGGGTCGCGGAGGGGTCCGACCGGACGTGCGTCATGTCGGAGGGGTCCGACTGGACACGGGTCATGTCGAGGACAGGGATGCCCTCGAGAGCCTTGCTCATGGCCGGCGCTCCTCACGTCTGCACGATCAGGTTCGGGAACCCGGGGACCCACCCTTCCGGGTCCGTCGGGGAGTTGTGGCGCTCGCCGGAGGTGCTCTGAGCTGCGCGGAGCTGTCCGCACGTGAGCTTCCGGCTGATTGCATACAGTCGACGAATACTGTATGAACCTTGTTATCCCGCATCCGGTGGGTGGTGTCCAGGGGGCGTGCGGCACTTTCCTCGACAGGGAGCCGGAATGGATCTTTTTGAGTACCAGGCACGTGAGATCTTCCAGCAGTACGCAATCGCCGTACCCGAGGCCGAGACCGTTGACTCGGCCCGCGACGCCCGACACGTCGCCGACCGCCTCGGCGGCCGCGTCGTCGTCAAGGCCCAGGTCAAGACCGGCGGCCGCGGCAAGGCGGGCGGCGTCAGACTCGCCGCCGACCCGGCCGCCGCCGAGCTCACCGCCCGCCAGATCCTCGGCATGGACATCAAGGGCCATACGGTACGCAAGGTGATGCTCGCTCAACCCGTGGACATCGAAGCCGAGTTCTACGTCTCCTACGTCCTCGACCGCGCCGCGGGCCGCTTCCTGGCCATCGCCTCCGCCGAGGGCGGCATGGACATCGAGGAGGTCGCCGACACCCGGCCCGAAGCCGTGGCCCGCATCCCCGTGGACCCCGCCGAGGGCGTCACGGACGAGAAGGCGGCCGAGATCGCCGCCGCAGCCGGACTCCCGCCCGCCACGGCGCCCGTCCTGCGCAAACTGTGGACCGTCCTCACCGAGGAGGACGCCCTCCTCGTCGAGGTCAACCCCCTGGTGCGCACGGCTGCAGGAGACATCGTCGCCCTCGACGGCAAGATCACCCTCGACGACAACGCCCGCTTCAGGCAGGCCCGCTGGGGCGGCGACGACGGCGGCCTCGACGACCCGCTGGAGGCCGCAGCGGCCGAAAGGGGCCTCAACTACGTGCGGCTCGACGGCGAGGTCGGCATCATCGGCAACGGCGCCGGTCTCGTCATGTCGACCCTCGACGTCGTCGCCGGCTGCGGAGCCCGGCCGGCCAACTTCCTCGACATCGGGGGAGGGGCCTCGGCCCAGGTCATGGCCGACGGACTGAGCGTCGTCCTCGCGGATCCCGGCGTCGAGTCCGTTCTCGTCAACGTCTTCGGCGGCATCACCGCCTGCGACGCCGTCGCCGACGGCATCGTCAAGGCCCTCGAGACCGTCCGGCTGACCAAACCCCTCGTCGTACGCCTCGACGGGAACAACGCGGCCCGCGGCCGCGCCATCCTCGACGCCCGCGCCCATCCCCTCGTGGAGCAGGCCGCGACCATGGACGGCGCTGCACGTCAGGCTGCCACCCTCGCCACCGAAGCCGCTTCCACCGCCCGTTGAGGAGACCAGACACATGGCCATCTTTCTCACCAAGGACAGCAAGGTCCTCGTCCAGGGCATGACCGGCGCCGAGGGCATGAAGCACACCCGCCGGATGCTCGCCTCCGGTACGGAGGTCGTCGGCGGCGTCAACCCGCGCAAGGCGGGCCGCACCGTCGACTTCGACGACCGCGCCGTTCCCGTCTTCGGCTCCGTACGCGAAGGCGTCGAGGCCACTGGTGCCGATGTGACCGTCGTCTTCGTGCCGCCGCCCTTCACCGGCGCGGCCGTCAAGGAGGCGGTGGATGCGGGCATCGGGCTGGTCGTCGCCATCACCGAAGGCGTCCCCGTCCATGACGCCGTCGACTTCACGGCGTACGCGAAGGAACGCGGCACGCGCGTCATCGGCCCCAACTGCCCCGGCCTCATCAGCCCCGGACAGTCCAACGTCGGCATCATCCCCGCCGACATCGCCCCGGCACCGGGCCGCATCGGACTCGTCTCCAAGTCGGGCACGCTGACCTACCAGCTCATGCACGAGCTGCGGGACATCGGCTTCTCGTCGGCGGTCGGCATCGGCGGCGACCCGGTCATCGGTACGAACCACATCGACTGCCTCGCCGCCTTCGAGGCCGATCCGGACACCGAGCTCATCGTGCTCATTGGCGAGATCGGAGGCGACGCGGAGGAGCGCGCCGCGAGCTACGTCAAAGAGAAGATCTCCAAATCCGTCATCGCCTACATCGCCGGCTTCACGGCACCCGAGGGCAAGACCATGGGCCACGCCGGCGCCATCGTCTCCGGCTCCTCAGGCACCGCACAGGCGAAGAAGGCCGCACTGGAAGCAGCGGGGGTGAAGGTCGGCTCGACGCCGAGCGAGACGGCCCGCCTGGTCCGTGAGCATCTCAGGCGGTGACAATGGGTGACGTCACCCACACTTGACGCCACGGGTGGACGCACGATGGGCGGGGATCACTACGTTGCTGCGAGCGGGACGTTTCCGTCTGAGCAACCATGACGAGTGACGCAAGCCATCACTCCTCCCCGCCCGACTGTGCACCGAGAGCGGAGAACACCCATGGCATCAACCCTCACCGCACCCTTCACCCTCAAACCGGGTACCTCCTGGGCCGACGCCTGGCAGCGCTGCCTGGCCGTCGCCCCCGAGGCCTTCCACGACGATCGGGTCCTCAACCTGTGGGACGGCCGGTGGCAGGCCGACGGCCGCGCCCTTCCTGCGACCAGCCCCATCGACGGCGGCCCGATCGCCGGCCCGCCCCGACTCGACGCGGCCACCGCCCACCGGGCGGTCCGCGCGTCCCTCGACCGGCACCGCGCCTGGCGGCACATCCCGCTCGCCGAACGGCGCGCCCGAGTCGCTGCCACGCTCGACGCCCTCACCGAGCACCGCTCGCTGCTCGCCCTCCTCCTCGTCCACGAGATCGGCAAGCCGTGGCGGCTCGCCCAGGCCGACGTCGACCGGGCGATCGACGGCGTCCGCTGGTACGTCGAGGGGATCGACGGCATGCTCGACGGCCGGGCGCCCCTCGACGGCCCGGTCTCCAACATCGCCAGCTGGAACTACCCGATGTCCGTCCTCGTCCACGCGATGCTCGTCCAGGCGCTCGCCGGGAACGCGGTCATCGCCAAGACCCCGACCGACGGCGGACTGTCCTGCCTCACTCTGGCCGCTGCTCTCGCCGCCCGTGAGGGCATCCCCGTCACCCTGGTCAGCGGCAGTGGCGGCGAGCTCTCCGAAGCCCTCGTCCGCGCGCCCGAGATCGGCTGCGTCTCCTTCGTGGGCGGCCGCGACACCGGCGCCCGTATCGCCACCGCCGTCGCCGATCTCGGCAAGCGGCACATCCTCGAACAGGAGGGCCTCAACACCTGGGGAATCTGGAACTACTCCGACTGGGACACCTTCGCCGCCGTCATCCCCAAACTCTTCGACTACGGCAAACAGCGCTGCACCGCCTACCCCCGCTTCGTCGTGCAGCGTAGTGCTTTCGCGGACTTCCTCGCCGCGTACCTCCCGGCCGTCCGCTCGATCCGCCTGGGCCACCCCCTGGCGGTCGCGGACCCCGCGGATGCCCTGCCCGAGCTGGACTTCGGCCCGCTCGTCAACGCGGCGAAGGTCAAGGAACTGACCGACCAGGTCGCCGAGGCCGTCGACCGCGGAGCCGTCCCGCTCCACCGCGGCTCCCTGACTGACGGCCATTTCCTGCCCGGCCAGGACACCGGCGCGTACATGGCTCCCGTCACGCTCCTGGGCCCGCCGCCGTCCTCCCCGCTGCACCACGCGGAGCCGTTCGGCCCGGTCGACACGATCGTCCTGGTCGACACCGAGGCGGAGCTGCTGGCCGCGATGAACGCCTCCAACGGTGCCCTCGTCGCGACCCTCTCCACCGACGACCCGGAGACCTTCGACCGCCTGTCACCGCAGATCCGCGCCTTCAAGGTGGGCCGGGGCAAACCGCGCTCCCGCGGCGACCGCGAGGAGCTCTTCGGCGGTTTCGGCGCCTCCTGGCGCGGTGCCTTCGTCGGCGGCGAGCTGCTGGTGAAGGCGGTCACGGTGGGGCTCGCCGGCGAGCGTTTGCCAGGGAACTTCCCGGACTACCAGCTCAACGCATGAGAAAGGGGGGCCGCCCGGGGCCCTGGTGCGGAGCCCCGGGCGGCACCCTCCGGAACACCGTCCGTGCGAGCGCGGTCGCACTCCGTACCCGGTCGGTGGCGGTGGGCAGAAACCCTCTCGTTCGCCGCCCGGCACCCCACTGACCACGCGAAATGCGGTTCAGAGGCACCGCGAACCCCTGGTAGAGTTGTCCACGTCGCCGCGGGGAGCACCCGGGGCGGCAAAACACCTGGTCCGGGTGGCGGAATGGCAGACGCGCTAGCTTGAGGTGCTAGTGCCCTTTATCGGGCGTGGGGGTTCAAGTCCCCCCTCGGACACCAGATGAGACCCCACTTCATGTGGGGTTTTCTGCATTTCTGGGCAGTGGCGTGACCAACCACGTGACCAACGGCCCAGCGAATCCCCAGGTCAGACCAGGGATGACAGGCCGAGTCGGCCCGCACCGGACGCAGCCAGTCGGCGCGCTCCGTCCTTACGTGAATGGCCGTACCGGGCCATGGTGCAGCCGGGCGAGTGGTGCCGGACGTTGGCAGAGACCTCCACGGGGTTCTCTCCTGCCTCCCGATCGTTCGTGACCTTGCTGTGCCTCCAGTCGTGGATACGAAACTCCTCGGGCAGCTTCAACCGGGTGCGCAGGGTGCGCCACCGTGCCGAGACCTTCTCCGGGTCCCGCGGTTCCGCCTGCCTCGCCCCGGTACAGCTTGAAGCCGTCGCGGGCGAACACCAGGTCGTGATCCGTCCATGCGGAACCGAGACGCTGCCGCTCCACGTCCTGGCGCTCCTTCTGCCACTTCAGAACGTTCATCACGGCCTGATCCACATAGATCAGCGCGTTGTCGTCGCCGTCCTTGGTGAGCTTTCGCAGGCGGTAGGTGTTGCCTTCTTCGACCACGACGACCCAGCCCAGTTCTATGGCCCCCTCATCCCATTTCACGAGGGACCACTTCATGCCCAGGGCCTCACTGCGCCGGACGCCGGTGGCGGCGTAGACAGTCCACAGAGGGGCATCCCGAAGGCAGTGGTGAGTCATGCCGCCGTCACAGGCCCGATTGCCACACGGCTCCCACACCGAGGACAGGAACCGTCCGGTGCCGTCGTCGTCCAGGGTCGGAAACTTGCCCTCCTGCGCCCGTATCTGCCGGGCGGTGGGCGGGTGCGCGGTCGCTGCCGGGTAGGCCGGGATCAGCTTGGGGACAGCCGAGCACCGCCAGTGAGGTCAAGGCACTCCCCGAAATCGTCGTCATCGTGGAACGATCCGGGAAGACTGGCGACCTGCCACCGTCTTCACGCTTCGTGCTGACAGTTCCCGTCACGCAGAGGTGATGGAGACGGCCGCAGCCGGCCGGCGGATAGAAACGGACGGTAATGGGGCGAACATCGTCCGCATGGATGCCTACCGCCCGACACCCCAGCAGGCCCCGGAGCCCGAGCCGGTGAAGCGGCCGGAACCGCTCGACAGTTCCAACCCTCCCCTGTTCCGCTCCCAACAGCGCCGAGATGATCACGGGTATCGCTGCGAGTCGTACCGCTGTGCCACAACGCATGAACTCTCCCTGTGAAGATGAAGTGTTTTGCGTGACAGAGCCCCGGCCCATTGCACGGGGGAAGCATCGAACCGGGGCTTGTCCACGCCCGCCCCTACCGCCTCGCGCCGCCGCGATCACGGGAAGGGCGGGAGATCAACGGCCTTTGCACCGCCAGCACTCACACGGCGGCCATTCCGAGGTCACCATGGGGGCAAGGTTCTCGGTGCTGCGTACGGTCCGCATGGCCCCCCACGTCTTCCCGGCGTCCCGAGACACCCGCAGCGTCATCAACGGCCGGTCGGCAAAGAGTGGGGGCTCTCTGCCTTCGCTCATGATGGGTGCGCCGTTGCCTGGTGCTGGCGGAGCTCCACATTGCGGTCAGTTGCCTGGCTGTAGTCGCCCCTGGAGCGCGCGTTCTCCCTTGCCACCACGATGGGCAGACATACCGAGCACCCTGGCTTGGCCGAGGGCTCAGCCGGAAGCTCACTCAGGTTGTATGCCTGCGGTTTCTGCGTCACCATGCGCGGCCTCCCCAGCCGATCTGCTCTCGATGCAAAGACCGTAGGAAGTGGCGAGTGGCAGGCTCCACAAGCTTGCACGAGCTTGCACAGCAATTGGCATGGCTTATAGCGGTATTGACGATGTCTCCGCAGTTCAACGAAGCTGATGCAAGCCCAAGCAAGCACCTAGACCAGGGAGCCAGCCATGGCCGTAGAGTTCGTCGGAATCGACCCCAACACCGATCGGGACCACTGCCCCACGGTGTGGGCGGACGCGGAAGGTCAGGAGATCTTGTTGCAGGGATGGAAGCCGAGCCCCGAGACTCAGGCGGGGTGCGAGGGGAGCAGCCCCGCGAACGGTCCGGTGCCCGACAGCGAAGCGATCGTCAGGATTCCGGCCCGGATGATTCCGATGATCAGGGAGGCGTGTGATGCCGTCGAGCGTGCCCAGCTTCGCTGAGCTGCTTGGCCAGTGCGAGGGGTCCGCCGTCCACCTGGAGCTGCGTGACTCCTACGCCTCCACGGACCGGTTCGAGGCATGGAAGCGGGGTGAGCGGATCAATTGGGAGGACCGCGAATCCTGGTGGCACTCCTACGACCAGTTGATCACGGATACTGTGGCCCGGGGTGTGGCCATCCGCCGGGCCCGGGTGATCTCCGAGCCCGTTTCGGACTACATCCGTTGGGAGCACTACGTCACCCGCGCCAACGCCACGGCGGGTGAGGAAGTGCGCTGGCTGCCACGGCGACGGGCCACGACTATCGCGCTTCCGGGCAATGACTTCTGGCTGTTCGATGGTGCGATGCTCCGGGTGCACCACTTCTCAGGTGATGGCGCGGTGGTGGAGGACGAGATCACGGCGGATCCGGAAGCCGTAAAGCTATGCTCCGCCGCCTTCAAAGCGGTCTGGGAGCGAGCGATCCCCCACCACCTGTACAAGATCTGACGAAGGCCAGCTCCATGCCCCCACACCACCCCTCTTCACGCGTTCAGAAGGCTCGCGAAGACCTTGCCGGGCGTCTGCGCGAGATTCGAAAGGATGCGGGGCTCAGCGGGCGGGAGCTGGCCGTCAGGTGCGGCTGGTCAGAGTCGAAGTCGTCCCGGATCGAGAATGCCAAGACCCCTCCCTCCGACACGGACATCAGAGCGTGGTGCCGCGCCTGCGCTGCCGACGACCAGGCAACCGACTTGATCGCGGCAAACAGGCAGTCCGCCGATGCCCATGTGCAGTGGAGACGACTCCAGCGGAGCGGTCTCCGTCGCCTGCAAGAGTCCACAGGAGACCTGTACCAACAAACCAAGACGTTTCGGGTCTATGTCTCCGACGTGATCCCCGGATTCCTCCAGACGCCTGGATACGCCGCTGCCCTGCTGTCGTCCATCGCAGACTTCCGGGGAACCCCGGACGACGTGAGTGACGCTGTGGCGGCCCGTATGAGGCGTAACGCAGTACTCAACAACGGTGCACGCCGGTTCTCGTTCGTACTGGAGGAGTCGGTGTTGCGGTACCGGCTGTGCAGCGCCGAAGCCATGGCGGCACAGCTTGGCCACTTGCTCGGGGTTATGGATCTTCAGAACGTCGCCGTGGGTATCGTCCCGTTCTCGTCGCAACGGGCTGTGTGGCCCATGCCGACCTTCACGATCTTTGACGACACCAGGGTGCACGCGGACACGCTGGATGCTGCTGCCACCCTCACGCAGCCCAGCCAGGTCGAGCTGTACACCCGAGCCTTTGAGCGGCTGTCACAGGGAGCCGCGCGTGGAGCTGCGGCACGTTCTCTCATAGCGGGTGCGTTGGCGTCTCTGGACTGAGGTGGTTCTCGGAGAGGCGGGAGGCTCTGTGCCGGAGCTGGAACGGTTGAGCACGTGACCAACGCATGACCAACAGCGGTCCAGAACGGACAGAAACAGCAGGTGAGCATGACCAACCTCCGAAGCGTCCAAGGGGCCTCAGAGGATATGTTTACGCAGGTCAGCTAGCTATGGGGTGGTGCCCTAGTGGAGAGTTCAAGTCCCCCCTCGGATACAACCATTGACGATACGGATGCGAGGGCCTCGACCTTACGGTCGTGGTCCTCTTCCTGTGTTCATGGGTGATCGTGGTGCCGATGGCTTCGTGGAGCGGGCCCTACTCGTCGGTGTCTGCTGCGTGGATGCGCTGTGCGTTGTCTCCAAGACTCTCAGCGGTCTTCCGGCTCTGCTGGGCGTCGATTGAGGACTCCTTCTTCCGGGTGGCGTTGGGGAGCCTGCCGCGCTGCTTGTCGCGACGCCGGCGCGGGTGAGTACTTCGATGGTGTCGGTGAGCCGCTCGCGGGGCGAAGGCCCGGGCAATCCACGAATCCAGGGCCTGGCGCAAGGGGTCTTCGCGCAGGTCGACGGCGCGGGGTGGGCGAGACCGGGGTGGAGCGCCCCGGCAGGGCAGGCGACAGCGTCAGAAGTGAGGTGCGTTCGAGTCCGTTGACGGCCCGATGGCCACTGGCGTGGCCGGCCGTGACACGGGTGGGATCGAGCGCGCTGGGTGTCCCGCACAATGGCTGCTCAGTACCCTGTCCAACCCTCACGGGAGGAAGTGTCCTCGCATGGCCGGCAATGCAGAGATGGTGGTCTTCGTCGAAGAGCGCCTGGCCGAGGAGGAGAAGGTCGCGCGGCATGCCGGCGGCGACAGTTGGCGGTGCCCGGCGGGCACCCCTGGGGAGGTGCACGACCGGACGTCGGGAATCGCGTTCACCGTGCGCGACGCAAGCTACGACCGGCACATCGCACTCCAGGACCCTTCCCGAACACTTGCCCGTATCAGAACCTATCGTGTCCTGCTGAGCGAGTACGCCGAAGTGTGGGACAAGGACACCGACCGGCCCCATGACGACTTCGCTTCCGGACGCGCCGTGGGCCTCGGTTTCGCGGTACGGCAGCTCGCCGCCGAATTCGCCGGACACCCCGACTACACCGCGAAATGGCTGCCCCGATACCTCCGATGAGCCGGTGCGGCATTCAACCGGGGCCCCACGCTCGGTACTCCGGCCCGCCGCTCAGCCACCGAAGCCTGTCGGTCGGGTTTTTGGTGGCCTGTCCCAGGTATTTCGCGGCGACCGGCCCCTGTCTGCGACGGTCGGGGCCTCGGACCGCCCGGTGGCCAGGCGGGTTCGGGGCTTGGTGACGTCGAACATCCAACCGATGCCGTACTTGTCAATGCACATGCCGAACTCAGTGCCGCTCCGCCGGACTGGCGGGCAGCTCTTCGTGCGACAGTCAGCTGTGGGTGGCATGGCAGTGACTGTGGGCGACCTCGGGCGGGCACGGGGCCGCTGTTGCGTTCCGGTCGGTACGCCACTCGATCAGTGCGATGCCCAACGCCGCGAAGATGGCGGCGATGCCGACGCCGACGGACGCTGCCACGGCCCGCCGGTAGTCGTCCCCGCTGGAGGCCAGCATCAGGTAGTACGTGCCGGGCAGTGCGGCCGTCCCCACTGCCCCGCCCAGCCGCTGTCCGGTCTGCAGCGCGCCGCCTGCGGCGCCCGCCATCCGCACCGGAACGTTCCGCAGCGTCATCGTCACATTCGGGGAGATGACGAATCCACTGCCGATACCGCCCACGAGGAGGGCGGGGGCAGCTGCCCAGACGGAGACCGATGACGGGGCGAACCCGAGCAGCAGGGCCGCCGAGGCGAGCCCGACAACGACGCCGACCAGGCCGAGCACGGTCAGTAGCCTGCCCATCCGCTCCACAAGTCGTCCGGCTACGACGGCGGCGCCCGCGGAGCCCACCGCGAACGGTGTCACGGCCAGTCCCGACTTCAGGGGCGAATAGCCCAGGCCGTTCTGGAAGAACAGTGCGAACACGATCCACACACCGCTGAACCCCATGAAGTAGAGCGTCGCCAGGCCGGCACCGGTGGCGTAGCCGCGGGTTTCGTAAATCAGCCTTGGATGCAGCAGAGGTTCGCCACCGTGGGCTGCGACCCGGCGCTCCCACCACCCGAAGCCGACCAGTAGCAGCGCCCCTACGGGGAAGAGCCACCACAGACGGCGCACGCCACCGGAGGCGGCCAGGACCAACGGCAGCATGACCGCCAGGACACCGCAGCCGAGCAGGGCGACGCCCGCCAGATCCAGGTGTCCCTTCTTGCCCGGGGCGACGCGGGGCAGCAGTCGCCGGCCGAGCACGAGTGCCACCGCGCCGATGGGAACGTTGACGTAGAAGATCCAGCGCCAGCCCTGGGGTCCGTCGGCCAGGGCGAGGATGAGGCCTCCGGTGATCGGACCGACCGCACTGGAGATACCGACGACTGCGCCGAACAAGCCGAAGGCGCGGGCACGTTCGGCGCCGGTGAACATCTGCTGGATCAGCGCGGAATTCTGAGGAGCAAGGCACCCGGCGGCGATTCCTTGCGCCATGCGGGCGACGACGAGCAGAGTGATCGTCGGGGCCGCCCCCGCGGCGACGCTGCACAAGACAAAGGCCGCGAGCGCTCCGAGGAAGATCCGGCGCCGGCCGATGGCGTCGCCAAGACGTCCGGCCAGCACCAGCGCAAGTGCGAATGCCAGCGCGTACCCGGACACCACCCATTGCACGGAGGCCGGGGAGGCGCCCAGTTCCCTCTGCATCGAGGGCAGCGCGACCGCGACGATCGTCACGTCGAGCAGGATCATGAAGCCCGCCACCAGGGTGACCCACAAGGCATGCCACCGGCTCGGATCTGGTCGGCCCGCTGACGTGGCCGTGCCTTGTTGTCGCCTGCTCCGTTCCACGGGGGCTCCTTCAGACGGAATCGCGGCCCAGTGTCCGTGCACACGGATGGCCAGACACCGCGTGGATATGTACTTCACAGCTCCGGGGTGCGTCATATTGATTTGAGTTGTCATTTTATGTGACATAGGCGCAGCTGTCGGGGCACGCTGAGGCTGTCCAACGTCATGCTCCTGGCCTCGAGGTGTGACCGCCGGTCGTCCATGGGGGCGCTTCGCAAGTTCCTGCGGATGCTCGCGGCGAGCCCGTGGCTGCCGGCTGGTCCGCGGGCATGGTCACGGCCGACCACCGCCCCCGCCGCCGACCACTCTGTGTCGGCAGGCGCTGACCGGGAAGGATGTACAACATGATCATTTTCGGCACCAAGGGATACCTGTACCAGCTCGCGATACTGACGCTGGTCTGCGGTCGCTGCGGCAATCCCTCCGCCCACACGCTCAGGAAGCGCGTCACGAAGTTCACCCTGTTCTTCGTGCCGCTGTTCGCGATCTCGACGAAGTACGCCACGCAGTGCACCTTTTGCGGCGCGGAGCAGCAGGTGACCAAGGAGCAGGCGGAGCATCTGCAGGTCCAGAGCGTGAGCGGGCACGGCGGTCACGCGCACGGGCAGTCGCAGCAGCCGTACCAGTCCTGAGCGAGTACGGGGAGCCGCCCCGCGATCCACCGGCGGAGGCGCCCCTCGGGCACGCACCACAGGGAAGATTCCAGCGGGCCGTGACTCGACGTCACGGCCCGTTTGCGCATGCGCCCAACCCCGGGGCGCTCTCCGTGACGAGAAAACTCCCCCCGTCCCCTGGACATCCATGGCGTCTGCCGCAACCATGAAGGCGAACTCCATACGGTATGCAATCTACCGTATGGAGTCTGACCGGGCACGACGGCCGGCACCGCGCACCACATGCGGAGCTGATCAACGTCTCGGTCGACCCGGACGGGTGGGCCCCCGGGTTCCTGAAACTGATCTCGCAGACGTGAGGAGCGCCGGCCATGAGCAAGGCTCTTGAGGGCATCCGTGTCCTCGACATGACGCATGTCCAGTCGGGCCCCTCCGCGACACAGCTGCTGGCGTGGCTGGGCGCGGACGTGGTGAAGCTGGAGGCGCCGGGCGGTGACATCACGCGCACGCAGTTGCGGGATGTGCCGGACGTCGACTCGCTCTACTTCACGATGCTCAACTGCAACAAGCGGAGCATCACTTTGAACACCAAGACCGAGCGCGGCAAGGAGCTGCTGACCGAGTTGATCCGGCGCTCGGACGTGCTCGTGGAGAACTTCGGGCCGGGCGCGGTGGACCGGATGGGCTTCACCTGGGAGCGCATCCAGGAGATCAATCCGCGGATCGTCTACGCCTCGATCAAGGGGTTCGGCGAGGGCCCGTACACCAACTTCAAGGCGTACGAGGTGGTGGCCCAGGCGATGGGCGGGTCCATGTCCACGACCGGATTCGAGGACGGTCCGCCGATGGCGACAGGGGCGCAGATCGGTGACTCGGGCACCGGTGTGCACGCGGTGGCGGGCATCCTCGCCGCGCTGTACCAGCGGGTGAACACCGGGCGCGGGCAGCGGGTCAACGTGGCCATGCAGCACGCGGTGCTCAATCTGTGCCGGGTGAAGCTGCGCGATCAGCAGCGGCTCGCCCACGGCACGCTGGCCGAGTACCCGAACGAGGACTTCGGCGACGAGGTGCCGCGTTCGGGCAATGCCTCCGGCGGCGGACAGCCCGGCTGGGCGGTCAAGTGCGCGCCGGGCGGGGCGAACGACTACGTGTACGTCATCGTGCAGCCGGTGGGCTGGGAGCCGGTCGCGAAGCTGATCGGTCGGCCCGAGCTGGCGAGCGATCCGGAGTGGGCCACCCCCGAGGCGCGGTTGCCGAAGCTGGGCAAGATGTTCCAGCTGATCGAGGAGTGGACCAGCACCCTGCCCAAGTGGCAGGTGCTGGAGAAGCTCAACGCCCACAACATTCCGTGCGGCCCGATCCTGTCCACCAAGGAGATCATCGAGGACGAGAGCCTCAAGGCGAACGAGATGGTCGTCCAGGTCGACCACCCCGAACGCGGCAGCTTCACCACCGTCGGCTCGCCGCTGAAACTCTCCGACTCTCCTGTCGACATCACCACCTCACCCCTCCTCGGCGAGCACAACGAAGAGGTCTACGTGGGCGAACTGGGGCTCAACGACGAGGAACTGCCGCTGCTCAAGGCGCAGGGAGTGATCTGACCACCGACCGTGGTCCCTTCCCTGCAGCGGGCCATGCGCTGACCCGCACCGAGCCGGCGCCGCGACCTTGACGTCCGCGCCCCGCTCCGGTGCCCCATGGTGCACGCCCGCACACCCGAGATCGTGCGCGTGGACGACGGACCGGCTCCGTCGTGCACGCCACGGGTGCGTGGCCGGACGGTGATTCGAGGCGCCCCCTGGCACCGTCCGGCCCCGCCTTCCTCCTGCCCCATGGACAGCCGGCGATCGACAGCGCTTCTCACGCTGTGGGGCGGGAGCGTTCCCGCTCTGCAGTGTCCTCGAGGCGCCGGAAGAACCGTCGCCCGCGGCGGCATCGAACCCGCCGTGTGCACGAGAGAACTGCAGAAAGGCACAGGCACGACCATGAGCACCATCGAAGACCCGACAGACGATCGTCTGGAGGTCACCCCGCCCAAGACCTGGGCGACCGGACTGCCTGCGGTGACGCACGCGATCCAGTACTCCCTGGGCCAGACCTCGGTCCGGCGGACCGCGCTGACCCTGCTGAACATCAATCAGACCAAGGGCTTCGACTGCCCTGGCTGCGCCTGGCCGGAACCCGCGGCGGGGCAGCGGCACATGAACGAGTACTGCGAGAACGGCGCGAAGCACATCGCCGACGAGGCGACCTCGCGCCGGGTGAGCGCCGACTTCTTCCGTGAGCACTCGATCCGGGAGCTCGCCCAGAAGTCCGACTACTGGCTCAATCAGCAGGGCCGGCTCACCGAACCCATGGTCAAGCGGCCCGGTTCGGGCCACTACGAACCGATCGGCTGGGACGACGCGATCGACCTGCTCGCCCAGGAGCTCCGCCGGCTGGAGTCCCCGGACGAAGCCCTCTTCTACACCTCGGGCCGGCTGCCCAACGAGGCCGCGTTCCTGCTCCAGTTGTTCGCCCGCGCCTACGGCACCAACAACCTGCCCGACTGCAGCAACATGTGCCACGAGTCCAGCGGCGTCGCCCTCCAGGAGACCCTCGGCATCGGCAAGGGCAGCGTCGGCCTGGACGACATCCACCACGCGGACCTGGTCTTCGTCGTGGGTCAGAACCCCGGCACCAACCACCCGCGGATGCTCTCTGCCCTGGAGGAGACCAAACGCAACGGCGGCCACGTCGTCGCCGTGAACCCGCTGCCCGAGGCCGGGCTGATCCGGTTCAAGCACCCGCAAAAGCCTCGCGGCCTGGTCGGCCGTGGCACCCCCATCGCCGATCAGTTCCTCCAGATCCGCCCCGGTGGCGACCTCGCGCTCTTCCAGGCGTTGAACATGCTGCTGCTGGAGGCCGAGGACGCCACGCCCGGGACCGTGCTGGACCACGGTTTCATCGAGGCGTCCACGACGGGGTTCGCCGAATTCGCCGAGCACGCCAGAAAGGTCGTCTGGGAGGACGTCCTCACCGCCACCGGGCTGACCCGCGAGGAGATCGAGGAGGTCCACGAGCGGGTGCTGCGGAGCGAGAGCGTCATCGTCTGCTGGGCGATGGGCCTGACCCAGCACAAGCACGGCGTCCCCACCATCCGTGAAGTCGTCAACTTCCTCATGCTGCGGGGCAACATCGGGAGACCGCGAGCGGGTGTGTGTCCGGTGCGCGGCCACAGCAACGTCCAGGGCGACCGAACCATGGGCATCTGGGAGCGGATGCCGCAGGACTTCCTGGACGCGCTGGGGCGCGAGTTCGCCTTCACCCCGCCGGCCCGGCACGGCTGGGACTCGGTGGACTCCATCAGGGCCATGCGCGACGGGCGGGCGACGTTCTTCCTCGGCGTCGCCGGCAACTTCGTGCGGGCCGCGCCCGACAGCGAGGCCACCGAACAGGCGATGCGGCGGTGCAGACTGACCGCTCACATCTCGACCAAGCTGAACCGCTCCCACACGGTCTGCGGTGAGACGGCGCTGATCCTGCCCACGTTGGGCCGAAGCGACAAGGACATCCAGGCCGGCGGCGAGCAGTTCGTCACCGTCGAGGACTCGATGAGCGAAGTTCACGCGTCCCGCGGCCGTCTCGAGCCGGCCTCCGGCACGCTGCTCAGCGAGGTGGCGATCATCTCCCGGCTGGCCCGCCGGACCCTCGGCAGCACCGCACCGCCCATTCCCTGGGACGAGTTCGAGGCGGACTACGGCACGATCCGGGACCGGATCTCCAGGGTCGTGCCGGGTTTCGAGGACTTCAACGAGCGCGTGGCCGTGCCGGGCGGCTTCCGTCTGCCGAACCCGGTCAATCACGGAACGTTCCCCACCACGAGTGGCAAGGCGGTCTTCACCTGCAACACCTTCGAGATGCTGCGCCCGCAAAAGGGGCATCTCGTGTTGCAGAGCCTGCGCTCCCACGACCAGTGGAACACCGTCCCTTACGCGATGAACGACCGGTACCGGGGCATCCACAACGCCCGCCGGATCGTGCTCGTGAACCCGGTCGACCTCGATGCGCTCGGACTGGCCGACCGTGACCACGTCGATCTGGTCAGTGTGTGGCGGGACGGGGTGGAACGCCGCGCCCGGGACTTCCGGCTGGTCGCCTATCCGACGGCACCGGGCTCCGCTGCCGCGTACTACCCGGAGACCAACGTCCTCGTGCCGCTGGACAGCGTGGCCGACCTCAGCAACACCCCTACCTCCAAGGGCATCGTGATCCGCCTGGAGCCCGCCGTCGCCGGCATCTGAGCACAGGACCCCGACCGGTTCACGGAAACCTGGTGCACACCCCTAGACAGCGGGACGGGCGAGTGTCGAGAATTCCGGCTGCCGCCGAATATTGACTACTCCATATCGTATACATCCGCACAGCAGGACCGAGCCGTCGAACCCGATTCCCGTAGAGGAGATTCGCTGATGACGTGATGGGGCGCACAGGGTCCGCGGCGTGGCCGCCGCGGGCCCCTGACACGAAGAGAACCGGACAGGGGGCGCTGGCCAGGGTTCTTCGACGCAGGGGATTCGACATGACAACTATCGCTATCCAGCCGCCAGTCCGCTACAAGGAGGTGACGGATCGAAACGGGCGAAGCTACCGGATCGGTGAGTCCGACCGGGACATCATGGGCCGACCGCGATGGACCATGGTGCTCTTCCCGTGGATGGGCATGCTGGGCATCAGCTCATCGGAGTACGCGTTCACATCCGCCGAGGACACGCTGCACCAGGCTCATCTGTGGAGCAGCGGGCACATCTTCTGGCTGATGGGTGTCTGGGTGTTCTTCCAGGCCGCCGTCGCCTTCCCGGCCGGGCAGCTGCGGGAGAGCGGGAAGCTGCCCGCGCGCAACGCGATGATGCTGGGCGCCCTCGGCACGATCCTGGGCTACGTCTCGCTCGCCTACGCACCGCACGTCATCGTTGCCTACATCGGCTTCGGCATGTTCAGCGGCATCGGTGCCGGTCTGGTCTACGCGACCTGCGTGAACATGGTCGGCAAGTGGTACCCGGAGCGCAAGGGCGGCAAGACCGGCCTGGTCAACGGCGGTTTTGCCTATGGCTCCGTGCCGTTCGTGTTTCTCTTCACCTCCTACATGGACCTGAGCAACTACCGGGGCGTCCTCGTCATGGTCGGCGTGATCTGCTGCGCCGTGGTCGCCGTCGCGGGCTGGTTCTTCAAGGACCCGCCCAAGAACTGGTGGCCCTCCCACGTGGACCCGCTCAGGGTCTCCGACGACCCGCGCATCGTGCGGGCGCTGGAGAAGAACCCTCCGGCGGTGAAGCAGTACACCCCGCGGGAGGCGGCCCGGACGCCGGTGCTGTGGATGATGTGGTTCTGTCTGCTGTGCACGGCGGGCATCAACATCTTCGGCATCGCCTTCCAGGTCCCCTTCGGCAAGGACATGGGGTTCGCGGGCGGGATCGTGGCCACCGCGATGTCGCTCAAGGCGATCGTCAACGGGACCGGGCGAGGCGTGATCGGCTGGATCTCCGATCGCTACGGCCGGCGCAACACGCTCATCATCGTGTGCATCGTGCTGGGGTCCGCCCAGTTCGGCGTGCTGGTCTCGGGCTCCATGGGGAGTATGCCGTTCTTCCTGTTCTGCTCGATGGTCTCGGGCTTCGGCGGCGGCGCGATCTTCCCGCTGTTCGCCGCCATGACCGCGGACTACTTCGGTGAGAACAACAACGCCAGCAACTACGGCATGGTCTACAGCTCGAAGCTGATCTCCGGTCTGCTCGGCTCCGGAATGGGCGCGGTCGTCGTCTCCGCCTGGGACTACGAAGGCGCGTTCATCCTGGCCGGCTCGGTCGGACTCGCATCCGCCGTACTCGCCCTGTTCCTCCGGGCACCCGGGCGGCCGCGGGCCGGACGCGCCGCAGACGTGCAGCCGTTCGCCGGCGACGTCAGGTGAACCGGTGAAGCGCCCGTAGCCGATGTCGCCGTCCGCGACGCCCACCGCACGGTGGGCGTCGCGGACGGCGTGTGCCGTGGCGGCGCCGAGCTCGAGGTGGTGCCGAGCTCGAGGTGGTGTCGCGGCGTGACTCCCGCGCAGCCTCACAGGCAACCCGAGGCGATCAATGGCCCTTTCGAACCAGACCGGAGTGAGGTAGCCCAACATGTCGACATCAACGCGCCGTTCCGCACCGTCCACCGGCAGCGCCCAGGCCGACGAGACGGTCATCGACCGTCTCGTGGAGGCCAACCGGCACTACGCCGCCGGATTCACCGACCCGGGCATGGGCGCCGGCCCCGTCCTGCAGGTGGCCGTCGTGGCCTGCATGGACGCCCGCCTCGACCTGCACGCGGCGCTCGGCCTGGAGCTGGGCGACTGTCACACCGTCCGCAACGCCGGCGGTGTGGTCACCGACGACACGATCCGCTCCCTGACCATCAGTCAACGCGCCCTGGGCACCCGCAGCGTCATCCTCATCCACCACACCGGCTGCGGTCTCGAAAAGCTGACCGAGGACTTCCGGCACGAACTGGAGCTGGAGGTCGGACAGCGACCGGCGTGGGCGGTGGAGGCCTTCCGCGACGTCGATCAGGACGTCCGCCAGTCGATGCAGAGGGTGCGCACATCGCCGTTCCTGCCCCACACCGATGACGTCCGGGGCTTCGTCTTCGACGTGTCGTCAGGGCTGCTCCGGGAGATCGACCCGCAGTCCTGAGCTGCCCGGACCGAATTCGGCTCCGTTCTGGCGCACACGTGAACCCCTCTGGCATACTGTATGCAATCACGCGGCGCGCGTTTCGAGCGGCGACTGGGAGAGCTGTTCGAAGGGCGAGGGCGCCTGATGGTTCGGCGCCCTCGTCGTCGGCGCAGCGCCGGTCCGAGCCGTCGCCCAGGGCTCTCCCGGAGAGCTTGCACGGCGTCTTCCCCGGCTGCGCCCCCTGCTTGCCCGCCGCCTGACAGCAGACCGGAAACCACACGTGAGGGGGTCACCCGTGTCGTACCGCACCGCTTTCTCCGACGTGCTGAGCCGCGTCGTCGCGCCGTCCGCGGAAAGGGCTGGCGGGGAGGGGAGGTTTCCGCGCGGCTCGGTGACCGCCCTCGGTCAGGCCGGACTGCTCGGACTCACCGTCTCCGCGGAACTCGGCGGCGGCGGGCTGGATCTGACGGATGCCGCCGAGGTGGTGGCGCAGGTGGCCGGTGCCTGTCCGGCGACAGCTGCCGTGCTCCAGTCCCACTATGCGGCGGTCGCCGTCGTCGAGGCGTACGGCAGCCGCTGGCTCCGTGGCGAGATCGCCGCCGGACGCCACCTCAGCAGCCTCGCTCTGGCGGAGGGCGTCCCCGGCGGGCGCAGCGCGCAGGATCAGGCGCCCCGCGAAACCCCCTCCACCGCCGACCGCTCCGGTGGCGTGGTCGCCCTGCGCGCACGCAAGTACGAGGTGGTCGCGGCCGGAGAGGCCGACAGCTACGTCTGGTCCTCCCGGCCGCTCGCCGGTCAGGACGGTCTGACTCTCTGGGTGGTCCCGGCGCACGCCTCCGACCTGTTCGTCCCGGCCAGACCGGACGGGGGAGGGCCGTGCGGCAGCGCGACGTCGACGGTCCTCGCCGACCCGGTGCTCGTCCCCGCCGACGCGATGCTCGGACCGGACGGCGGCGGGCTCGACATCGTGCTGCGCACCGTCCTGCCGTGGGTGCTGGAACTGGAGGCCGTCGTCGGTGCCGCCGCCGTCCATCCCTCGGTGGCTGCCGCCGCCATCGGGGCCGCTCGCCGTCCTGCCGATTCCCTTCTCGTGTCGTGAATCCGGTCGGCAGGTGGCGGACAAGCCCTGTCGGGGCCCGGGTCCTCGGTGAAAAGTTTGCCGGTCGGGATTCTGTATACAGAAGCTTGTATGCGGTATCGTCGGCCTGTATGCCGGCACCGGCGGGAAGCGACGCGGCTCTGTTCGCCGGTCACGAACCCCGCGCATCCGCAGGAGAGGTGAAGGGCCCTATGTGCACGACTCGATCTTGTCGGACCGTAAATGGAATCTCGCGCTCGTACTCCCGCGCGTGACGGAGGGCGGAGCGATCATGACGAGCAGCGGGAGTGACGTGACGGTCGACAGCGTGGTCCGGACGGTGGTGGCGGCTCATCGGGGTCAGCGCGGCTCGCTGCTGCCGATACTGCACGCCGTTCAGGCCGAGTTGGGCCATGTGCCGCAAGAGGCGATTCCGGTGCTCGCGGACGAACTCAACCTCTCCCGGGCGGACGTCCACGGAGTGGTGACCTTCTACCACGATTTCCGCCGTGAACCGGCCGGGCGCACGACGGTCCGGATATGCCGCGCCGAGGCATGCCAGGCCCTGGGGGCCGGCAGCCTGGTTGGCTACGCCCGCGAGGCCGGATGCTCCCTGGGCGAGACGACCGCGGACGGCTCGGTCACCGTCGAGCAGGTCTTCTGCCTCGGCAACTGCGCTCTCGGACCGGCGGTAGAGGTGAACGGCCGACTGTACGGACGAGTGGACACGGCCCGGTTGGGCTCGATCCTCAAGGGGACGGTGTCGTGATGAAGGACTCTTCGGACTGCGCGGTGACGGTCTACGTCCCCCGCGACTCGGCGGCCAGGTCCGTCGGCGCGGACGAGGTCGCCGACGCCCTGCAACGCGCTGCGGCCGCCGGGGACTTCGCCGTCGACGTGGTCCGCAACGGATCACGCGGCATGCTGTGGCTGGAGCCACTGGTCGAGGTGGTGACGCCGAACGGCCGCGTCGGCTACGGGCCGGTGGCGCCCGAGGACGTGCCGGGCCTCCTGGCCGCCGGCATGCTCGAGGGAGCGGACCATCCGCTGCGGCTCGGTGTCGTGGACGAACTGCCCTGGCTGGCACGCCAGACACGGGTCACCTTCGCCAGGATCGGCGTGACCGACCCGCTGTCGCCGGAAGACTATGTGCGGCACGGCGGCCTGGTCGGGCTGCGCATCGCCCTGCAGCTCCCGTCCGCGAACGTGGTCACCGAGGTCACCGACTCCGGCCTGCGTGGCCGCGGTGGCGCGGGCTTCCCGGCAGGCGTCAAGTGGAAGACCGTGCTCGAGTGCGCCGACGAGCTCAAGTTCGTCTGCTGCAACGCCGACGAGGGCGACAGCGGGACCTTCGCCGACCGCATGGTCATGGAGGGCGACCCCTTCATGCTCATCGAGGGCATGACCATCGCCGCCCACGCGGTCGGCGCGACCGAGGGCTACATCTACATCCGCTCGGAGTACCCCGACGCGGTCGCCACCATGCGCGCGGCGATCGAGATCGCGCGCGAGCGGGGATGGCTCGGGACCGGCATCCTCGGCTCGGAGCTCACCTTCGACCTGCACGTCCGCGTCGGCGCCGGCGCGTACATCTGCGGTGAGGAGACCTCCATGCTGGAGAGCCTCGAGGGCAAGCGGGGCACGGTCCGCGCCAAGCCGCCGATCCCCGCGATCGAGGGCCTTTTCGGCAGACCGACCGTGGTGAACAACGTCCTCACCCTGGCCACCGTGCCCGTCGTCATGGCGAACGGGGCGAAGGCGTACCAGGAGCTCGGCGTCGAGCGGTCGCGCGGCACCCAGGTGTTCCAGCTCGGTGGCAACATCGCGCGCGGCGGCATCGTGGAGACGGCGTTCGGTGTCACGCTGCGCGAACTCGTCGAGGACTACGGCGGCGGGACCCACTCCGGGCGCCCGGTGCGTACGGTGCAGGTCGGTGGTCCGCTCGGGGCCTACCTGCCGACGTCGATGTTCGACCTGCCGATGGACTACGAAGCCTTCGCCGCGGCCGGCGCGATGGTCGGCCACGGTGGCATCGTCGTGTTCGACGACACCGTCGACATGGCCGCCCAGGCGCGCTTCGCGATGGAGTTCTGCGCCGAGGAGTCCTGCGGCAAGTGCACACCGTGCAGGGTCGGCTCCGTCCGTGGCGTCGAGGTGATCGACAAGATCGTGGCCGGTCAGCACCGGGACGAGAATCTCGCCCTGCTCGAGGACCTGTGCGACCTGATGACCGATGGCTCGCTGTGCGCGATGGGCGGTCTGACGCCGATGCCCGTACGCAGTGCCATCGCTCACTTCCCTGACGATTTCCTCGGCGGCCGTCGCAGCCTGGAGATCCAACCCGTACAAGCGACTCGCGTGAGGACGGAGGGCACGGCATGACACTGCTCAAGGAACCCGACTTCGGCACCCCGGAGAGGCCCGGCGAGCCGACCGTCTCGGTGGAGGTGGACGGGCTTCCGGTGACCGTGCCGGAGGGCACGTCGGTGATGCGCGCCGCCGCGCTGGCCGGCATCGACATCCCCAAACTGTGTGCCACCGACAGCCTCGAGCCGTTCGGCTCCTGCCGGCTGTGCGTGGTGGAGATCGACGGCCGGCGGGGCACCCCCGCGTCCTGCACCACGCCGGTGGCGGACGGGATGCGGGTCAGCACGCAGACACCGAAGGTGGAGAAGCTCCGCCAGGGCGTCATGGAGCTCTACATCTCCGACCATCCGCTGGACTGCCTCACCTGCCCGGCCAACGGCGACTGCGAGCTGCAGGACATGGCCGGCGTGGTCGGGCTGCGGCAGGTCCGGTACGGCTACGAGGGCGAGAACCACCTCGACGCCGAGAAGGACACGTCCAACCCGTACTTCGACTTCGACCCGTCCAAGTGCATCGCCTGCTCCCGCTGCGTCCGGGCATGCGGCGAGGTGCAGGGCACGTTCGCGCTCACCATCGAGGGGCGCGGCTTCGACTCCAAGGTCTCGGCGGGCGCCGGTGAGACGTTCATGGACTCCGAGTGCGTCTCCTGCGGGGCCTGCGTACAGGCCTGCCCGACGTCGACGCTGCAGGAGAAGTCGGTCGTCGAGCTCGGCATGCCGACCCGTTCGGTGATCACCACCTGCGCGTACTGCGGTGTCGGCTGCTCGTTCAAGGCCGAGCTGCGCGGCGACGAGCTGGTGCGCATGGTGCCCTACAAGGACGGTGGCGCGAACGAGGGCCACTCCTGTGTGAAGGGCAGGTTCGCCTTCGGCTACGCGACGCACCCCGACCGGGTGCTCAAGCCCATGGTCCGCGACAAGATCACCGATCCCTGGCGCGAGGTCGAGTGGGACGAGGCGATCGGCACGGTCGCCAGGAGGATGCGCGAGATCCAGGGCACGTACGGATCGAGTTCGATCGGCGCCATCACCTCGTCGAGGTGCACGAACGAAGAGGTCTACGTCGTCCAGAAGATGGTGCGCGCGGCGTTCGGCAATAACAACGTGGACACCTGCGCCCGGGTCTGCCACTCCCCGACGGGGTACGGACTCAAGCAGACCTTCGGCGAGTCGGCCGGCACCCAGGACTTCAAGTCGGTGGCGCAGGCCGATGTGATCATGGTGATCGGTGCGAACCCCACCGACGGGCACCCGGTGTTCGCCTCGCGGATGAAGCGACGGCTGCGCGAGGGCGCGAAGCTCATCGTGGTGGACCCGCGCCGCATCGACCTGGTGCGCTCTCCGCACATCCAGGCCCAGCACCACCTCCAGCTCAGGCCGAGCACGAACGTCGCCGTGGTCAACGCCATGGCGCACGTGGTCGTCACCGAGGGCCTGGTCGACCGCTCCTTCGTGGAGCAGCGCTGCGAGGGCTTCGACGAGTGGGCGGAATTCATCGCTCACCCGGAGAACAGCCCGGAGGCGGCCGAACCGATCACCGGCGTCCCGGCCGACGAACTGCGGGCCGCGGCACGGCTGTACGCGCAGGCACCCAACGGAGCCATCTACTACGGCCTCGGCGTCACCGAGCACAGCCAGGGCTCGACCATGGTCATGGGCATGGCCAACCTCGCGATGGCGTGCGGCAACATCGGCCGCGACGGCGTCGGTGTGAACCCGCTGCGTGGCCAGAACAACGTGCAGGGCTCCTGCGACATGGGCTCGTTCCCGCACGAGCTGCCCGGCTACCGGCACGTCTCCGACGACGCCGTGCGCAACGTCTTCGAGAACCTCTGGGGCGGCACCATCCTTGCCGAGCCCGGGCTGCGGATCCCGAACATGTTCGACGCGGCGATCGACGGAACCTTCCGCGGCCTGTTCGTCCACGGCGAGGACATCGCCCAGTCCGACCCCAACCTCAAGCACGTCACCGCGGCACTGGAGGCCATGGAACTGGTCGTCGTCCAGGACCTGTTCCTCAACGAGACGGCCAAGTTCGCGCATGTGTTCCTGCCCGGTGCGTCGTTCCTGGAGAAGGACGGCACGTTCACCAACGCCGAACGCCGGATCAACCGGGTGCGCGCGGTGATGAAGCCCAAGACGGGCAAGCACGAGTGGCAGATCGTCAGCGAGATCGCCACCGCCATGGGCTACCCCATGTCCTACGACCGTCCGAGCCAGATCATGGACGAGATCGCCACGGTCACGCCCACCTTCACCGGCGTGTCCTTCGAGGTGCTGGACAAGCTCGGCAGCGTCCAGTGGCCGTGCAACGAGTCCGCTCCGGAAGGCACGCCGATCATGCACGTGGACGAATTCGTCCGGGGCAAGGGCAAGTTCGTCGTCACGTCCTATGTGCCGACGAACGAGCGCAGCACCAGGCGGTTCCCGCTGGTGCTGACGACGGGGCGGATCCTCAGCCAGTACAACGTCGGGGCGCAGACGCGCCGCACCGGCAACGTCGCCTGGCATCCCGAGGACGTGCTGGAGCTGCATCCGCACGACGCCGAGGTCCGCGGCATCACCGACGGCGACCGGGTGACGCTGGCCAGCCGCGTCGGGCGGACCACGCTGCGCGCGGAGATCTCCGACCGGATGCCGGCCGGGGTCGTGTACACCACGTTCCACCACCCCGTGACCGGCGCCAACGTGGTGACCACGGAGAACTCGGACTGGGCGACCAACTGTCCCGAGTACAAGGTGACCGCCGTGCAGGTGGGGCTCGAGCACCCGCTCCAGCGCGGCGACACGGAACACGCCGAGGCCGACGTACTCACGGTGGTGGACTGAGATGGCAGGCGGCGCGCCGTCGGAGCGCAGGATGGCCAACGACATCGCCGCGAACCTCGGGCATCTGCCGGGTGGGCTGGCGGCCGAGGAAATCGCCGGACACATCGGCAGGTTCTGGGACCCGCGCATGCGCACCCGGCTGCTCGCGCTCGTCGACGCCGGTGCGGACGGGCTGGATCCCTTGGTGGTCGACGCGGTGAAGCTCCTGCGCTGACGGGAGGGGCCGCCTCCCGCGGAACTGCCTCTGCGGGGTGGTGAGTGAAACGCAAGAGTGCCTTCTGAGTGGACGACGTGATTCGATCGGCAGAATCCGGCGGTCCGACTCAGGAGGCACTCTTGCGTGCGTGGGAGGCTGCGCGGTGCGGCAGTGGGAGAAGCCGTGGGGGGTGCCGACGGCGGCGGCGATCGGCCGGGTCCGGCGGTGGCTGGGGCCGGAGCCGTTGAAGGTGTTGTTCGCGCGGGTGTGCCGACCGGTGGCCGCGCCGGACATGGCCGTTGCCTGATCTCGGCGGTGGCGACTGGTCGCGGGGACGGCACTGTCTTCGATGTGCCGGACACCAATGCGAACGGCGCCTTCTTGGGGCCGGCCCGGTCCGGGCCGGGGACAGCAGCGCAGTGCGTATCCGCTGGTGAGGGTTGCCGCGCCGGTGGAATGCGGGACGTATGCGGTGTTCGCCGCGGCGACCGGTCCGCTTTGTGTGTGCGAGCAGCAGCTGATTCCAGGGCTGCTTGGCCGGCTCGAGCCGGGGATGCTGCTGATGGCCGACCGCGGCATCACCGGCTTCGCGCTGCGGCCGCCTCCGACACGGGCGCGGACCTGTTGTGGCGCGTCCGCAACAACGTCGTGCTCCGAGTCGTTGAAGCCGTCGGCGACGGCTCCTACTTGTCCGAGATCGTGGCCACCGGCGACCGCGACCGCCGTGAGCCGGGTTCGCGTCATCGAGTACACCCTCGGGCCCTGCTCCCCGCGTGATCAACTCGCGTGACCACCTGGGCGGGCACCCTTCAACCTCTCGTACCGCACCGCGCTGAACTGCCTGAAGGCGGCGCAGGCGACGCGTGTCGCAGTCTGGACATGGCGTGTTTGTGCCACCAAGGGGAGGTGGCAGGCCCCGTCTGCGTGGCGGATGATTCCGGACGGGCGGCGAACCACAGGTGTACGGAGGGGTTTTTGTCATGGCAAGGGACCGCCTGACGGCGGCGACATCGACAGGATCAATGCTGATTGCCGAAGGTGTGCCGGCCGTGCAGGTCGGCAGTCCCGGTCGGTCTCGGTCGAACCTGTAACGCCGTCGACTGCGGTCGAAAGCGGCGGCGATTCCGTGCCCTGGCCCGTCTCTCGCCTGGGACATCGCCGACACCTCTCCGCTCACCGGCTCAACACACGCCGACGAGCGGACACGTGGCGTGCGGAAGGGCGGCCGATTCGGTCGAGGTTCATGTCGAGGCCGGATGCCGTTCGTCTCCTGTGCCCGGGGTGAGACGCCCCGGATCTGTGCGGTCATAACGCCTCCGCACAGGTGCTTTGCCCAGATGTTGGGACAACTGAAAGGCTGTAAACACCAATGAGACGGATCCGCCTTTGGGCGGTGACTTCGATGTCGGCGATGGTGGCGACGAGTGTGATCACGCCCGTCGCCGCCCAGTCCCCGCAGGGGACCGAGGCACGCACGCCGGCACCGCACGACCGCACGAATACCGTACGATTGATCACCGGCGACCTGGTCACCGTCAGCGACGCGCCGAACGGCAAGAAGACGGCCTCGGTGCAGCGTGCACCGGGCCGCGAGAACGTCTTCTTCCAGATCAGCGAGAAGGACGGCGCCCTGACGGTCCTGCCTTCCGACGCGGCGATGCTGGTCCGCACGGAGCGGCTGGATGCGGGGCTCTTCGACGTCGCAGGGCTCATCGCCCAGGGGTACGACGAGGCGCACGCCGAGGCCCTGCCTCTGATCGTGTCCGCGCCCAAGGGTTCGGCGCGTGCGGCGGTCAAGCGGGTGGACGCGCTTGCTGAGTTCCACGAGGGCTCCGGCGAGCCGCGGCAACTGTCGAGCATCGACGCCCAGGCGCTGCGCGTCGCCGACGACGATCTGGCCGCCTTCTGGAAGCAGCTCGCACCTGCGGCGGGCGCGTCCGTGGCGAGCGCGGCGGCCGGGACTCCGAAGATCTGGCTGGACCACAAGGTGCGTCCCACGCTGGACCGCAGCACCGCGCAGATCAACGCGCCGGCTGCATGGGCTGCCGGGTACCACGGCGAGGGCGTCAAGGTCGCGGTCCTGGACACCGGCGCCGACCAGAGCCATCCCGACCTCGCGGGTCGCGTGTCCGAGGCGAAGGACTTCTCCGACAGCGGCTCGACCGAGGACCGCTTCGGCCACGGCACGCACGTCGCCGCCACCGCCGGCGGCAGCGGGGCTGCCTCCGAGGGTCTGCGCAAGGGCGTCGCGCCCGGCGCGGACCTGCTGATCGGCAAGGTGCTCGGGGACGACGGCTACGGCAGTGAGTCCCAGGTCATCGCGGGTATGGAGTGGGCCGCGGGCCAAGGCGCCAAGGTCGTCAACATGAGCCTGGGCGCGGACATGGAGACCGACGGCACCGATCCCATGAGCCTGGCGGTCAACGAGATCTCTCGCAGCAGCGGGGCGCTCTTTGTCGTCGCCGCCGGCAACTCCGGTCAGAGGGGCGAGATGACGGTCGGGTCGCCCGGTGCGGCCGACGCCGCCCTCACCGTCGGCGCCGTCGACCGTGACGATGCGCTGGCCTCCTTCTCGAGCCGCGGTCCGCGCTTGGGCGACAAGGCGGCCAAGCCGGACATCACGGCTCCGGGCGTCGGGATCGTCGCCGCGCGCGCCGCGGGTACGACCATGGGCACGCCGGTCGGCGACCACTACGTCGCGGCGGACGGCACTTCGATGGCCACGCCTCATGTGGCGGGTGCGGCGGCGCTGCTCGCCGGGCAGCACCCCGAGTGGGGAGCCGAGCAGCTCAAGGACGCGCTGATCAGCACGTCGCGTACGGTGTCCGGCCAGGTGCCGACCGAGCAGGGCGGCGGCCGCGTCGACGTCAAGGCGGCGGTCACCGCCCCCGTCACCGCCACCGGCACGATCGTCCTGGGCCCGTTCGACAGGGACGGATCCCCGGTGGAGCGGGCCGGCGTGGTCCGCTACACGAACCACTCCGACAATGAGGTCTCGCTGAGCCTGCGGGCCGCACTGGCGACCAAGGGTGGCAGGGAACTCCCCGCGTCGGCGCTGGCTCTGGGCGCCGACACGGTCCGACTCGCCCCGGGGGCGACCGCGGAGGTTCCGGTCGGCATCGACCCCGCGAAGGCGGGCCGCGGCTCCTACTACGGCTACGTCACCGCCACGTCCTCCGACGGCGTGTCGGTCCACACCACCGTCAGCCTGGCTGTGCGCGCCCCGATGCACAAGCTCACCATCGAGTCCCACGGACCGAGCGGGGAGCCCACGGGGTGGGCCTTGTTGGACGTCTTCGGAGGGGACACGGAAGTCCGGCTCACCAGCTGGGACCCCCTGGTCGCCGAGGTGGAGGAAGGTACGTACCTGGTCGGCGGCACGCAGGCGGAGGACTCGGGCGACGGCGTCCGGTTGATCCAGGTCGTCGAGCCCCAGGTGAAGGTCACCAAGGACACGACCGTGACCCTGGACGCGCGTGAGGCCAAGCGGGTGCGCGTGCAGACGCCCAAGCCCGCAGAGCGGCGCAACAACGTGACGTACCAGATGTACCGGAAGATCGACGGGGCGGAGCAGACCCTGGGCATCTACTACGAGGACGGCGGCGGGGCCGTGGACCTGTACGTGAACCCCACGTCCAAGGTCACCGAGGGCGAGTTCGAGTTCAACTCCCGCTGGGAGATGACGGCTCCCGAACTCAGGACCGAGGTCCGCGGCGCGGACATCGACCTGAAGCCGTACTACGCCAAGCAGTCCACGCCGTTCAACCCCGAGGGGGAGCGGCTCACCGCCGTGGACGCGGGGACCAGGGAGAACCCCGACCTGCGGCCCGGCACCGTGCGGGGCAAGCTCGCCGTCATCCGCGACGATTTTGCGCAGGACGGGTACGACCTCGCGGATATCGCCGCGAAGGCGGGCGCCAAGGGCATCGCGATCGTGCTGCCCGAGGGGCTCATCGCCTGGACTCGCTGGAAGCCGACGGACACGCGCTCCGCCGTCCCCGTGGTGAGGATGACCGCGGCCGACGGCGCCAAGCTGCTGCAGTACATGAAGAAGAACAAGGCCGTCATCGACATCTCCGGGACGGTCGAGAGCCCGTACCTGTACGACATCGCGGCGAACTGGGAGCAGCAGATCCCCCAGGACGTGACGTACACCGTCTCGGACCGCAACACCGCGCAGGTGAAGGCGTCCTACACGAACAACGGCGCACTGCACTGGACCAGCGAACAGCGCTTCAGCTGGCGCCCCTACGCGAAGGTCGCCTGGGAGACCTCGCGCTGGGTGCCGACGGGCATGACCCGCACCGAGTACGTCACCTCCGGCGACACGCAGTGGATGCACTACGTCGACTTCATCCCCGGCCCCGACCTGTTCTACGGCGGCGCGCTGCGGTCGGGCCTGCGGGACGCCCCCCGCACCTTCGCGACGGGCGAGAAGGCCAAGGAGGAGTGGTACAAGGCAGTGGTCCGGCCGTCCATCCCGCGCGGCTGGAGCAGTCCCTCCGTCCGCAACGGTGACGTCCTCAGCCTGGCGATCCCGGAGTACACCGACGCGGTGGCCGGCCACTGGGCCCGCAAGCAGGTTCCCTCCACCGGGGGAGGTATCGGGAGGGTTGGAACGCCCGGGACGATGGACGAACCGACCTACCCCCGCGGTGACACTGTGGCGGCCGTCCTCCACCGCGACGGCAAGAAGGTGGGCGAGTCCGCAGGCGCCTGGGGGAACTTCGCAGTTCCCGCCGGAGAGGCCGGCTACCGCCTGGACCTGACGACCGAGCGCGAGACCGAGTACTGGCAGACCGGTACGAAGACCGCCACGTCCTGGACGTTCCGTTCGGACACCGCGGCGAAGGACACGCTGCTGCCCCTGCTCCAGGTCGACTACGGGGTCCCGGCCGACCTGTGGAACACGGTACGCGGCGGGAGCCGGCACGACCTCGACCTGACGGTGCGGCACCAGGACGGGCTCGCCGCCCCCGCCGGGACCAAGCTCAAGGTCGAGGCGTCCTTCGACGACGGCAAGACCTGGAAGGGGCAGGTCCACGTCAAGGACCGCGGCCACAACAGGTTCACCGCCACCATCGAGCGGCCGGGCGACCACCGGCAGGGCGCGTACGTGACCCTGCGGGTCACGGCCTCCGACAACGCGGGCAACACGGTCACCCAGACCGTGGAACGGGCCTACCTGCTCGGCAAGTGAGCAAGCGCCTCCGCGGGAACCCCGCGGAGGCACCGGCCGGACCATCGCGGCGGGTGCCGGGGGACAACCCCCGGCACCCGTCGTTTCGTCGTTGCTCGCGCCGTCGGCGACCGCAGTTCCCCGTGGCTCCCCGCCCGATCTGGCGCGGTTGTGGCACGGGGAACATCTGATCCGTAGATCTAGCCGGATCAGTCAGCGACGGTCATTCCGGTCGCTTGAAGCCCTGGCGGGACGGTAGTGGACGGGCGCGGTTGCGGGGGTTGCGGTACGGCGCTGCTGTACAGCGACCAGTGGTCGACCAGCCCACGAGCACCCCCGCCATGTCACGCTTAGCCCCCCTCAGGCCAGCCGCCGGGTCCGTCTGTGCGAATGAGGATTCCGGGGGAGTCCGGATCAATCTCACCTGTGAAGGAGTTCGGCCAGAACGCCCGGCGGGTGCGCGGCAGAGGTACCTCCACCAGTCGGCCGTCGTGGATCATCCATAGGCCGAAGCACTCGTCCTCCTCATCGTGAACGAGCACCTGTACCGAGTGGGGTGATTTCCAGGGCAACGACTCAAGGTGGTCCAGCAATCCGATCCATCTGGACCGCCTCACGAACTCAATGGCCCAGCCGCCGAACATGCCCTGCCCGATATCGGTGAAACATCCTGACCACTCTCGACTGTCGTCTGGGCGGGTCAGCGGCTCCATGGTCTCTGCTTCGTCGCTGGCCAGCACGATGACTTCGGCAAATCTGCTCATGAGGGAGTATCGCCATCCGTTGAGAAGGAATGGCAACCGTCAATGGCTCAGGCAAGGGCTGGTGCACCGGGTCATGAAGCCCCAGTTTGGAAGACCACGTATGCGGATGGCGGCTGACCTGGCAACTCCTTGACCTGGGTCGGCGCGCGACCGATGCCGCTGTTCCCCGGGAGTCCCCGCTGTGTCCCGCAGGATCGGGCACGCCAGGGGCACGAAGCCCCATCCGAGTGTCATGGCCGGTCAATACCCCCAGGGGATCTCAATGGGTTCGTACGTACCGTCGCGGAAGGTGAAGACGGTCAGCGCCGTGCCGTCGATGTCGCGGAAGTGCCCCCCGTAGCCGGGACTCGCCACATGTGGGGCGAGCAGGTCCAAGAGGTCACGGAGGTAGAGCATGGAGTCGTCGACCCAGTCTTTGCGTGCGAAGAGCTCCCACTCATGCCGCTCGCCGGACGAGGTGAACTCCTGCACTGTGCGGCGCAAGGACGCGACGTCCCCGCCGGGCAGACGACTGTTGTTGTAGTTGTCTGGAGCGAGTAGCGGGTAGAGCTGTCCGTCCTCGTCGTCGAGATCCTCGGGGTACTCGGCATCCATGCCCAGATGCCAGCGCAAGGCCGTCATAACCGACGCTGGGGTGTCGTCGCGCAAGAAGCAGGAGAAGACGACTTCGTAGCGATCACTCATGGGCGCATTGTGTACGGCGGCACTGACAGCGGCCGCGACGGTCCAGGTCGGTGTAGCGGCTTTGGGCTGGAGCTGCCATGGGGCGAGAGATCATGGCCCCTTACGCTGGGCAGCGAATCGGGCTGGCTCATCGGCTGGTGTGGCGGATCAAGGCGGCAGGGGCAGCCAGGCGCACTCGCTTCCGTGACCGCGGCCGATCGGCTGGGCGCCACTTGAAGGAGATCTCGCGCACCCTGCGACGGCTACTTCGGGAGATCAGCGCGCAGAACTACCGCCCGGTCCACAGGGCCGAGCCGGCCGTCCCCTTCGGGTGACCCGACCTCACCCGGCCCGGCCCGACCCACTCTGACGCGACCCGCAGTACGCGGCGGGGGACGGTCGGTGGGGTGCGGGTGCGCTCCCTGCACCGGCCGGCCTCGCCCACTCTCGGCTATGTACGCAGGGCGGCCGCGGCGGCGATCTGCCGGCAGTAGAAGTCGGTCGTGTTCTGGGTGTGACGGCGCATCAACTGCTCGGAACGCTCGGCGTCACCTTCGGCGATGGCGTTGATGAGGGTGGCGTGCTCGTTCCAGGCGTCCTTGCCGCGGGGCCGGGCGATGGGCATGTAGTACCAACGCACCCGTCGGTCCACCTGGCGGATGAGCTCGGCCAGGACCTTGTTGCGGGACAGTTGGGTGATGAAGCCGTGCAGGGCGGCGTTGGCTTCGACGATGCCGCGTGCGTCGTCGGCCGTCAGGGCCGCGATCCCGGCCTCCTGGAGCTCCCACAGCCGGGTCACGTCCTGCTCGGTGGCGTGGAGCGCGGCGCCGTGCGCGGAGTGGGTTTCCAGTACGGCACGGACGCTGAGGAGTTGGGTGGCCTCTTCCGGGGTGGGGGAGTGGACGAAGGCGCCCTGGGCCGGCCGCAGGTCGACCCAGCCGTCGGTCTGCAGTCGCTGCAGGGCCTCGCGTACCGGCTGGCGGCTCACGCCCAGTTGCTCGGCGAGCTCGGACTCGACCAGGTGCTGGCCGGGTGTGAGGGAGCCGTTGACGATCAGTTCGATCAGGGTCTCGTAGACGGCCTGACGAAGCGGGACCGGCCGGGTGACCCGCACACCGGCTGCCGCGGAGCGTATGTCGCGCATGGGCCCCCTCAGGGACTGCAGTGGAGTGATGACGGGGACAGCATACAGATTTTTGTATGGAATCTACATTCGATGCCTCAGATGCTGCGTCCTGGGAACTGTTCGAGGTCTGGCTTGCCGGGATGTGCACCCTCGGCTACCGCCACGAGGGGCTACGCATCCTGCTCCGCGAGGAAGGCGTCACCTTTCAACGCCGGAAGACATGGAAGGGCTCGACCGTCCCGGGTTCGCAGCGAAGGCCCGGATCGAGCGGCTCCACGCGATCGCCGACGGGCAGGCACAACCACGCGAGGGCCAGCCCGAAGTCGTCATCCTCATCGACGAGTTCGGGCCGTCCGCGCACACCGTCCGCAACTGCTGGAGATCGTCGGTATCGGACCCGACAGCGCCGTCCAAGGGCGCCGCGGTCCGCCGCCGTGGCGGGCGTGCCCGGGAGGACTTCGTGCTGGAGACGGTCTACCGGGACGCCGAAACCGCCCGGCTGGTGCCCCGCCTGCTGCGCGGCCGCGCCCGCGGCCCGGTGTTCGTCACGCACCGCCGGCCGGGGCCTGGCAAGGTGGTCTCGCCGCGCGACGTCAGTCCGACGGGCGCGTGGGCTGGCCGCAGTGAAGAGCCTGTTCCTGATGCTGATGCCCAGGCCGGCGCCTTCCTTGCCTGGCTCGCCGACCGAGGCCGCACCCTCGAACACTGCCAGCAGGCCGACCTCGACGCCTGGCACACCGAGAAGTTGGCCAACCGGCGCCCGGCCCAGACGTTCCTGCGCTGGTGCATGAAGACGAGCCGGATGCCCCGCCTCACCCTGCCACCCCAGGTCATCAACCAGGACCAAGCGCCGCTGCACCAGCACCGCCGACTCGCCATTCTCAGGCGGACCCTCAACGACGACTCCCTGCCCCTGCGGGCCCGGGTCGCCGCTGCGCTCGTTCTCCTCTACGCGCAACCCGTCACCCGCATCGTCCGCCTCACTGTCGACGACGTCATCGACGACGGGGCCACCGTCACCGTCCGGCTGGGAGACCCGCCGTCCCCGCTTCCGGAGCCCGTCGCAGGCCTCATGCGGGCATACGTCCAGTCCTGCCAGCACCTGCCCTACGCCAGCAGCAGAAGCTCACAGTGGCTCTTCCCTGGCCGCCAGCCCGGACAGCCGATGAATCCGGTCAGGCTTCAAGTTCACCTGCGAAGGATCGGCGTCCCGCCGCAGCGCGGCAGGACCTCCGCGACCCGCCAACTCGTCCTCCAGGCCCCGGCCCCCGTCATCGCGAAGGCGCTCGGTTACCACGACAAGACAGCCACCCGCCTGGTCACCGAAGCCGGAGGAACCTGGAGCCGATACGCCCCCGGCGACCACGAACGGTGACTGTCGGAGGCCAGAATCTCAGGCGACCGACGCCCTGAAAGGATCGGTGGGGATGATCTCTGCCTCGTCGAAGAGCTGCTCCAACGCCTCGTGCCCGTGACGCCTGCGGAACTCAATCTCAGCTGTTGTCACGGGCAGGGTCCACAGGATGCGGGCGTGGCCCCCGGGAACGGGACAGTGTTCCAGGTCGGGTCCGTGGAGATAGGGCAGGCTGATCAACAGGTGATCGCAGGTTGAACGCGGCACCCACGGTTCACCGATCGGCATGCTGTGCTCCAGGTCGAGCTGATGTCCTCCGCAGTGGTAGTAGGCGATCACCGCCATGAGCTCGATGAACCGCTGGTCGCGGACGTGGGCGGTCATGATGAACTCAAGTCCATGACCGTCCTTCTCCATCGCGGCCCAGCACCCAGCGGTCACATAGGCCCAGCTGTCGCTGCGGGGACCGGGACCCACAACGAGAACTCGCAGATCGGGCACCACCGCTCGCCGTTCCGGCCCGAGGTCGTAGTCGACGACCTCCACAGAGTGCCCCTCGAAGAACGCCCGGACATGTGACTCAACAGCCTCCGCGGCCAGCACCCTCGCATCACTCACTGCGCGATCATCCCAGACCGCCATCGACCGCCCCTGACGGCTCACTCAGCGTCATGGGGCTGCCGACGCCAGCTACGAATACGCGGCACCTCAACATGCGAGCTCACCAGTCTCAACCCCCTTCACCGCGCTGCGCTACGTCGCCCCGGACGGTACCGACCACCGCAGCCACAAAGTGCAAGGCACCCTGATCCGCCGCTGCATCATCTGGCGAAACCGCCACACCGACGACACCCGCCTACGTCAGGTCGTCGCCCGAGCCAACGTGGCCTGACCAGCGACTGCCCGAACGACCAGTCCTCAGCCCGCGGTCTTGGATTTGATCAGCGGCGCGTCCCGCGAGAGCTCCCGGAACCCGACGCTGTGGAACAGCCCGCGCGCCTTGGGGTGTCCCGGCGCACCCAGGCAGGCGACCGTCGCATGAGTGGCCCCGACGGCCCGCGCCAGATGCATCCCGTGCAGAAGCATCGCTCTTCCCAGCCCCAGACGCCGGTAGTCCGGATGGGTCCCGACCGGCTCGAACTCAGCGGTCTTGTTCGCTTCGTCGAGCCACATGATCGTCGAGGATGCCATCGTTCCGTCCGGCGCCTCCACCAGGATGTGCAGGTCGCCGCGGTACGTCTCCGTCTGCCGGACGCCCTGGTAGCCCTCGGCCGTGTACGTCGAGGGAGCCCAGGCGTCCAGATGGGCCTGGACCGCGGCCTTCGGCCCGGCGTCGTCGGCGGTGCGGAACCGGAATCCGTCCGGCAGGACCGGCTGTTCCACGTCGGTGAGGTCCCGCTCGTTGAGCTGGGTCCAGTACCCGGCGTCGCCGAGCGAGGCCGGGTCGGTCTCATAGCCGTGCGCCGCCCATCGCTTCAGGGCGAACTCATCGGCGGCGCTCGGCATCACCGTACGCTCGATGTCCGCCGCCGTACCGTCGTACCAGTCGATCACCTCCTCGACCAGCGCGGCGTGGTCGGGATGGACCTGATACGCCAGATAGGCGCCGGTGACGTCCTTCACCGACCCGTCGCTCCGCCTCACCTGGTGCGGAAGATGAGCCCAGCTCCACGCCACCAGATCCCCGCCGGAGAACCACAGTCGACGCGGCCAGCTTGCGCCCTCGCCGGCGTGCCCCTTGCCCCAGTTCCAGGCCAGCTCGCCGAACGTCGCGTCGCTGTTCACCAGGTCCGGGCGGGTGGCGGTGACACGCTGCGCCAGACCCTGCATGAGCTGCACGTCCGCGGCGTTCACAAGCTCGACGTTCGTCATGGTGCGCCACTGTGTCAGGGCTCGGCAAAGCCGTCGACCCGTTTCCGGGGCCGCCGATTGCGGCAGTCGACAGCACAACGCGCGCGAAGCGCATCGTCCTACGCCCAGCGCCTACGAGCGTTGCATCGATCGGGCTCCCAGTCCGAATCCACCGGCGTGATACCTGTGGATGACTTCCAGGGGAACGAGGAAGTGCCGGACCGCGGCTCCTACGACGGCGCCAAGACCTGGCATGACGCCAAGGTCAAGGGCTCCGGTGACAAGCGGACCGTGACCGTGAAGCCCCCGCACCACTCGTCGGGTGGCGCCGTCTCGCTGCGCACGTACGCGAAGGACGCCGCGGTGACTCCTTCGAGTAGACCGTGATGTAGGCCTACCTCATCAAGTAGGTGTCAGGAGCAGTGTTCGGCCCGGCGGAATCCATCCGGCGGGCTGCTACTCTACCGGGTCCAACATCGAGTTCGTCCCTATTCAGAGTCGTTCGTCCGCCTATCGTCCATGGCGGAGAGGTGACTTGTCGCTTGCTGGACACGCGGAGGGTGCTGACCTGGCCCTTCGATGGCGTCACGCTGTCCCTCCATGAGACATGTGAACGACAGGTGGCGGCAGAGGGTCTACAGATCCCGGCCGCAGTATGTGGCGGCGGCTGCTCTCGCAGCGCTGTTGGCAGGTGTGACCGCCACTCCCGGTATGGCCCACGACGCCGACCGGACCGTCAATCAGACCGATGCGACGACTCAGGGCAAGGTTGCCGAAAAGTCCCGGTTCGCTCGGCAGCACGTCACCCTGATCACGGGTGACCGCGTCACTGTGGAGAAGGACCCGACTGGCCGCGAGAGCGTCTCGGTGGAACCTGCCGAGGGCCGCGAGCACATCAAGTTCCTGAAGCGTCAGGACCGTGGCGAGTGGACGGTCATTCCCGT
>NZ_JBEOXF010000060.1:0-47321 GCF_040296405.1 Streptomyces sp. NPDC002133 | reverse complement strand
CGGCCCGTTGGTGCGTGTCCCTCCGGACGCTGGCCCGCCGGACCCGAGGGGCCGGTGGGGGAGGGTGCCCTGCGTCGCCTGGGCGCGGAGCGTGTTGTCTGTCGCCGGGTGGGTCCGGTCTTGGACCGGTCCGGGCGGGTCCTGGTGGTCGGGGTGATCACGGCGCGGGTTTCGAGTGTGTCCACCACTGTGCGGATGGCCATGGTGCCGGTGGCGTGGTCGGTCACGGTCTTGGTCTGGTGGGTGAGGCCGCGTGCGGCGATGCGTTTCCAGGCGCCCTGGTCGCGGTCGCCCTGGTAGCCGCACGAGCGGCAGATGGCCCATTTCCAGCCGGGCGTGGTGGGCCGGTCGGGGGCTTTGCGGTGCCGCAGCGGGGCCAGGCACTGCGGGCAGTGCTTCGAGGTGTTCCGCGCTGGGACGGTGACCACGGCGATGCCTGCCTCGGCGGCGAGGTGCCGCATCCGGCCAAAGATCTGCCCGCGCACCTGCTCGGAGAGGCGGGTGTTCATGGTGCGGCCCATGCCCTTGGCCTCCAACGAGCGGAGGTCTTCGACATAGATCACCGTGGCTTCGGCGGCGACAGCCTGGTCCACGGCCCACCTGGCGGCGGCCCGGGCCAGGGCATCGTTGAGGTTCGACCGCTTGTCGCAGATGCGCCGGACTTCGTCGGTCAGCACCCCGTGCTTGGCCGCCAGCGGGTGTGCGGTGTCGCCGCCGGTGAGCCGCTGGTACTGGTCGGCCTTGGTGTGCAGGTGCTCGGACAGGCGGCGCAGGCGGTGTTGTTTCGCCAGGACGCCGGCGGCGCGGAACATGCCCCCGGCCCCGAGTGCGGTGATGCTGCCGTCGGCTTGCAGCCGGACAGCGCCCGCGCTGAGGAGGGTATTGAGGCCCCAGTCCACGCCGAGCGCGACCGTATGACCGCTGCGGGCAGTCTTGGGGACCCGGTGGGTGAAGGCAAGATCGACGCGTACCCGGCCCTGGTGGATGCGCAGGGTGGGCAGGTGCAACACCGCTTTCGCGGGGATCGTCGGCGGCAGGCTGATGGGGCAGGCCACCCACGTCCAGTCGGCGTAGGAGGCCGGGTCGGGGCGGGCAGGGAGCTGCAACCGCAGCAGCGCCCGGCCCGGATCGCTCTCGTTCCGTTCGATGGTGACCTGTTGCCCGTCGCAGGCGGACAGCAGCAACATCCGGGCAGTCCGGGGCGCGGACTCCAGCTCGAACACATCGGCCGGCAGCCGTCCACGCTTGCGCGCGAAAGCAGCGATCTGCCGGGTACGGGACCGGATCACGCCGGACGGCAGAAACTGCCCGCCCGGAACCGCATCACGCACCGCGTCCCACTCACCGGCGGTCCGATGCGCCGGATCAGCGGGCCAGGTCTTGACGACACCTGCGGTCAGGTCGGCACGCCACTTCGCCGACCGCAGCCCGCGCCCGGCCTGTTCCTGGGCCATGCGCACGATCCGGTCGTTGACCTTCACGCCCCTTGGTGGTGCGACGGTCCAGCCCAGACGCCGCAAAGCCATCCACGCAGCGGGGGAACCTCAACCCGAGGCAAGCAAGTCCACATCCGTGGCATTCCGGCGCTCGAGAGTCAGCGCGCCGACCATGCCGGACACCAGATGCACGCACCAATCGACACGCCTCGCCAGCACAGACGCGGACAGGATTTCGCCCGTCTCCTCGTCCACGCCTGCACGCAGCAGCGCACGGGCACACGCGGGGGGAACTTCACCCCCTCGGCGAGCGGCAGCTTCCGGCTCACGCAGCCCGCTCCCCGCCGGTGCATTGCCCGGTCTCGGCGAGCAGCCGCTTGCGGGCCTTGGCCGACCGCATCCCATACACGCGACCGGCGAAGGTGGTGACCAGAGAAACAAAGTCTTCGAGGAGTTCATCCCGGCCACCGGACTTCATCGGATGCAGCACCTCAAGCGTGACGCCGTACACAGCGAACAGGCGCTTGAGCCAGCCGACACCGAACCGGGCCAGCCGGTCCTCATGCGTCACCCGCACCACCGTCACCGACCCGTCGGACACCATCGTCAACACCCGGTTGAGCCCGGGCCGGTTCTCCCGCAGACCGGAACCACGGTCCTTGACGACCTTGACCACCGTGCCGGTCGCAGTACCCCGCAACTCCTCCTCCTGTGCCGCAAGCGAGGATTCCTGCCCGGGCGAGCCGGAGACTCGCACATACAGAACCTCCAGCCGGGGCCGGGATGTTGCCAAGTCGCTACCGCACTTCATGTTCTCCACATCGACCGAGGAGAACCGGCGCTCACGACCCACCCACGAGAACGGAATCTTGCCGTCAATAGCCCACTGGCGAAGTGTCATCGGGTGGATACCCAAACGCTTCGCCGCCTTGGACATCCGCAGCAACTCCATGAACACAGGCACAACACTAGGGATCGCTACGGGAGTTGGTGAGCCTGGCCGACGGCGGGGACCCCACGCCGACGACGGTGCCGCGATCGCAGCAGCGCCTGGCGCATCGGAAGGACGCCGAGTTCGAGCGTCGCACTCTGCGGAACCCCGGTCCCGCGTGCGAGGCGCCGGCGCATCGCCGGCCCTGACAGCGCCCTCCTTCGGTCGGTGCCGGAGAGAGTGAACGTCCGATGCCGCTGCCCGCGCCTTGGCGACTCCCGAACAATTGTCGAGCCCAGTCCACCCAGCGTTCTGGGGCAACTTCCGCGCAGCGCTTACGCTGACTGACACGTTGGGGTCTCAAACTCCGCCGGTCAGGCTCCGGAGCACGAGTGAGCCGGTGTTGGTGATCGGGTTGGCAAATGCGGCTCTCGCTGCCGCAATCCGGCGACTTCGTGGCTTCCTGATTTACTCGTCGACACGAATTGAGGAGATGCGCGCCGGCGAGTACGCCCTCCACGTTCAGGCGGAGGGTCTCGGCATCACGAACACCGGTGGAGTCGAAGGACACCGGCCATTCCTGGTTTCCCTCATGGGACCTCGTATCGGCGACGAGTCGGTCTTCGACGCCGAACACTCCGTCTCCGGCGACCATAAATCTCTGAGCGGCTACACCCCGACCCATGCGGTCGACGTCATTGCTTTCCGCAACAGACCGGTCGACCACGTGGTCACAACCTTGCTCACCGCCGCGATCATCGATGAGATCGGAGGCATCGCGAATGCCGAGCTGCGGGAGGACCAACTGCCCATCGTGGCGGGCCTCCCAGGACTGGTCATCACGACGACCGATCCATGGCCCGCCGCTCGTGGCTCGGCGACATTCCTCAGAGCACGGGCTGAGCAGCCTGGCTTCCGGATCCTCAAGTAACTGGCCTGCTCACTCCACCCGCAACCAGGTCTGCGCCTTTGCCCGCGACGCAACTCCGCGATCGACGGCCCAGTCAGTCCGGGAGGCCGTCGGCGACCCACTCGGCGACGGGAGGCGCGGCGGCGGATGCCGGCTCGTCGCCGGCTCCTGCCCACCAGCCCTGCACCTGCGGCAGACACAGACCTCACGGACGGGAACGATAGCCTCGGCCGTGTGAGGGATGAAGCAGCCCGGTGGCGTCGGTTCGGCGCGCTCCTGCCCCCCGGCGAAGCCCGGGAGTTCATGGACTGCTGGGAGATCGGTGAGCAGGAGGCCGGACTCGACCGGCTCATCGCCCGCCTCCTGGAGCACCAGGTGCCGATCAGCGAGACCATGCGGGCCGAGATCGCCGTGGCCGCCGAGGTGTGGGGCATGTGGACGGCGCTCGCTCCCGGGATCGGTCGGTGCCTCGGCAGCCACCGGGACCAGGGCGATACCGCGCTGAGGCTCGTCGAGCACGCCGGCACCATCCCCCTGCCCGGATCCTCCGTGGGCACCGACACCGCACTGGCTGATCTTCTCGTCGTGCCGTGGATCGCGTGCACGGGGTGTGACCAGGTGCTCGCACGCGCGCACCACCGGGAACCCTGGGGCGACCTCTCGTACCTCGCACGGCACTACGTGCTCTTCACCCCGGGTCACGGCACGCCGACGCGACTCTTCGAACCTGACGCGGCATGGGACGCCCTGACCGCACTACGTGCGACCTGCGACCGGCCCTGGCCCCGCACCCCCATGACCACACAGCCATGAGAAACGACGTCGTCGTCCCGCCGGTGACAGCCAGGAGGTCGTGATCCTCGCCAAGGCCGTCGTCCGGATCCGGCAGCCGGATGGATTCGTCATACCTCCACCGCCGCACCCCTCACCGCGCACGCCTCCGAGGCCGCACCGGACCAGTGCGCGAAAGACGAGTCAACCCACCATGGCACCGGGCGAGTACAGCCAAGTCCCAGCCGTCAGCCGCCCAAGAACTCAGGTGGGCGCGCCATGGGCGACGCGTTCGTCCCCGGGTGCTTGCCGAGTGGTGTCCAAGGCTGCGGGGTCAGGTGGCTCGGCAGGTAGAGGGGGTGTTGCGGCTGTCCGGCCCGGGTGAGCGCGAGTGCGGTCAGCTGCCGCATGCCGGGGAGCTCCAGTACCGCGGATACGCGGTCGGGCCGGGCACGGCGGCCCCAACCGCCGACGATCACCCCGCCGGTCTCGTGGGCGAGGTCCGCAGCAGCGACCAGGTACGCATCGTTCTGCGGACCTACAGGATCCCGGGCGTCCCGCAGTTCACCGGGGTCCGTGGCCCGCCAGGCGTACAGGTTGACGACGACGAGTGCGCTGCAGTCCCAGCGGCCGGCGAAATCGATGCAGCGCCTGCTCGTGGCGTCGTCCGTCCTCGCATCGGCAGTGCTGGGGTTGAGCAGTACGAACACTGCGGTCCTGCCGTCCCGCCGCCACGTGCGGGTCAGCAGGTAGCGGTACCGCTCGCAGCCGGAGAGGACCGCGGAGCGCAGAACGCGGGGCGCTTCCGCGGGCCGGCGAGCGTGGGCCATGAGGGCTGTTCCTCCGACCGGGAGGTGGGCGAGGCGGCTCGGCGGGACGGGCTGCTCGGTGGGTTCCGGTTCTCGTCTTCAGTGTGCTGTCGGCCCTGTCGGTGAGGCCAGGCCCGATCGATCTCGGCGGGCAGGCACCGTGTACCGGTCCGCGCGGCATGGCGGTGGGGGCGGTGCGCGGCGCATGGCGGGGCGGCAGATGCGCGGCGCCTGGTGCTGGACGCGGCCGCTCAGCCCGGGCGGCACGTTGGGTGTCGGCCGGCGCAGCGTGCCCGGGGGGTGGGGACTGTTCCCGCACCAGGAAGTGCCGCCCGCACGGCCGTGGGCCGATCAGAACCGTCTGTGGCGGCAATCACAGAATTGAGGCTTGCTCACGCCACATATCCCTCGGATGCTGGGGAAGCGGAAATTCCCCGTTTCCCCAGATGAACCGTGAATACACCGGATCATCATCCGCAGAAGCATGTGAAAGGGCGGCATCATGCGGCTTTCTCTTCTCCCCGGCAAAGCATCGTCAAAGGTCCTTCGGCACCTGACCGGCGCCGCCGCCGCGGCCGCCGTCCTGCTCGCGGCAAGCACCGCAATCGCCCCCACTCCGGCTGCAGCAACTCCCGCGAGCAGTGCACGCGTTGACGGCTGGATCAAGCACGCGTTGCAAGTGATGGAGGCAAAGGGAATTCCCGGAACTTACGACGGGATCCACCGCAACCTCATGCGCGAATCGAGCGGTGACCCCCTTGCCATCAATCTCTGGGACTCCAACGCAAAAGCAGGTATTCCGTCAAAGGGGCTCATGCAGGTCATTGACCCCACATTTCGGACATATCATGTCGATGGCACCGCATGGGACATTTACAACCCAATCTCAAATATCGTGGCCGCGTGCAACTACGCCGCCCACCGCTACGGCTCCATCGACAACGTGAACGGCCCGTACTGACACCCGGCCCAGATCACGTGCACGCCGGCGGCCGGCACCGCCCGGTCTCTCCGATCTGCTCGGTCTCGGCCCGCCCCGATCACGGGAAGGGCGCGGAGACCGTGACGGAGCGCGGCGTGACAGAGCGCAGCACCATCAGTGGCCCCTCCCACCTCGCCACCATGGCGAGCGGGAACCTGTCGGTCGCCGGGCAGAGTTCCGCATCGCTGTGATCCACTCCCCGCCCCACTCGTCGGTTCGCTCGTCGGTTCGCTCGTCGGCAGAGGTGGGTTACTGGACCGCGGCCCCTGCCCGAGGACGAGGCGTGGCCCCTCGCGCGCTGGAAGCCCTCAACGCGTGGGCCTTCGGCGCTTTCGCCGCCGAAGGTCTGGTGCGTCTCGAGCTGCTCCACCAAATGGACAATCCCGCCTCGTGCCGCGTCGCGGAGAAGGCCGGTTATCCCTTCCAGCAGGTCCTTCGCGCCCGTCCGCCCCTTCCCGAAGACGGTCACCTGCACGTACGACACGACGCTCACACCCCCTCCTGACTGCCGGGCCGGGGCGCGTCCGGACCCCACAGTCCGGTCAGCGACCGCCGGTGAGGGCTGCGCGGGCCGCCGAGTGGGCCGCCTCGCGCTCGTCGGGGACCAGGCCGATGCGGGTGCGGCGGTCGAGGAGATCGGATTCGTCGAGGGCTCCCTCGTGGCGTACGGACCACAGGAGTTCGGCTCCGGTGACGGGATGGCCGGGGACGATCGGGTGGGACAGGGCCGGGTCGGTCCGGGCGAGGGCGTGGACGGCCGGGGCCTCGGTGCCGTAGCGGGCGATCAGACGGCGCGGTGCGTCCAGGGTGGCGAGTGTGCCCGGGTGGGCGGCGCCGACGAGGGGAAGGGTGGCGGTGCGGCACGGTGCCGCGGTCAGGGCGCGGGCGGTGACGGCGGCGTCGACGGCGTCCTGGGCCATGCGGCGGTAGGTGGTGAGTTTTCCGCCGACGACGGTGACGACGCCGTCGCGCGAGGTCAGCACGGCGTGCTTGCGGGAGATGTCGGCGGTGCGGCCGGGCTCTGCCGTGGACGCGGTGTGCAGGAGGGGGCGCAGGCCGGCGAAGGCCCCGACCACGTCGTCGCGGGTGAGGTCGACGTCGAGGGCTGAGCCGAGTACGTCGAGGAGGAAGCCGATGTCGCTCTCGGGTACGTCCGGCACATCCGGGACATCACCGTCGACCGGTTCGTCGGTCAGTCCGACGTACACCCGCCCGTCGCTCTGGGGCAGGACGAGGACGAAGCGGTTGGACTCCCCCGGGATCGGGATGTGCAGTCCGGCCGAGAGGTTGCCGAGGTCTTCCGAGCGCAGTACGAGGTGCGTGCCGCGGGAGGGGCGGAGCCGGACGTCGTCGACGAGGCCGCCCGCCCAGACGCCGGTCGCGTTGATGACGCTGGTCGCCCGTATGTCGAACTCCTCGCCGGTGAGTTCGTCGCGCACACTGGCGCCGGAGCCGTTCAGGGCGAGTGCGCGGACGCGGGTGAGGATGCGCGCGTCGTGAGCGGCGGCGGTGCGGGCAATGGCAGTGACCAGGCGGGCGTCGTCGGTGAGCTGGCCGTCGAAGGACAGCAGCCCGCCGCGCAGCCCGGTCTGCCGCAGGGCGGGGGCGAGATGCCGGGTCTCCACGGTGGACAGGGTGCGGGGCGCGGGCAGGGTGGCGCGGGAGGTGCGGGCGGAGGCGCGCAGCAGGTCGCCGGCTCGGAAGCCCGCCCAGGCGAGTGCGGCCTGGGCGCGGGAGACCAGCGGGGTGAGGGGCAGGACGAACGGCTGGGCGTGCACCAGATGGGGGGCGGTGCGTTGCATGAGGATGCCGCGTTCGACGGCGCTTTCGTGGGCGACGTCGAGCTGGCCGGTGGCGAGGTAGCGCAGGCCGCCGTGGATGAGCTTGGAGCTCCAGCGGGAGGTGCCGAAGGCGAGGTCGTGAGCGTCGATCGCAGCGACGCTCAGGCCGCGGGAGGCGGCGTCGAGGGCGGCTCCGGCCCCGGTCGCGCCGAGGCCGACGACGAGGACGTCGACCTGGGTGCCGTCGGCGAGTTGGGCGATCTCGCGGGTGCGGCGTGCCGCGTTCAGTGACGACGCGGTGGGAGGGGGTGCGGGCGAGGGGCTGCTCGGGCGGCTCATGGCGTGAGGGTCCTCTCGAGAAGGGTCCGCAGCTCTTCCAGGAAGGCCGCGTCGGTGAGCTCGGGGGCGGCCTCGTCCGTCATCGTGCGCAGCGAGAGCGTGAACGACTGCACGACGAGCAGCAGGGAGCGGGCCTGGAGGTCGGGGTGGGCGATGCGGACGGATGCGTCGGCGTGACCCTCCGCCAGGGCGCCGGTGATGAGGCCTAGCAGGGCGTCCTGGCTGGCGCCGCGGCGGTCGAGCACGTACGGCAGGAGCAGTTCGGGGTCGACGTCGAGGATCTTGTGGAAGAGCGGGTGGGAGCGGAAGGCGGCAACTCCGGCGACCAGTCCGTCGACGAGGCGGGTCCGGGCCGGGGCGGCCGGCTCGGGGGCGGGCATGGCGCTCACGGCGAGCCCGACCCACTCCCGGGTCATGAGGTCGCCGACCAGGGTCCGTACGTCGGGCCAGCGGCGGTAGAGCGTCATCCGGGACACGCCGGCGCGCCGGGCCACGTCGGTGAGGGTGGTCCGGCGTACGCCGACGGCGAGGACGCAGTCGCGCGCCGCGTCGAGCACGGCGTCTGTGTCCGAGTGGTTGTGACGAATGGGCGTCATCTGTCACAGTGTAATGCCAGGGCAGGCCGCCCGGCCACGGCGCCCAGGAAAACCGACGGTGAAGGACAACCCACGTGGACATGTTGTGGAGCGGCTGGGGAGACCCGGCCAAGGCGGCCCCGCTGCCCGACACGGTGATCGGCCTGCTGCGCGACCTGCTCGGCGTCACACCGCTCGAGTCCGGTCCGGCCTCTCTCGACGGCATCGCCGTCCCCGAGTCCCCGCTCGCCGACGACACGTGGAAGGCCCTCGTGGACTGCGTCGGCGACCGCGTGCACGTGCGCATCGACGGCGAGACCCGCATCCGGCACACCCGCGGCAAGTCCACGCCCGACCTGCTGCGCATCCGCGCCGGGGAGGTCGACGACATCCCGGCGGCCGTCGTGCTCCCCGGCAGCCACGACGAGGTGCTCGCCGTCCTGCGGGCCTGCGCGGAGCACGGTCTGGCCGCCGTGCCCTTCGGCGGCGGAACTTCCGTCGTCGGCGGCCTCACCCCCGAGGCGCCCCGCCACGGCCACTTCATCGCCCTGGACCTGCGCCGCCTGGACGCCCTGATCGCGCTCGACGAGGTCTCGCGCACCGCCACCCTCCAGCCCGGACTGCGTGCGCCGCGGGCCGAGGCCCTGCTCAACGAGCGGGGCTTCACCCTGGGCCACTTCCCGCAGTCGTACGAGTGGGCCTCCATCGGCGGCTTCGCCGCGGCCCGCTCCAGCGGCCAGGCGTCGGCGGGCTACGGCCGCTTCGACGACATGGTCCTCGGTCTCGGCGTCGCGACGCCCGAGGGCACGCTGGAGATCGGCCGGGCGCCGCGTTCGGCGGCGGGTCCCGATCTGCGCCAGCTGATCCTCGGCTCCGAGGGTGCGCTCGGGGTGATCACGTCGGTGACCGTACGGGTGCGGCCGCTACCGAAGACCCGGATCTACGAGGGCTGGCGCTTCGCCTCCTTCGAGGCGGGAGCGGCGGCTCTGCGCAAGCTCGCCCAGGACGGCCCGCTGCCCACCGTGCTGCGACTGTCGGACGAGACGGAGACCTTCATCGGTCTGGCGCAGCCGGACAGGATCGGAAGCACCGACGCCGCCCCTCAGGCGGCCGGCTGCATGGCGATCGCCGGATACGAGGGCACCGCCGAGGACACCTCGGACCGGCGCGCCCGCGCCCGGGAAGTGCTGCTGGCTTGCGGCGGCGAGTTCGTCGGCGAGGAGCCGGGCGAGCGCTGGGCCCACGGCCGCTACAACGCGCCGTATCTGCGTGATGCGCTGCTGGATGCCGGTGCGTTCGCGGAGACGCTGGAGACCGCCGCCTTCTGGTCCGCGCTTCCCGGCCTGTACGACGCCGTGCGTCAGGCGCTCACGTCGACGCTGACCGAGGCGGGCACCCCGCCCCTGGTCATGTGCCACATCTCCCATGTGTACGAGAACGGCGCGTCGCTGTATTTCACGGTCGTCTCGGCCCAGGGCGAGGAACCGGTGGCCCATTGGGCGCCGGTCAAGCGAGCCGCCAATGACGCGATCCTGGCGGCCGGCGGGACCATCAGTCATCATCACGGCGTCGGGACCGATCACCGGGAATGGTTCACCCAGGAGATCGGCCCCGTCGGGGTCCGTGTCCTCCAGGCCGTCAAGGCCGAACTCGACCCGGCCGGGATCCTCAACCCCGGCGTCCTCATCCCCGTCCGCTGACCGGCCCCCTGCCTTCCGGAGGCGCATTCCATGCGACAGTTCACCGCGGTCGTCAACCCCGCCGCAGGCGGGTCCAGCGGTACGGCGGGCCTGCTTCCGCTGGCTCGGCTGCTGAGGGAGGCCGGGGCTCAGCTCGACACGCAGTACAGCCGCAGCCTGGAGCACGCCCGCCAGGTGGCGCGGCAGGCCGGCGAGCAGGGGCACGTCGTGCTCGCCGTCGGCGGGGACGGCATAGCCGGCTGTGTCGGCGGGGCCCTCAGCGGCACGGACACCGTCTTCGGCCTCGTCCCGGCGGGCCGGGGCAACGACTTCGCCCGGGCGCTGGGGCTTCCCGCCGACCCGTCGGCTCTGGCGGATCTGCTGCTGAACGGCACGCCGCGGCCGGTCGACACCATCCAGGTCGAATCCGCGGTGCACGCCGGAGTGTCCGTCCTGGGCAGCGTCTACGCGGGTGTCGACGCCGTGGCCAACCGGCACGCCAACACCTCGAAGCTGCTGCGCGGCGCCGCCTCCTACTACGCGGGCGGCCTGCGGGCCGTGGTGGGCTGGCGGCCCGCGGAATACCGCATCACGGTGGACGGGGTGGAGCACGAGCGACGCGGATACACGGTGGTGGCGGCCAACTCCGGCTTCTACGGCTTCGGCCGCAACATCGCCCCCGGTGCCCGCCTCGACGACGGACTGCTCGACGTCGTCGTCATCCAGCACGCGCCGAAGCGGCTGTTCTTCGCCATGATGAACGAGCTCAAGACGGGTGCGCACCTGCAGCGCCCCGAGGTGGAGATCCTGCACGGCAAGGAGATCCGCATCGAGGCCGACCGGGCCATCCCCTACGGCGCGGACGGCGAGGTCGACGCCGCGCTGCCCGTCACCGCGCGGGTGCAGCCCGGTGCTCTCCGCGTCCTCTGCTGACCGGACAGCCGTGCCCACCCGAGCACGCGAACACCCGAAGGGGGCTTCTTCATCCCCGTAAGGAATCGAACCCGTACCGCGCCGGACAGTTGACAGGACGAGCGCACAAGGAGACCCCGTGACTTCCATCGTCCGGCACATCACCTTCGACTGTGCAGAGCCGCACGAGCCGTACGAACTGGCCGAGTTCTGGAGCCGGGTCCTCGGTCATCCGGTTCATCCGCAGGACGAACCGGGCGACGACGAGGTGGCGTTGGACGTACCCGCCGGTCACCCGAGCCTGCTGTTCTTGCGCGTACCCGAGAAGAAGACGCTCAAGAACCGCGTACACCTCGATCTCCAGCCGGACCGGCCCCGGGACGAAGAGGTCGAACGAGTGGCAGCGCTCGGCGCGACCGTCGTCGACGACCGGCGCAAGCCCAACGGCAGGGGGTGGGTGGTCCTCGCGGATCCGGCCGGGAACGAATTCTGCATCGAGGTCAGCGCGGCGGAACGCGCGGCCGCCGAAGCAGCGGTGAACAGCTGATCGTCCGAGTGCGAGCCCGGACGGTCGCACGGCGACCGGCGGTGGATCCGCCAAGGGTGCCGAAACGGCGACGACCGGCTCCGGAACGTTCCTGAGTCGGTCGTCGCCGCTGCGGCCCACCGGCCTTCGGTTCACATCGCGGAGTCGAGCGTCGTCCGCTGCTCCGCGGTCAGTTCGAGGTCCACCGCGGCCAGGCTCTCCTCCAGCTGCGCGACCGAGGAGGCGCCGACGAGCGGGAGGACCGGGATGTCGCCGCCCATCAGCCACGACAGGACCACCTGGTTGACGGTCGCGCCGGTCTCCTCGGCCACCTCCCGGACGGCCTCCAGGCGGGCGGGCGTCCCCGCGTGCTCGAAACCCGGGCCCAGTGGCTTGTCGTCTCGCACGTAGGCACCGGAGAGCAGCGGGGAGTAGGCGACCTGGGCGAGTGACGGGTTGGCCCGTACGTAGCTCAGCAGATCGGCGCTCACCAGGCCCTGGTTGCCGTCGGGCGAGCGCAGGCTCGGGAGATCGGCGCGTTGGCGCAGGTAGCTGTGGTGGTGCTGCAGAACCTCGTAGCCGGGCAGGCCTGCCGCTGCGGCCAGGGCCCGGGCGCGCTCGATGCGCCACGCCCAGTGGTTGCTCGCGCCGAGCAGCCCGGCGATGCCGTCGTTGACGACTTCGCCGAAGGCCTCGACGGTCTCCTCCAGCGGTGTCCGCTCGTCCATGATGTGCGCGTACAGGAGGTGGATGCGCTCGACACCGAGCCGCTCGCGGCTGCGCTCGGCGGACTCGCGGATCGCCTTGGCCGAAAGGCCCTCGACATCGCGACTGAATCCGCTGGTGGGGGCGTTCGGGCGGGCGCCGAGTTTGGTGGCCACGGTGATGTCGTCGCCGATGTCGCGGCTGCGGATCCAGCGGCCGAGGAGCTCTTCGCTTTCGACAATGGCGCCCTGGAACCAACCAGTCGGGTCATCGTCGCCTTGGATTTCGACAACCGCTGAGCGGCTGGGGAGATCGTCGACCGGCTGGGGGACGAGCGCCGTTTCTGCAAAGTCGGCAGGGTCGAAGAGGATCTGCGAGTCACCCACGTCCACGATGGCCGCTCCGTCTCCGGTGAGACTCAGCCGGCACCGGAAAGCGAGCTGGTCGCCGACCTCCCACAGCCCAGCAGAACCACCGTAGCTGCACCCCAACGGACGGGCTCCGGCACATCATTTGTGCCGGAGCCCTGCATGACGACCGTCTGAATCGGGTCAGTAGGCGACGAGCCCTTTGCCGTTGCCGCTACCGAAGACCAGATAGAACTTGGTGCCGTCCTTGACGTCGGTGGCCGCCAGTGCCCAGGTGTTGGCATAGATCGGGCGTAAGCCGTTGCACGAGGTGCCGCCGCTCGAGGGCAGAAAGCAGGTTTGCACCATGTCCTGTTTGGTGGACTTGACGTTGATGTCGTTGCAGTTGGACGTGGCGTAGGCGTAGCCGGTCACGGGCCACCGGCCGTTGGGATCCGTGGCGCTGATGGTCCTGGCGCTGCCGTAGCACGATGTGGCTGCTGCGGTCGCCGTCGCGCTGGTTGCGGCGGTCAGGGCACCAGCCACCAATGTGGCCGCGGCCAGAACCCTGATGGTGCGGGACCGGATGCGCATGCTTCCCCCTTGCTCGTAGAAAATCCCTCATTGAACGAGCCGTGCGTGCGCGTAGACCGTACTTGGTGGAAGCAGGCTGCGTGGCCGAAACGACCGAAGCTCGCCCGACGGCCGGCTCCTTCGCTCGCACCCCCGCCGCCGGGCGTCGTCGACGCCACGGGTTCGTTCACTTTCAGCAGCAGCGTGTGTGTTCACCGGTTTGGGAGGCGATGGTGGGTCCGGGCCTGCGCAGATGTTCACGAGAAATGAAGGCACTCCTGGCCGCACCTGTCGGGCATTGGTCAGCTGATAATGCGTTGTCTGCCTCAGCTGGGCCGCGAGAGCATCCGGTGCATGGAAGAGCCTGCCGAGATTCTCAGTTCTGACCAGGTTGAACTGCGCCGGTGGCGCATGAGCGATCTCGACGCCTTGGATCGCGCGATCTACGAGTCTGTGGACCATCTGGTGCCGTGGATGCCCTGGGCAGCCGACCACGAGAGGCAGCAAACCTCCGATTTCCTCGCCCGGAACCAGGAAGAGTGGGCGACCAGGCAAGCCTTCGGCTATGCCATCACGTCAGATGCTGTGGTGATCGGCAGCTGTGGCCTCTATCGCCGCATCGGTGACGGCGGCCTCGACATCGGTTACTGGCTTCACCCGCATTGGACCGGCCGGGGCCTCGCCACGATGGCCGCGGCAGCTCTTGTCAGCCAAGGCTTCCAGTTGGCGGGCATCGACCGCGTGGAGATCCATCACGATGCCGCCAATCCCGCCAGCGGAGCTGTGGCCCTCCGTTTGGGCTTCACTGAGGTCGAACGCACGCGACCACCTGAGGGGCCCGTCGCTCCTGGCGAAGTCGGGATCGATGTCGTCTGGCGGATGACCGCGGGACAATGGCAGGCAAGAACGGCTGAGCAGGTTGACGAGCGAGCTGAGTAGGGGGTATGCGGGTGTCTCCTCTTGGTGCCCGTCCCCGTGAAGGCTCGTGAGGGCGGGGCTCACAAAGACGTGCGGACGGTCGTACGTCCTCGTCAGCTTCGCCCGCACCCGCTCGATCTCCGCTTTCGCGCCCATACGGGCCCGACAAGCCGCCCGAGTGAAGCCCGGCCGGTGGCTTCGCGTGCGCGTGCTCCCCGTCAGGCGTCGAAGCGGTGGCGGGAGGCCTCGATGTGACCGAGGTACCGATGGGTCCAGTCGCACAGTCCGTCGACCGTCTTTCGCAGGCCTTGTCCCGGCTCGGTGAGGGTGCACTCGCCCCGCGGCGGCACGACGGGGTGCACCGTCCGCTCGACCAGGCCGTTGCGCTCCAGCATGCGCAGGTTCTGGGTGAGCATCTTGTGGCTGACGCCCTCGATCTCGTTCCGCAACTCGCGGAAGCGCAGGGTGCGTTCACCGAGGGACTCGATGATCAGGAGCGCCCACTTGTTGGCGACGTCCGAGAAGATCTCCCGCGCCAAAGAATCCGCACGCGTCAGGTCCGCATCCTCGGGCGAGCCGCTGAACTGCTTGGTCACCATCAGGTTCCCCAGTCACCGAAAAGTGCGTTCTTCCATGTCAGCGGGCACTCTCCTACGGTTTCCGAGTAACCACAAGAGAGCGACTCTCCTAGCAATGGAGGCAGGCGGCATGGCCATCACTCTGGTGAACCCCAATGGATTGCCGGAGATCGACGCCTACCGGCAGGTGGCGATCGCGACCGGCTCGAAGCTGGTCTTCATCGCCGGGCAGGTCGCCTGGGATGCCGATGGGGTCACGGTCGGCGAAGGCGACCTCGCCGCTCAGGTCGAGCAGTGCTACCTCAACATCGGCACCGCCCTGGCCGAGGTCGGCGGTTCCTTCGACGACGTGGCGAAACTGACCGTCTACGTCGTCGACTGGACCCCCGACAAGATGCCCCTGTTCCTGGAGGGGGTCACCCGGGCGGCCGCGAAGCTGGGGGTCACCCCGGTACCGCCGGGCACGCTGCTGGGCGTGGCAGCACTGGACGTACCCGACCATCTGGTCGAGGTCGAAGCCACCGCGATCATCGACTGAACAGGTGTTCTTCGCCCTGAACTCGCTCTTGACCTCGGGCGTCGGACGGTGTCTCGAACCGGTTTGCCGACCTGGGCATGCGTCGGACGTCGAGGCAGCCTTCGTCTGGTCATGTGCGCCGACCAAGGTGCACGTGACCACGACGAAGGCCGTGAGGGTGAATCTGCTGCCCGAAGCTGTTCGGGGGAAGCGTTCGCGGAAGCGTCACGCTCCCGTACGTGGTTCCGACCCGCCTCGCCGGGGTCCGGCGCAACCTCCGGATGGTGCGTCGGCGGGTGTGTCCGGTGAGGCAGGCTGCCGTCAGCCGGATCATTGCGATCTTGATGAGGTCCTCCGCGTGCGCGGTGCTGCGTTCGTACTCCCGACTCGGCCGTCGGCAGCCCGTTCCCGGCCGGCCAGTGCGTCACCCACCGACGTGGCTCCGGATGCGCTGGTTCCCAGGCCCACCAGCACCGTCACAGCACCCGCCACGAACAGCTGTGCCCTCATCGACGCCCGCCCCTCCCCTCGCGTCGCCGTGCTCTCGAGCCGCAGTGGATCACGGCGCCCGGCCCGGGTCGAGCCTTCTTGAGACAACTCAGAGGTTGCCGCACGTGAAGGTCTCCGTCATGGGCCGCCGCGGTACGTGCCGCCGACCGGACCGGCCAATGAAAGCGGCACAAACCAGGCGTACGCTGATCAGAACGCCGTAATGCACCGCGAGTGGGTGATGGAGGCGGCGCATGACCAACCCGTACGGCTTCCTCAGGATCCCCCGCCGGCCCGTTCCGGCGCGTCCCGTCGAGGAACGGCTCGACGACTGGCACGAGGTGTACGCCGGGCAGGCGCTGCTTCCCCTCGTGTCGGAGCAGGCTGGGCGTTGTATGGACTGCGGCATCCCGTTCTGTCACAGCGGGTGTCCGCTGGGGAATCTGATCCCGGAGTGGAACGTGTACGCCGCGCACGACGACTGGCGGGCCGCCTCCGAGCGGCTGCACGCGACGAACAACTTCCCCGAGTTCACCGGCCGGCTGTGCCCGGCTCCGTGCGAGGACGCCTGTGTGCTGGCCATCAACGCCGATCCGGTGACGATCAAGAACGTCGAGCAGGCGATCGCCGACGAGGCGTGGGAGCGCGGGTACACGCCACCGCAGCCGCCGGGTCGGCTCAGTGGGAAGACCGTCGCCGTCATCGGCTCGGGGCCTGCGGGACTGGCGGCCGCGCAACAGCTGACGCGTGTCGGCCACACCGTCGCCGTCTACGAGCGTGCCGACCGCATCGGCGGGCTGCTGCGCTACGGGATCCCCGAGTTCAAGATGGAGAAGCAGTATCTGGACCGCCGCATCGAGCAGATGCGGGCGGAGGGCACGAAGTTCCGCACGGGTGCGGACGTCGGGGGCGAGCTCGACGCGGCCGAGGTCAGGAGGCGTTACGACGCGGTCGTCGTCGCCGTCGGGGCCATGGAGCGGCGGGAGCTGCCCGTTCCGGGGCGGGAGCTGTCCGGGATCCATCAGGCCATGGACTACCTGACCCTCGCGAACCGCGTCAGGGAGGGCGACTACGCCGCACCGCCGGTGACCGCCGAAGGCAAGCACGTGGTGATCATCGGAGGCGGGGACACCGCCTCGGACTGTCTGGGCACCGCACTGCGCCAGGGCGCGGCCTCCGTGGTGCAGCTGGACATCAACCCGGAGCCCGGTGACGACCGGCCGGACACCCAGCCCTGGCCCGTCACGCATCCGAAGGTCTACCGGATCTCCCACGCCCATGAGGAGGCCCGGGGACGGGAGGGGACGGATCCGAGGCTCTTCTCCTCCGCCACGCTCCGCTTCGAAGGGGACGAGGCCGGACGCGTGCGCGAGCTGCACCTGACGGAGGTGGAGCCCACGGCCAGGAAGCCCCGGCCTGGCACGGAGCAGATGATCCCGGCGGAGCTGGTCCTGGTCGCGCTCGGCTTCTCCGGTCCCGAACGGGGCAGCGGTCTGATGGAGCAGCTCGGGCTCACGCTGGACGGCCGGGGGAACTTCGCGCGGGACGGTGCCTTCGCGGCCGAAGCGGCGCAAGCGGACGCGCCGGAGGCCGCCTACGCGACGGAGGCGACGGAAGCGGCACCTCAGGCTCGGCGGACGGGGCGTCCCCGGACGGACGGTGTGTTCATCGCGGGCGACGCGGGACGCGGCCAGTCCCTCGTGGTGTGGGCCATAGCGGAGGGCCGCGCCGCCGCGGCGGCCACGGACCGCTATCTGACCGGCTCCACCGCCCTCCCCGCCCCCATCACCCCGACGGACCGGCCCCTCGTGGCGTGACGCATCCGTCACCCGCGACCGGTGTCGATCACACAGAAGCGGTTGCCGTCGGGATCGGCGAGCACGATGAAGTCGGCGTCGTCCGGACAGTGGTCCCAGTCGACGCGCCCGGCACCCAGGGACACCAGCCGCTCGACCTCGGCTGCCTGGTCGGCCGCGTCCCCCGCGTACAGGTTCAGATGGACCCGCGGACGCTCCTGGACCGGCGTCTCGCTCAGGCCGAGCGACAGCTGGGGCCCGCTCCCTTCAGCAGGCACCAGCACCACCCAGTCGTCCTCCGCGTCGTCGCGCGGCACGTACCCGAGGGCCTCCATCCAGAACGCGGCCGCTCGCGGCACGTCCGAGACACCCAGTACGACGGATCCGATGCGCAGCATGCCCCGATTCCGGCGGACTCGAGGGACGAACGAGAGCGGCCCACCCCCAACGGCAGCGCGATCCCTGCCCGATGCGGCACCGGCCGGCCCGCTCGTGTCCCCGTGGATCAAAGAGACATCCAGCAGTAGAGGCCGTGGCTCTGCGACCGCGCCGGTCGCGCGACGGCTGCGAGTCGTTCGAGGAAGTCGGCCGGCATCCCGGGGTCGGCCGAGCCGTCGAACTCCTCGGTCAGGGACCAGGGCACGGCGACCTCGGCGAGCCGCTCGGCCGAGGCTTCGGCCAGAGCGTCACGGAGCTGGTCCGTCAGGGTGACGACCCAGGTGCCGTCGGCCTCGGGATCGCTGAGGAGACTGTTGAAACGAGGCTGGGCGGCCACCTCCTCGAAGCTCCTGTCGACGAGCAGCGCTTCGGCAGCCCCCACCAGCAGGTAAGGGTCCATCCCGTTGACGTCGAGCGGCTGGAAGCCGGCACCCTTCGGCCCCGCCTCGAAGGCCGTCAGGGCCGAGGCGTCGTCCGGTGCGCTGAAGTACTGGTACAGGTTTCCCATCCCCGCATGGTCCCATCGGCTCGGGCCCGCACCGGCGCCTCCCTCAGACCGCGCTCCGGGCGTCGGCGAGCCTGATCACGCGGGCGGTCGCGGTGGCCGTGGCGACGCGGGTGCCGAGGTCGTGGTGAGGTCGGCGGCGAGGTGTGCCAGGTCGCCATCGCGATCGGCGACACGGCCGTGTCCGAGGAGACGGCCAGGGCGGACCGGCAGCAGGAAGGTCAGCTTGAACTCGGGCGTGAACCGGAACTGATCGGGCCCAGGGCCGGCTGTGCCGCCTCTGCCACGCCAACCGCGAGCGCCACGGCCCGCTCGTGGCGGAACCGCGTGAGGGACACCCGCGTCCGTCCCGTCGTAGGCAAGATCGTGAACGCCGACGGAGGACCGCGAAGATGACCGCAACAGCTCCCCGCTACCTCTACCTCGCGCGACACGGTGAGGCGTCACCGGACGAAAGCACACTGACGGAGAACGGGCGTCGGCAGGCCGTGCTCCTCGGTGAGCGGCTTCGTGACCACTGCGCGGCGGGCAGCCCCCTCGCGGCGATCCATCACGGTCCGCTCCCCAGGGCGGAACAGACCGCCCGGCTGATCTGCGAGCAACTCGACGGCGTTCCCCTGCTGTCGTCGGAGCAGGCCGGTGACTACGTCCCCTATCTGCCGCAGCGCGACGAACTGCCGGCGGAGTCAGCCGACGGGATGCTCGGTCGCCTGAGCCAGTTCCCGGCCGAAGAGCGCGAACGCGGCCCGCAGTTGGCGCACGAGGCCCTCGCCCGGTTCACGGGGCCGGTCGACGGTGATGAGCCGCGCCACGAACTGGTCGTCACCCACAACTTCCTCATCGGCTGGCTCGTACGGGCCGCCCTCGACGCCCCGAAGTGGCGCTGGATGGGTCTCAACCACGCAAACGCCGCCCTGACCGTCATCCGGTACGCACCGGGCCGGCCCGCAGCCGTGCTCTTCTGCAACGACATGGGCCACCTGCCCTCCGAGCTCCGCTGGACGGGCTTTCCGCCCGAGCTCCGCCTGTGAGGGCTGCGACCCACCGCTCGCCGGAACGTGCCGGAGCGGAGAGAGTGGGGGTCGTGCGCTTCACACTCCTGCCGGCAACCGCCGCCTGGCAGCACCGCGATGCCCGGTCGGGCTTCGAGGTCGCGTTCTTCCACGCCCCGGATGCCGACGGCCGACTCGTCGAGGGGTACACGACCGCGGTCGAGAGCGGGGAAGCCTTCGCCGTCGAGTACCGCATCCGGCTCGATGCCGCCGGGAGGACCCGGACCGCCCACGTCCGCGGCAGGTCGTCGGCCGGGGCCCGGACGACCCTGCTCGAAGCCGGCGGCGAAGGGCACTGGCTGGTCGACGGCGCGCGGGCGCCATGGCTCGACGGCTGCCTCGATGTGGATCTGGAGTCCTCGGCCATGACCAACGCGCTGCCCGTGCGCCGCATGGAGCTGCCCGTCGGCGCGCGGGCGGAGGCGCCGGCGTCGTACGTGCGTGCGCTCGGGCTCGGCGTGGAGCGGCTGGACCAGACCTATGTGCGCCGGAGCGACGACGGCTCGCGCGAGTGCTACGACTACTCGGCCCCTGCCTTCACCTTCGGGTGCCGGCTGGGCCACGACGAGCCCGGGCTGCCGGTCGACTACCCGGGGATCGCTGTCCGTGTCGGGTGAGCTCCGACGCCGGCGGCGTCGCGGTCGGTGACCGGACCGCCACTGCGAGGTCCCGGGACCCTCGGTCACGCCGGGCCCGAGGGCCCGGCGTGACCGGCGCCGATCGAGGTCGTGGCACCGGCGTCCTACCGGCTGGTCCGGGCGGCCGGTGAGTGGGACGCTGGAGGCTGAGGGTGCCGCCGAGGAGGCTGCGGGAGGGCCGATGGGTCGAGATGTCCCTGCGCTGGTGTTCACCCGAGAAGACCGCCGCCGCTACCGGGCCAAGGTGCAGCGGTGCCTCGACGCGTTCGCGCAGATGCTGCGGGGGGAAGGCTTCGAGTCCGATCGGCCGCAGGTCGGGCTCGAGATCGAGCTGAACCTCGTGGACGGGGCCGCGGAGCCGACGATGCGGAGCACCGAGGTGCTCGAGGCGATCGCGGATCCGGCCTGGGCCAGTGAGCTGGGACGGTTCAACCTCGAGATCAACGTACCTCCGCGGCAGCTGACGGCCGGCGGGCCCGACTCCTGGGAGAAGGAGATCAGGGACGCGCTCAACCACGCCGATGAGCGGGCTGCCGCGGTCGGGGCACACCTGGTGATGATCGGGATACTGCCGACGCTGCGGCAGCAGGACGTGGGCGAGGCGGCGCTGTCGGAGAACCCGCGGTACCACCTCCTGAACGAGCAGGTGTTCGCCGCCAGGGGTGAGGACCTGAGGATCGCGGTGGACGGGGTCGACCGGCTGAGGACGTACTCGGACACCATCACGCCCGAGGCCGCGTGCACCAGCACGCAGTTCCATCTCCAGGTGGCACCCGAGGAGTTCGCGGACTACTGGAACGCGGCCCAGGCGATCGCGGGCGTGCAGGTGGCGCTGGCGGCAAATTCTCCGTTCCTGTTCGGCAAGGAGCTGTGGCGTGAGACGCGGATCCCCCTGTTCGAGCAGGCCACCGACACCCGGCCCGAGGAGATCAAGGTGCAGGGCGTGCGTCCACGGGTGTGGTTCGGGGAACGGTGGATCACCAGCGTCTTCGACCTCTTCGAGGAGAACGTGCGCTACTTCCCGGCGCTGCTGCCGCTGTGCGACGAGGAGGACCCGCTGGACACGCTGGACGGTGGCGACATCCCCCAGCTCGCCGAACTCACGCTGCACAACGGCACGGTCTACCGCTGGAACCGCCCGGTGTACGCGGTCGCCCACGGCAGGCCGCACCTGCGCATCGAGAACCGGGTCCTGCCCGCCGGCCCGACGGTGTCCGACGTGCTGGCGAACGGCGCCCTCTACTACGGGCTGACACGGGCCCTGGTCGAGGAGGACCGGCCGGTGTGGTCGCGGATGTCGTTCTCGGTGGCGGAGGACAACCTCCACGCTGCGGCACGGCACGGCATCGACGCGCGCCTGTACTGGCCCGGGATGGGCGAGGTGCCGGTGGCCGAGCTCGTCCTGCGGCGGCTGCTGCCGCTGGCGCACCGGGGTCTTGAGCTGTCCGGCATGGACGCGGCCTGGCGGGAGCCGCTGCTGGGCGTCATCGAGCAGCGGTGCGTGACCGGCCGCAACGGTGCGCTGTGGCAGGCGGAGATGTTCCATCACATCGCCGACACGGCCCATGTCGACAACCATGAGGCGCTGCGGCGGATGACGCGGCAGTACATCGACTACATGCATCTCAACGCCCCGGCACACACATGGCCCGTCGACTGACCGCCGACAGCGGCCCGGCGGGCGGCCCGCCGGGCAGCGGCTGACACGACGAGGCCGCGGATCCGTCGATGTGCTCGCGGAGCAGGTCGGCATGGCCGTTGTGCCGGGCACTCCTCGATCGTGTGCGTGACGACGCAGCGCACGGAGTAGGTCTTGTCGCGAAGAGGCACCGTGCGCGCCGCCGTTTCGCCTCGGCGAGCCCTCGTCCCGGCTCGGTGCGTCGAGATCGCCGTCCAGTTCCGAGCGGCCACGGTGGGCAGACCGGGGGCTCGCGGCGGATGACCTGCTCCGTACATGCCGCGCCGGCGCCGGTCACTCGTACGGCGATAGCGGAGCCGGCTCAGCCGGGGAACAGGGACGTGCCCATCCAGATCACTGCGAGCCAGCCGCCGACGACGACCATGGCCATGACGAGTCCGGCCACGATGGCCCCCGTCGACAGGGTTTCGGGAGCCGCGGGGGCCTCGGGTTCGACCGGGCAGCATTTCGAGCAATGCGGGTCACTCATGGGCAGAGGATGCAGAGCCTTTGCGGGTGCCGGGAACGCCCTTACCGGACAACCTGCGAAGAGCCGCGACGTCGCCCGTCCGGTGGCATACGATCATGGCCCAGCGGTCCGTCCGCGTGCCGCCGCCCAGCGCCGATGGAGGTCAACCATGTTCAGGACATCCGGCGGCCGGCGTGGCCGACGCATCCGTACCTTCACCACGGCCGGCGCCGCGGTGGCCGGGCTGCTGCTCGCGGTGGGCTGCTCCTCCGGTGACGACGGGCCCGGGGAGGCGGCGGGCGGGGTACCCGTCGTGGAGAAGGGCAAGCTCACCACCTGCACACATCTGCCCTATCCGCCGTTCCAGTTCGAGCAGGACGGCAAGGTCGTCGGGTTCGACGTGGCGCTGATCGATCTGGTGGCCAAGAATCTCAAGGTCGAGCAGAAGATCCTCGACACGCCGTTCGAGAACTTCAAGACCGGTGCCTTCCTGAACTCCGGCGAGTGCGACCTCGGCGCCGCAGGCATGACGATCACCGACGAGCGCAAGAAGAACGTCGACTTCTCTGTCCCGTACTTCGATGCCACGCAGGCGCTGCTCGCGACCAAGAAGAGCGGTGTGACCTCGCTCGCCGACGTCAAGGCGAAGAACGCGAAGCTCGGCGCGCAGGCGGAGACGACCGGCGAGAGCTACGCGAAGTCCCAGGGCTTCGACCCGGTGGCGTTCGAGAGCTCGGATGCCGTGCTGAACGGACTGCGGACCGGTCAGGTCGATGCCGTCGTGATCGACTACCCCGTGGTGCAGGGCTGGCTGAAGGACAAGGCCAACGCCGACCCGTTCGCCCTCGTCGAGAACATCGAGACGGGTGAGCAGTACGGCTTCACCGTGAAGAAGGGGAACGCGAAGCTGCTGGCGGCGATCGACAAGGCGATCACGGACGCCAAGGCGGACGGCACCTACAACAAGCTGTACGAGCAGTGGATCGGTCCGCTGCCCCAGGGCCGGTCGTGACCTCTCGGCTGACCAGGCGGCAGCGCCGCCGCGTCTCGCAGGGCATCCAGTACGCGGTCTTCGTCGCCGTGGTGGTCACGGTCGCCGTGCTGGCCGACTGGGACCGGCTGCAGAACCAGTTCGCGCAGAAGGATCTCGCGATCCAGATGTTCCCGGAGATCATCACGATCGCCCTGCGCAACACGGTGATCTACACGGTCTCCGGGTTCCTCTTCGGCCTGGTGCTCGGGCTGGTCGTCGCTCTGATGCGACTGTCGTCGGTGGCGCCCTACCGCTGGGTCGCGAGTGTCTACATCGAGCTCTTCCGCGGTCTGCCCGCCCTGCTGATCCTCATCTTCGTGGGTGTGGCGGTGCCGCTGGCGTTCCCGGGGACGGAGATTCCCGGCGGGGTGTACGGGAAGGTGGCGCTCGGTCTGGGCCTGGTGGCCGCCGCGTACATGGCGGAGACCATCAGGGCCGGGATCCAGGCCGTGCCGAAGGGGCAGATGGAGGCGGCGCGCTCGCTGGGCTTCTCGCATGCGCGCGCCATGGTGTCGCTGATCATTCCGCAGGCGTTCCGGATCGTCATTCCGCCGCTGACCAACGAACTGGTGCTGCTTTTCAAGGACTCGTCGCTGGTGCTGTTCCTCGGTGTCACGCTGAACGAGCGGGAACTGACCAAGTTCGGCCGGGACCTGGCCAGTCAGACCGCGAACTCCACGCCGATCCTGGTCGCCGGGCTGTGCTACCTACTGGTGACGATTCCGCTGAGTTTCGTCGTACGCCGGCTGGAAGCCCGCACGGAGAAGGCGAGGTGAGGGCGTGATGGCGCGGAGCACGGAGGCGGTGGGAGACGTGGGTGACGACGGCGGTCCGGAGATCCGGATCCGGGGCCTGCACAAGTCGTTCGGCGACAACGAGGTGCTGCGCGGCATCGACCTGGACATCGCCCGGGGCGAGGTGGTGTGTGTCATCGGACCGTCCGGTTCGGGCAAGTCGACGCTGCTGCGGTGCGTGAATCTGCTGGAGGAGCCCTCCAAGGGCCAGGTGTTCGTGGGCGGTACGGAGGTCACCGATCTCGACGTCGACATCGATGCCGTGCGCCGCCGGATCGGCATGGTCTTCCAGCAGTTCAACCTCTTCCCGCATGTGACGGTGACCGAGAACCTCACGCTGCCGCAGCGGCGCGTCCTGAAGCGGGACAAGGCGCGGGCGGCGGCGGTGGCCCGGGAGAACCTGGAACGGGTCGGGCTGGCCGACAAGGCCGACGCGTATCCGGCGCAGTTGTCGGGCGGGCAGCAGCAGCGCGTCGCCATCGCACGGGCGCTGGTGATGGATCCCGAGGTGATGCTGTTCGACGAGCCGACCTCGGCGCTCGACCCGGAGCTGGTCGGCGACGTGCTGGCCGTGATGCGGGTGCTGGCCGCGGAGGGCATGACGATGATGGTCGTCACCCATGAGATGAGTTTCGCCCGGGAGGTCGCCGACCGGGTGGTGTTCATGGACGGCGGGGTGATCGTCGAAGAGGGGCCCGCAGAGCAGGTGGTGGGCGATCCGCAGCACGAGCGGACGCGGAACTTCCTCATGCGGATCCTCGACCCGGCGGCCGCGGAGGAACCGGGCGCGGGATCCGGTCAGGGCGAGGGCCTGGGGAAGTAGGGGCGGGGGCCTGGGGAAGTAGGGGCGGGGGCCTGGGCAGTCCTGAGCAGGGCTCAGGCCTCGCCCCGGGCCCGTGACTCGGGGTGCAGCGGCCCCTCTCGCCCGCTGTCCCGGCTGCCCCGGCGTCCCCGGATCCAGGCGAGGAGCACGACGGACGCCACCGCGGCGAATGCGCACCAGGTGGAGATGAACTCCAGCTGCCACAGCATCGCGCACAGGGCGGCGCCGCCCGCGACGACGGCGCCGAGCACCCGCAGGACGCGGTCGGATGCCAGGAGGAGCGAGCCGACCGTGGCCAGGAGGTAGCCCGCCACGAGGACGGGCGGGGACGGCAGGCCGATGACGTAGCCCAGGGTGTGGCCGCGGACTTCGGCCGTGACGGGGCTGGTCGCCAGGCAGTACGCGAGGACGCCGGCCGTGGCGAGTCCCGCGGCGAGCGGCGCCGCCTGCCGGAGCCTGGCGCCGGCCGGCGCGGCGAGGAGTACGCCGGCAGGCACCCAGAGCGGCAGCAGCGGCAGGGCGATGACGGTCCAGGCGAGGGTGGCCGGTCCGGTACCGCCGCCGGAGTTCCAGACCGCGGACTCGATGATCTGATGGGCGCCCAGGAGCAAGGGCAGGGCCGCGAGCGGCAGATCGTGCAGGCGGCGCACGTGCGCCACGCCGACCGCGGTGATGGCGGTGCCCGCCACGAGGTCGGCCGTCGCGCTCCAGCACATGGCGCCATCCAGGGTCAGGGAGGGAGAACGAGCGGTATTTTGCTGGTTTTCGGCAACCGTTCGGCAACCATAGGGTTTCTTCCGGTGTCTACCTGAGTGACACCACTGTCCCCATATCGGAAGGAATGGGGGGACGCCATGCTCAACCGTCCACGGCTCGCGGCTCTTGCCGCGGGTGTTCTTCTCACCGCCGGGATCGGCGCGACGGTTCCGGCTTCAGCGGCTCCGCCGCAGTCCGCTCCGCCGCAGTCCGCTGCCCCCGCCATCCCTCTCGTCACGAACGCCCGCTGGGGCGGACATGGCTCCTTCGACCGGATCGTCATCGATGTCCGCGGCACGCTGCCGCCGGTCACCGTGACGCCGGTGAAGGTACTCCGGTACGACGGCTCGGGGCAGAAGGTCCCGCTCGCCGGGAAGTACTTCCTGGAGATCAAGCTCTCTCCCGCCGCCGCCCACGACGACGCCGGCAAGTCCGTCTACAACGGGCCACGTCTGACCAAGGTCTGGCTGCCCACGCTCAAAGGGCTGGCCCTGACGGGCGACTACGAGGCCGCGGTCACGTTCGGAGCGGCCTTCGACACCAAGCCGGCCTACAAGATCCTGAGGCTGCACGCGCCGGAGCGGATCGTGGTCGACGTCCGGCCCAGCGCGGTGGGGTGCGGCGTCTGACGGCCGACGCCTGAGGCCCGGACCAGTGGGCCGTGTCCGTGCCCGGCACCGAGGAGGCCGTCCGCGGGGTCGCAGCCGCTCGTCGAGAGCTGCGACCCCGCACGGCTGTCACTGGGCGAACACCGCGTCCAGCCGCGTGCGCCAGGCGGCCTCGGTCGTGTCGGCGTCGGCGCCGGGGGCGAAGTCGTGGACGCTGACACCGACCGGGGCGCCGAAGTGGTTGCGGCCGAAGAGCCGGTACATCGCGTCGTCGGTGCGCAGGCCGACGAAGTACCGGTTGCGGTAGTCGACAACCGCGTCGACCGGGCCGGCGCCGGGCAGGTCGACCCGTACCGTCGCCCCTTCCGCCGCGTCGTCCGGCACACCGAGGGCGCGGCTCACGGCGTCGAGCGCGTCGGGGGCGACGGACGCGGCAGGGGCGTCGGCGGACGCGAACACGGCGGGGCGGCCGGTGAAGTGCGTGAGGTACTGGCGCAGGGTGTGCAGATAGAAGTCTGTGTGCTTGGTGGCGCCGTCGTACTGGTTGTCCCAGTCCTCGACGAGGATCCCGCTGTGCACGTAGCGCACCCGGCAGCCGCCGCCCTCGCGGGGCTCGATGACGTGGTCGAGCTGGTTGAAGGTCTGCTGGGAGATGCCTTCGACGTTCTCCGTACGGCCGGTCAGGCGGTGCGGCGGGTCCCAGGCGGTGACGGTGCCGCCATAAGGGGCTGCGCCGCCTTCCTTCGGCTCGTACTCGAGGGGCCAGAGCCAGCCGCCGGTGCCGGTCGTGATGGCTTCCCAGACCTCCTCGGGGCTTGCGTCGACGTCGAACTCGCGAACGATCTCGAATTCCTTGGACATGGTGGTGACTCCTTGGGCGCGCCCGGGCGCGCAGGCGGGGTTACGGGACTTGAGGGACTCACGGCGTCTCGGGGGTCTCCGGGGCCTGCGGGATCGCCGGGGTCTCGGAGGCTTGCGGGACGGGCTTGACGGTGGGGTGGAGCGCGACGACGACGCGGTGCTCACGGCCGCCTTCCGCATCCTCGTCGTGGTACTTGGCGATGAGCGCGCTGACTCCGCGCGTCAGCTCCTCCACGAACGCGGCGCGGGCGGCGGCGGACGCGAAGCGCACCTCGCCGTCGAGTGCGTACGTCGCGAGGCCCTTGCGGGCCTTCGCGGCGCCGGTGATGAGCGTGCCGACGTCGCGCACGAGGCGCGCGGCGACGGCGAGCAGCCAGCGTGCCGAGAGCTGGTCGCGGAAGCGGCCGGGGTCGGGCTGCACGGCGGCCAGGGCCAGTGGTGAGATCACGTACGAGGAGGCGGTGGCCCGTATGAGCCGCTCGGTGACATTGCCCTTGCGACGCTCGCCGGCCAGCTCGACCAGGCCGTGCCGCTCCAGGGCCTTCAGGTGGTAGTTCACCTTCTGCCGGGGCAGCCCGACGCGGGCGGCCAGCATGGCCGCCGACGCGGGTCCTGAGGCCAGCTCGGCGAGCAGCCGGGCCCGCATCGGGTCCAGTGACACCGCTGCCGCCGACGGGTCCTCGATCACGGTCACGTCCAACATGGCTCCACCCTCTCACCGACAAATATTTTTGTCCAGACCCATTTGATTGTCGGTGCGGCGGGTGCCCCCGGGGTGCGCCGCCCGGCAGGCGGGATGAGGAGAGCGGGCACCGTTCGGGCGACGGGTCACACCAATCGGGCAGCGCATTGCCTGCCGCACCGTGCGGACAGCGGAGTCACCTGGGAATACGCCTGCTGCGAAACGGATACGAACGGGCGCAGCACGTGCAGCGAAGAGCCTGGTCAGACCGGTGAGCTGCTTGTACAAACGACGCATGAGCCCGAACGGGCGCAGAGCAGCATCGTCAGTGAGCAGCAAGGAAGTGTGCCGTGGACACCGAGCAGCGTCGCCGGGGCATTCTCGAGACCGCCCGCGAGGAAGGGGCGGTCGAGGTCAACGGGCTGGCAGGTCGCTTCCGGGTGGCCAAGGAGACCATCCGCCGGGATCTGCACGCGCTCGAGGAGCACGGTCTGGTCCGGCGCACGCACGGTGGGGCGTACCCGGTGGAGAGCGCCGGGTTCGAGACCACGCTGGCCTTCCGGACGACGCGGCACGTGCCGCAGAAGGCGCGGATCGCTGCCGCGGCCGCCGAGTCGGTGGGTGACGCGGAGACGGTCTTCGTCGACGAGGGCTTCACACCGCAGCTGGTGGCCGAGGCGCTGCCGCGCGACCGACCGCTGACGGTGGTGACCGCCTCCCTCGCGGTGGCGTCGGGGCTGGCCGGCACTGAGCAGACGTCGGTCCTGCTGCTCGGCGGCCGGGTGCGCGGCGGCACGATGGCGACCGTCGACCACTGGGCCACGCGCATGCTGGCGGGCTTCGTCATCGATCTCGCCTTCGTGGGCGCGAACGGCATCTCCCGGGAGCACGGCCTGACGACGCCCGACCCCGCGGTCGGTGAGGTGAAGGCGCAGGCGATGCGCAGCGCCCGGAGACGGGTGTTCCTCGGGATCCACACCAAGTTCGGGGCGGTCAGCTTCTGCAGGTTCGCCGACGTCGGCGACTTCGAGGCGATCATCACCGACACCGGGCTGCCCGCGGCAGAGGCGCAGCGCTACTCGCTGCTCGGCCCGCAGGTCATCCGCGTCTGAGCCACTCGTTCCCACGGTCCGCTCCCCCGGCGGACCCGACCGACGGCCGTACGGGCCACACGGCCGTTCCGACGCACGACCGGCATGCCTGCGGCATGCCCGAATCCTGTCCGGAACCTGTCCGAATCAAGGAGAGACTCATGCCTTCGAAACGACGACCATCAGGGATACCCGCGCGGCTCGGCGCGGTCGCGACCGCCGCGGCGCTCCTCGCGGGGTGCGCCGGCGCCGGAGGCGGCGGCAGCGCGTCGGACGGCGGTGACACCCTCAACGTACTGATGGTGAACAACCCGCCGATGGTGCAGTTGCAGAAGCTGACGGCGGATCACTTCACGAAGGAGACCGGTATCAAGGTCAACTTCACCGTCCTGCCCGAGAACGACGTCCGCGACAAGATCAGCCAGGACTTCTCCAACCAGGCAGGGCAGTACGACATCGCGACCATCAGCAACTACGAGGTGCCGATCTACTCCAGGAACGGCTGGCTGCACGCCCTGGACTCGTACGTCGCCGAGGACAAGGCCTTCGACCAGGCCGACATCCTGGGGCCCCTCTCGGATTCGCTCAAGGGCGCCGACGGCAAGCTCTACGCCGAACCGTTCTACGGCGAGTCGTCGTTCCTCATGTACCGCAAGGACGTGTTCGCCGCGAAGGGCCTGACGATGCCCGCGAAACCGACCTGGCAGCAGGTCGCGGATCTCGCGGCGAAGGCCGACGGCGCCGAGCAGGGCATGAAGGGCATCTGCCTGCGCGGGCTGCCGGGCTGGGGCGAGGTCATGGCCCCGCTGACGACTGTCGTCAACACCATGGGCGGCACCTGGTTCACCAAGGACTGGAAGGCCCGGTTGAACTCTCCCGAGTTCACCAGGGCCACCGAGTTCTACGTCAAGCTCGTGCGCGAGCACGGCGAGGCGGGCGCGGCGCAGGCCGGGTACGCCGAGTGCCTGAACAACATGACGCAGGGCAAGACGGCCATGTGGTATGACGCCACGGCCGGCGCCGGATCGCTGGAGGCCAAGGGCTCCCCGGTCAAGGGGAAGATCGGGTACGTACCTGCACCGGTGGACAGGACCGAGAGCTCGGGCTGGCTCTACACCTGGGCCTTCGGCATGCAGAAGGCGTCCAAGAAGGCCGACAGCGCCTGGAGGTTCATCTCCTGGGCGTCCGGCAAGGAGTACGAGGAGCTGGTCGGCGAGCAGGTCGGCTGGGCGGACGTGCCGGCCGGGAAGCGGGCCTCGACGTACGCCAACCCGGAGTACAGGAAGGAGGCCGCGGCCTTCGCCGAGGTCACCCGGGAGGCGATAGGCGCCGCCGATCCCGTGAACCCCGGCGTGCAGCCGCGCCCGGCCCCCGGCATCCAGTTCGTCGGCATCCCCGAGTTCACCGATCTCGGGACCAAGGTGTCGCAGCAGATCAGCGCGGCGATCGCCGGCCGCACGTCGGTGCCCGACGCGCTGGCCGCCTCGCAGAAGCTCGCCGAGAAGGTCGCCGAGGAGTACCGGTGACCACGTCCGTCGGGACAGCGCCCCTGACGCCGTCCGCCCGCTCAGCGGTCCCCGTACGTCCGCGAGGTGGCCCGCGCGCCTGGGCCACCCGCGCCCCGCTGCTGCCCGCGCTGGTCTTCCTCGTCACGGTCACACAGCTGCCGTTCGTGGCGACTCTGGTGATCTCACTGTTCGACTGGAACTCGCTCGATCCGGACGCGCGCCGCTTCACCGGGCTCTCCAACTACACGTCCGTGGCCACCGATGCCGCGCTGCGGGAATCCGTGCTGACGACCGTGCTGCTCACCGCGACCGTCGTGATCGCGAGTGTGCTGCTCGGGCTGGCGCTGGCGCTGCTGCTCGACCGCGCGTTCTTCGGCCGCGGATTCGTCCGTACGCTGCTGATCACACCGTTTCTGCTGGTGCCGGTCTCGGCCGCGCTGCTGTGGAAGCACGTGCTGTACAACCCGGAGTACGGGCTGCTCAACGGCGGATGGGCGTGGTTCGCGGGGCTCTTCGGCGACACGGAGCCCGCACAGCCCGACTGGATCTCGGACATGCCGCTCGTCGCGGTCGAGGCGGCGCTGGTGTGGCAGTGGACGCCGTTCATGATGCTCATCCTGCTCGCCGGGCTGCAGAGCCGGCCCGGCGAAGTGATCGAGGCGGCGCGGCTGGACGGCGCGAGCGCCTGGCAGATCTTCCGCCATCTGACGCTGCCGCATCTGCGGCGGTATCTCGAACTCGGTGTGCTGCTCGGCTCGATCTACATCGTGCAGCACTTCGATGCGGTGTTCACGATCACCTCCGGGGGTCTCGGCACCGCCAACCTCCCGTACACGATCTACCAGACCTTCTATCAGGCTCACGAGTACGGACTGGCGTCCGCGGCGGGCGTGGTCGTCGTGATCGGCACGATGGTGCTCGCGACGTTCGCACTGCGGGTGGTCTCGTCCCTCTTCCGTGAGGAGGTGAACCGCGCATGACCACCACTGTTGTTGCGAGGGCACGGACTTCCGACCCGATCGCGCGGCGCGCACGGCGGCGGTCCGCCGCGCTCGGGGCGCTGGCCTGGGCGGCGGGCATCGGGTTCTGTCTGCCGGCCGGGTGGATGCTGCTCACGTCGTTCCACTCCGAGGAGGACGCGGCGACCAGTCCGCCCTCCCTCGGCGCCGCGCTGACCCTGGACGGTTACCGGGAGTTCTTCGGCGCGGGCGGGGCGGCCGGACCGTGGCCGCCGCTCATCAACTCGGCCACGGCGTCGGTGGTCTCCACGCTGCTGGTCCTGGTGCTGGCGCTGCCGGCCGCGTACGCGCTGTCGATCCGGCGGGTGCCCAAGTGGACGAACGTGATGTTCTTCTTCCTGTCCACGAAGATGCTGCCGGTCGTCGCCGGACTGCTGCCCCTCTATCTCTTCGCGAAGAACGCGGGGCTGCTGGACAACATCTGGCTGCTCATCCTGCTCTACACGTCCATGAACCTGCCGATCGCGGTGTGGATGATGCAGTCGTTCCTCGCGGACGTCCCGGTGTCGATCATCGAGGCGGCGCAGGTGGACGGGGCGCGGCTGCCGACCGTGCTGGCCCGGGTGGTGGCCCCGGTGGCCGGTCCGGGCATCGCCGCGACCGCACTGATCTGCTTCATCTTCAGCTGGAACGAGCTGCTGTTCGCACGGGTGCTCACCGGCGTCGTCGCACAGACCGCGCCCGTGTTCCTGACCGGATTCGTCACCAGTCAGGGGCTGTTCCTGGCGCAGCTGTGCGCCGCCTCCGTCGTTGTGTCCCTGCCGGTGCTGGCCGCCGGTTACGCCGCCCAGGACAAGCTCGTCCAGGGCCTCTCGCTCGGAGCTGTCAAATGAGGGCCGCGATCGTCGAAGCCCCCGGCAAGGTGTCCGTCACGTCCGTACCCGATCCGGCGCCCGGGCCGCGGGAGGTGGTGGTGAAGGTGGCGGCGTGCGGGCTGTGCGGCACCGATCTGCACATCCTGCAGGGCGAGTTCGCGCCGACGCTGCCGCTCGTACCGGGCCATGAGTTCGCCGGGACGGTCGTGGCGGCCGGCAAGGCGGTGACGGAGCTGGCGGTGGGCGACCGGGTGGCCGTCGACCCGTCCCTGCCCTGCCACGAGTGCCGCTACTGCCGTGCCGGGCGCGGAAACCTGTGCGACCGGTGGGCGGCGATCGGGGTCACGGTGCCCGGCGGCGCCGCCGAGTTCGCGCTCGCGCCGGTGGCGAACTGCGTACGGCTGCCCGAGCACATCGACGTACGGGACGCGGCGCTCATCGAGCCGCTGTCGTGCGCGGTCCGCGGGTACGACGTGCTCAACGGCACGCTCGGCGCGCGTGTGCTGATCTACGGGTCCGGGACGATGGGCCTGATGATGCTGGAGCTCGCCAAGCGCACCGGGGCCGCCGGGGTCGACGTCCTGGACATCAACGCGGAGCGGCTCGCCACGGCGAAGCTGCTGGGCTGCTCGGGGGCGGCCGCGTCGGCCGATGCCCTGGAGCGGGCGGGCGACGGCTGGGACGTGGTGATCGACGCGACGGGGAACGCCGGTGCCATCCAGGACGGACTCGGGCGCGTCGCGAAGGGCGGTACGTTCCTCCAGTTCGGGGTGAGCGACTACGCCACGACGGCGGTGATCGAGCCGTACCGCATCTACAACCAGGAGATCACCATCACCGGTTCGATGGCGGTGCTGCACAGCTACGAGCGGGCCGCCGCGCTCTTCGCCTCGGGAGTGCTCGATCCGCAGGTGTTCATCAGCGACCGGCTGCCGCTGGAGCAGTATCCGCAGGCGATCGAACGGTTCCGGGCCGGCCGGGGGCGCAAGATCGTGGTGGAGCCGTGAGCGGGGACCGCGCCGCGGGGCAGGACGCGGTCCTGGTGCTGGGCGAGGCGCTGATCGATCTCGTACCGGTGACGCGGTCCGCCCAGCGCGCGCCGGCGGGTGAGCCGGAGCTGTGGCGCGCGCAGCCCGGAGGCGCTCCGGCGAACGTCGCCGTGGATCTGGCGCGCCTGGGCACGCCCGCGGCGTTCGCGGGCGGTCTGGGCGGGGACGGTTTCGCGCGGACGGTGGACGACTGGCTGCGTTCCGCGGGAGTCGACACCGGGCTGTGCGCCCGCTCGTCGCTGCCCACGGCGCTGGCCGTCGCCGATCCGGGGCCGGAGGGCAACAGCTACCACTTCCACCTGCGGGACACCGCCACCTTCTCGCTGCCGGCTGTGACGAAGGCCGAAATGTCGCGCTTCGGGGCCGTCTACGCGGGCGGTCTGGCCGCTGTCGTACAGCCGGCGGCGGGTACGGTCGCGCAGGCGGCCCGCGCAGCCGCAGAGCACGGACTGCTGGTCGTGGACCCGAATGTGCGCGCGGAGGACGACGGCGCCCGCAGGCTCCTCGCGGAACTGTGCGCGTCGGCGCATGTGGTGAAGGCCAGCGACGAGGACCTGGCGCGGCTGTGGCCCGGAACCGGTCCGGAGGTGTCGGCGCGCCGGCTGGCGGACGAAGGACGGCTCGTCGTCATGACGCTCGGCGCGCGGGGCAGTACGGCCTTCGTGCCGTCGGGCGAGGTGGCGTCCGTGCCGGCCGTGCCCGTCGACGTGGTGAACACGATCGGTGCCGGGGACGCCTTCATGGCCGGGATGCTCGCTTGGCTGGGCGCCGCCGGCCTGCTGCGGCGCGGTGCCCCGGCCGGGATCGGCGTGGACCGGGCCGGGCAGATGCTGGCGGCCGCGGCCGAGGTGGCCGCGACGGTGTGCGCGCTGAGCGACGGATGCGTGCCCCCGTACACGCACCCGCCGCTCGGTCTGCCGTCCCGTGTCCCCCGGGACGATGGGTACGCGCCTAGTACCAGGGGGTGTTGACGAGCTCGTGCCCGTCGCAGACCAGTACCGCGCGGGAGACCTAGCCGCTCAGGTTGTTGGCGATCCTGGTGTATGCGTAGTTGATGCCGGGGTCGACGGTTTCGGAGACCCAGCCGTCGACACGCGCCACGCTGCCGCTGGAACGCTGGGCGACGGCCGCGCAGTTGGTGCGCGCGTTCTCGATCCGGGCGAAGGAGCCGCACGTGCCCGAGTAGAAGTACTTGAGGGTGATGCCCTCGAAGGACGTCTGGAACTTCAGCGAGAACGTTCCGGCGCAGGCGCTGATGGTCGGGTACGAGCCCTCATGGGCTCCTTCCGTGAATGAACGGCTTCGAGCGTCGCCAGCGGGAAGGACCGCTCGCCAACATTTCGAAGGTGGTCGAAAGCTCGCGTCGCCCATGGTGCAGAGTGGTCGTGCACATGCCGTGTGACGCGGTTGAATGCCGACGGGCGTACGGCAGTTGACACTTCGGGAGGCACGGGGATGACCACAGGAGCCACGGTTCCCGGACGGGACGCGACCGAGCCGGGGCCGCCCACCGTCGTGCCCGGGCCGCGGCGGCTGCCGGGCCTGGGGAATCTGCCGGCGTTCGCCCGCGATCCGCTCGGGTTCTTCGAGCGGCTCCGCGGCTGCGGCGATGTCGTGGAGTGGCGGCTCGGCCCCCAGCGCGCGCTGTTCGTCTCGCGGCCCGAGCACATCGGCGAACTGCTGACCGGCGTCGAGACCGTCTTCCGCCATCCTGAGCTCGGATGGGCGTTCAAGCTGGTGCTCGGGGACGGCGTGGTGACGTCGGAAGGCCCGGCGTGGCGGCGCAAGCGGGCTCTCGTCCAGCCCGCCGTGCGGCCGCGGCAGGTGCGGTCGTACGCGCGGACAATGGCGGAGTGCGCCGATGCGCTGGCGCGGACGTGGCAGCCGGGACAGGACATCGACGTACGGCGGGAGATGCTGGCGCTCACCCAGCGGATAGCCGTGCGGACGCTGTTCGGGGCCGACACCGCGGGGCGCGAGGAGGTGATCGGGTCGGCCATGGACGTGGCGCAGCGGGCCATCGGCGACGAGTTCCGGGGCGTCACGCTGTTCCTTCCGTCGTGGGTGCCCACACCCGGCCGCCGGAGGCTGCGCAGGGCCGTCGAGGTGATCGACGCCGAGGTGGGACGGGTGACCGGGGAGCGGCGGCGCAGCGGCGAGGAGCGGGACGATCTGCTGAGCCGGCTGCTGGCGGCGCGGGACGAGGAGGGGCTGCCGCTGTCCGACAAGGAGGTCCGCGACGAGGCGGTGACCCTGTACATCGGCGGGCACGAGACGACGGGCACGACCCTCACATGGGCCTGGTACCTGCTGTCGGGGAACCCGCAGGCCCGTGCGCGGCTGGGCGAGGAGCTGGAGTCGGTCCTCGGGGGCCGTACACCGGACTTCGACGACCTGCGGCTGCTTCCCTACACCGAGCAGGTGGTGAAGGAGACCCTCCGGCTGTTCCCTCCGGTGTGGCTGATGACGGGAATCGCGAAGGAGGGATCGACCCTGGGCGGTCTGCCGGTTCCCGAGGGGACGGTGGTGTGGTCCAGCCAGTGGAGCGCCCACCGCGATCCGCGCTGGTTCCCCGACCCCGAGGCGTTCCGGCCGGAGCGGTGGGATGCGGGCGCGCAGCCGGCGGCGCCGGAACACGCCTGGTTCCCGTTCGGCGGCGGCGCGCGGGCCTGCCTGGGCGCGCGGTTCGCGATGGTGGAGGCGGTGCTGGTGCTGGCAACGCTGGCGCAGCGCTTCCATGTGGACACGGGATCCGGCGAGGTGCCGCCGAGGACGGGGCTGACCCTGCAGCCCGGTACTCCGGTGCGCGCCACTCTCCGGGCCGCGGGGCCCCGCGAAGCCACGGTGGCGCCATGACGGAACGCGACGCAGGGCAGGCTGCCGGGCAGGGTCCGGACGCGGTGGAGATCAGCCCCTCGGGCTGGGTGGCCAAGCAGGCCCGGCTGTACGAGGAGTCGGGCGGTACGAAGGGGACGACGATACAGGGCGCCCCCTGCCTGCTGCTCGACTACAGGGGGCGGCGGTCGGGCACCTGGCGCCGTACCGTCCTCATCTACGGCCGCGACGGCGACGACTACCTGATCGTGGGCTCGAACGGGGGCTCCGACCGTCACCCGTTGTGGTATTTGAACCTGCGCGACGAGCCGGATGTGTGGCTCCGCGTCGGTGCCGAACGGTTCGCGGCGCGCGCGCAGACGCTGTCCCCGGAGGAGAAGGCACGGGTCTGGCCGCACCTGGTGGAGCTCTTCGCCCCGTACGCCGGCTACCGGCAGGGCACGCAGCGGGACATCCCGGTGGTGCGGCTGCGGCGTACCGGGAAGTAGCCCGTTTCCCCGCTACTGTCGCTGTTCCTCCGGGCAATCGGCCCGCACGGATGCGTGACGCGCGGGCACACCGACTCGTTGGAGTGCCGCTGGACCGGTTCGCCGGGAGCCGTTGACATATGTCAGAAGCACCACCGTATCGAGTGTTGCCAAATCCCTTACGCGCCCTGGCTCCCTGTGCAACAGTCGTAACCGGTCCTTATCTCAGACCCTGGCCGTGACGCGCCTGTATCGGAGTACGACATGCCGTCCCATCTGTTCGCGGACCGCCCCGCCCCGCAGCCACCCCCGCGCGGCACGGTGGACGAGCTGATCTCGCAGACCCGCAGGCTCCGCGGGGACGTGGACGCGGTGCGGCGTGACGCGGTGGTGGACGAGGACGACCCGCAGCGGCGCTGGCAGCGGGCGCTGTGCGACCTGGCGGTCCATCATCTCGACGATCTCGGCACGCACCTGGGCCAGCTCAAGGAGGGTCTGTCGGCTCGGTCGCCCGCCCCCGACGCCGAGGACCAGGAGCTTCAGGACGAACAGCCCGGCCCGCACGAGGAGGCCGGCCCGTACGAGGAGCCGGCCGCGCACTCCGGCTCGCTGCTCAGCCGGGTCGGCAGCGCCGAGTGGAATCTGCTGTCGGACGAGGTCAGTTGGTCGGACGAGCTGTACCAGATCTTCGGGCGGCCGCTGGAGGGCGGCCCGATGTCGCTCGACGAGCTGCCGTCGACGGTGTTCGCCGAGGACCAGGCCCTCCTCACCGCGATGGTGACGGACTGTCTCATCGACGGGAAGCCGATCGACGGCGAGTTCCGTATCGTCAGAACCGACGGACGCGTCCGGACGCTCCACATGATGGGCGAGCCGGTCCTCGACCCCGAGGGCTGCACGGCTTCGATGTGGGCGGTGCTGCGGGACGTCAGCGAGCTGCGCCGCAGCCAGCGCGCCGTCCGAGAATCGCGGGACACGCTCGCACGCCAGCGGCACATCGACTGCACGGAGCGCCGGATCGCGGTCGAGATCCAGGAGTCGGTCCTGCCGTCGTGGCGCGGCTCCCTCTCATTCCCCCAGAACGGGCCCCCGGCCCTGGATCTGGCGGGCCACTACCTTCCCTCGGCGAGCAGCGCGCTGATCGGCGGAGACTGGTTCGACGCGCTCGAACTGCCCGGCGGTGGCACGTTGTTGAGCGTCGGCGACCTCACCGGCCACGGGGTGACCGCGACGTCGACGATGGCGATGCTGCTCGGTGCCCTGCGCGGACTGGCCGTTGCCGGTATCCAGCCGGGCCCGCTCATGGAGCACCTCAACCAGCTGCTGGAATCCTCCGCACAGCCCGCGCTGGGCAGCGCACTGTGCTGCCACTACGATGCGGCGACCCGGACGCTCTCCTGGGCGCAGGCGGGGCACCCCGCCCCGCTGCTGTTCCGCGACGGGACGGGGCGCGTGCTGACGCCGCCGGAGGGAGTGCTGCTCGGAGCGACACCCGGAGCGGTCTACGAGCAGGCCGAGGTGCACCTGCTCCCCGGCGATCTGCTGGTGCTGCAAACGGACGGCCTGACCCGGAGCGCCGACGTGCGCGACGGGTCCGGAGTGGACCGTGTCCTCGCTCTCGCCTCCCGCTTCGCGGTCTCCCGCAGCGCGCAGGAGTGCGTGCGGGCGATCGTCGAGGAGTTCGGCGAGAGCGAGCGTGAGGACGACGCCTGCGTGATGGTCGCCAGGATCAGCTAGCGCGGTGCACACGGCGGGCCACCACGGTGGTCTCAGAGGTCGTAGGTCGGTTGTGGTCGGTTGTTGCCGTGCGCCGACGTGCAGAACTCCGCGCGAGGCGGTACACGCCTGGGCCGGGCAGCACGCCGACAGGAAGTCCTGCGAGGTGTCCCGCACGGGGTCGGATGCGGTCAGATCTCCGCGCTTCTCCGGCGGCCGGCAGGGCTGTTGGGCAGGGCGAGCTTGATCTCCTCGCGGAGGTCCTGGATCTTCGCGTACCCGGAGTACTGTCCGGTGAGCCGGTACATCTCGCGCAGCCGGTCCCAGGTGCGATGCGACGACGTCTCCCCCATCGACACCAGTGCCAGCCGGGCGTACCGGTCGGCCTGTTCCGGGTCGTCGGCGATGAAGCAGGCCGAGGCCAGGGAGAGATAGTCGAAGATCTTGGATCGCTGCCGGCCGCCTTCGCGCAGGTCCAGCGCCTGCTTGGCATGGCGCTGGGCGGTGGTCGCGGCGGCCGGCTCGTGCTCGGCGAGGGTGCGATAGGCGAGGGCCTGCATACCGTGCAGGTCCGCCTCGTCGAACAGCTGCATCCAGCTGGGCGGTGGCACATCGCCCTTGTCGGACACGAAGAGCTCCTCGGCCTCGCCGAGGGTGCGCCGCATGGCCTGGCCCCGGCCCATGGATGCCTGTGCCCAGGCCTCGATGGTGCGCAGCATGGCGTGCGTGCGCGGGAGGGTCTCCTCGCCCGAGCCGGACTTGGCGAGCTTCATGAGGTCGAGGGCGTCGTCCGGGCGGCCCAGATGCACCATCTGGCGCGCGGCCCGGGAGAGGGCTTCGCCGGCGCGCGGGCGGTCGCCGCCCTCGCGGGCCGCGTGGGCGGCGATGACGAAGTACTTCTGGGCGGTGGGTTCGAGGCCGACGTCGTGGGACATCCAGCCGGCGAGTACGGCGAGGTTGGCGGCGACGCCCCACAGGCGCCGCTGGAGGTGGTCGGGGTGGTGGTAGGCGAGCATCCCGCCCACTTCATTGAGCTGGCCCACGACGGCCTTGCGCTGGAGCCCGCCACCTCGCGCCGCGTCCCAGGCACGGAACACTTCTACGGAGCGCTCGAGTGCCTCGATCTCCTGCGACCCGATGGGGGCGGCCTCATAGCGGTCGAACCCAGCGGGGTCGGCGTGCAGGGGATTGTCGACACGAGGAGCGCCCGTGGCGGTTGCGGGGTCGGTGTGCAGCCAGTCGTGCATGGCGCTGCTGAGTGCGGAGCCTGCGGCGAGCGCGGCGCCCGCGCCCACCAAGCCGCGTCGGTTGAGCATGAGGTCCATTCCCGTGAATTCGGTGAGGACCGCCGCCGTACGTTCGGGTGCCCATGGCAGGCCGTCAGGGTTCTGCGTGGTGCTGACGTCCCGCCTCTTTCCCGTGCGTTTCTGCCGTACGAAACCGAGGTCCTCGATGGTCACGACACGGCCGAGCCGCTCGGTGAACAGAGCTGCCAGCACCTTGGGCACGGGATCGCGCGGGGTCTCCCCCATGTCGATCCAACGCCGCACCCGCGAGGTGTCGGTCGCCAGCTGCGGGTGGCCCATGGCCGCCGCCTGCCGGTTCACGAGCCGTGCGAGTTCGCCCTTGGACCAGCCGGTGAGGCCGAACAGGTCGGAAAGGCGGGTGTTGGGTTCTCCGGTCACTTCAAGCCCCCAGGTTCTCGGCTGAGTTGACAGTAACCCCCTGTCATAGGGCTGGCGACTATTCGCCAGGGTTCGCCAGGGTCCGCCAGATGGTGTGCCACCCGCGAGCGGGTGTCAGGTAGGAACGCGCCACCCCGCCCCGGCGGCCCGAGCCGCACTCCCCAGGGTGCCGAAGGCCTCCGGGGCAGGGGCCGCGCAAGCGACTTGTCGGCACACGAAGGGATCTGTCTCGCCCATGTACACAGCATCGTCCTCCGTGTCCGCCCCGCTCCGGCCGCAGCGCTCCGTGCAGGCCGGCGGCAGGCCGTTTCTCGACCCCTCCCCGGCCGCGAGGGCCCGGCGGTGGCCGGCGACCTCCGGCCAACCGCTCAGCGGGAGAATCGACTTGTCCGGCCCCCAAGGCGCGCAGCTGCGCATCGCGATCGCGTCGGTGCACCGGATCTGCCCGGAGTTCAATCCGGTGCAGGTCCTGCGGAGGAGCGGACGCTCGGTCCTGCTCGTCGGCAGCACCGGACGCGCGACGGCCGTCGCCAAGTGTTTGCTGGATCAGTCGCCGGTGTGGGCGGAGCGGTTCCGGCATGAAATAGCTGCATATCGTGCGTTCGTCCGGCACCGCCCGCCGGTGCGGGTGCCGCGGCTCATCGCCGCGGATCCGGACAACTGCACGCTGGTCATCGAGCGGATGCCCGGCCGCCCGGCCGCCCTCGCCCGGCATCCTGCGGAGGCTCCGCCACGTGCGGACGTACGGGCGGCCCTCGGGGCGATCACCCGGCTCAACTCGTGGCGGCCGCCCGCCGGGATGTTCGACGCGCCGTTGGACTATGCGTCGCGGATCGCCCGCTATCACGAGCTCGGACTGTTCACCGACCGCGATCTGGGCGATCTGCAGAAGCTGTTGCACGGCCTCGCGCACGCGAGCGGGCGGCAGGGCGTCGGACAGTTCTGCCACGGTGACGCACTGCTGTCGAACATCCTGCTCGCGCCGACGGGTCCCGTGCTGGTCGACTGGGAGCACGCCGGCTGGTATCTGCCGGGGTACGACCTGGCGACGCTCTGGGCCGTCATGGGCGATGCCCCGATGGCCCGGCGGCAGATCAGCCAACTGGCCCAGAAGTCGGGTCCCGCCGCTCGGGACGCGTTCCTGGTGAACCTGATGCTGGTGCTGACCCGGGAGATCCGCACGTACGAGACGGCTGTGCAGCGCACGATGCGGGAGGCCGCTCCGGCCGGGACCGTACCGACACAGCCCGGCGCCGTCTCGTCCGGTGAGGAGCAGCGGCTGCTGTTGCGGCGGCTGCACGACGACTGCGCGCTGGCACGGCGGGCTGTGCGCGCTGCGGTCGGCACTCGCTGACCGTCAGGGACGGCGAAGTGACCCAAGGGGCATGGTGGAGCGTCCCGACGGGGTGCCCCCGCCCAGGACGGGGGGACGATCCGAGCCGTGAGGGGGGAGCGCTGCGCGCCCAGTGCCGACACACTGGACGCGCAGCGCTCTGTTGTCTCCAAGGTTCCGGGGCGCCTTGTCAGGGGTCTCCGGGGTGGTTCCAAGGAGGCGTACATCGACGCCCGTACGGGTGACAGCGCGACCTGGGCAGGGCGCCGCCGCAGGGGTTCTCGTATATCAAGTCGCTCTCACCCGGGCGCCATTGGTCCACTCCGATGACGCGTCACAGGCCACCGCGCCACCACCATGGGTTCGTTGACGCCTCGTCGCGCAACCGCTACCCCTGTAGGCGAGTCCAGCCCCGCGCGTACCTTCGCGCGTCACCCGTCTCAGGAGGCTGCATTGCGAGGACGAGGACCCGCCCCCGTACGACCGAGAAGTCCCCGCACGCGCGCAGTTCTGGCCTCGGCGGCCCTGCTGCTGTCGCTGGTCTCGGCCGCTCCGTCCGCGACCGCGGAGCAGTCCGCGTCCGGGGCACTGCAGCGGAGTTTCGCCGCCGCTGCCACCGAGTACGGGGTGCCGGAGCGTGTGCTCCTCGGCGTCTCGTACCTCCAGTCCCGCTGGGACGGACACGGCGGCGCGCCGAGTGTCACCGGCGGGTACGGGCCCATGCATCTGACCGACGCCAAGGCCGCGCTGGCCGATGCGCCGCACCACTCGCACGGCGCGGAAGACGCGCGCGGCGACGACGCCCGGGCGTCGCGCAGCGCCCTCGAGGCGGAGATCCAGGATCTGGCCGCGCTGCCGGCCCGGCTGCGGACGCTGGAGCGTGCAGCGGAGCTCACCGGGATCCCCGAGGAGGAGCTGCGCACCAGCCCCGCCGCGAACGTCCGGGGCGGCGCGGCCCTGCTCGCCGACGCACAGCGCCGGCTCGGCGAGGAGCCCAGCGCGGATCCGGCCGACTGGTACGGGGCAGTCGCACGCTTCTCCGGCGCCGACGACACGGCGACCGCGACGACGTACGCCGACGATGTCTACGACGTCATGCGGTCCGGTCAGCACCGCATCACCGACACCGGCCAGCAGGTCGCCCTGCCCGCTGACACGTCCCTGCGGCCGGACACCGCGACGGCCGGCGGTCTCGGACTGCGCACCGTGGACGAGGATCTGACGGAGTGTCCGCGGACGGTCGCGTGCGAGTGGATCCCCGCACCGTACGAGGAGTTCGGCGAGGGCGACTACGGCAACCACGACAAGGCGAACCGGCCGTCGTCGCAGTCGATCGACTACATCGTGATCCACGACACCGAGGCGAGCTGGGACACCACGCTCCAGCTGGTCCAGGACCCGGAGTACGTGTCCTGGCAGTACTCGCTGCGCTCGTCCGACGGGCACATCGCCCAGCATCTGCGGCTGAAGGACGTCGGCTGGCACGCCGGGAACTGGTTCGTCAACGCCAAGTCGATCGGTCTGGAGCACGAGGGCTTCCTCGTGAACCCGGACGCCTGGTACACGGAGGCGATGTACCGCACGTCGGCGCGCCTGGTGCGGTATCTGGCCCAGCGGTACGATATCCCGCTCGACCGGCAGCACATCATCGGCCACGACAATGTGCCGGGCACCGTGCCCTCGACCATCCCGGGGATGCACACCGATCCGGGCCCCTACTGGGACTGGGCGCACTACTTCACCCTCCTCGGGCGGCCCTTCGTACCGTCCGCCGGTCCGCGCGCCGCCGCGGTGACGATCCGCCCGGACTACGCGCAGCACCAGCCGCCCTACACGAGCTGCGCCGAGCCCGGTGACACCTGTGCGCCGCACGGTTCGGGCGCGGTGCGGCTGCACACCGCGCCGGACGCTTCCGCGCCCCTGGTGAAGGACATCGGTCTGCGGCCGGGCGGCGGGGACTCCACGGACGGGGTGAACGACACGGGGGCCAGGGCGTCGACGGGTCAGCAGTACGCGGTCGCCGAGCGGCGCGGCGAGTGGACGGCGATCTGGTACCTCGGGCAGAAGGCGTGGTTCCACAATCCCCGTACGCAACGGACGGCAGTGAATGTGCGTGCCAGGGTCCTCACACCGCGCGACGGGCTCGCCGAGGTGCCGGTCTACGGCCGGGCCTACCCGGAGGCGTCGGCGTATCCGGCGGGTGTGCCGGTGCAGGCGGTGACGCCGCTGCCGTACAAGCTGCTCGCGGGCCAGAGGTACGTGGTCGGCGAGCGGACGGCGGGCGAGTACTACTTCGCCACGACGTTCGACTCGACAGATCACACGGTGGTGCGGGGCGAGGAGCTCTACTACCAGATCCAGTTCGGGCACCGGGTCGCGTTCGTGAAGGCCGCGGATGTGCGGGTGCTGAACACGTAGGAAGAGGGGCGTACCTGCGGGTTCATCCGGACGGGTGATCACCGCGGCCGCGTGGGCCGGATGGGCGACGGGTAGGGCTGGCCCGTACGCGACCGGTCCGCGCGGCTCATGCGCGGACGCTCACCGAAAGGCCGGGCACGCATGGCACAGCCCTTCCAACTGCCGGATTTCTACGTACCGTATCCGGCGCGGCTCAACCCCCATGTCGATGTGGCGCGAGCGCACACCCGTGAGTGGGCCCGGCGCATGGGCATGCTGGAGGGGTCGGGGATCTGGGAGCAGGAGGATCTCGACGCGCACGACTACGCCCTGCTGTGCGCATACACCCACCCGGACTGTTCCGCCGAGGCGCTCTCGCTGGTGACGGACTGGTACGTGTGGGTGTTCTTCTTCGACGACCACTTTCTGGAGGTCTTCAAGCGCAGCGGGGACCGGGCGGGCGGCAAGGCGTATCTGGACCGGCTGCCGGCGTTCATGCCGGCGGACTCGGCACAGGGCACGCCGGAGGCGACGAACCAGGTCGAGGCGGGACTGGCGGATCTGTGGGCGCGGACGGTGCCGAGCATGTCACCCGCCTGGCGGGCCCGGTTCGCGCGGGCGACCGAGCATCTCCTCAACGAGTCGCTGTGGGAACTCGACAACATCAACGAGGGGCGGGTCTCCAATCCCGTCGAGTACATCGAGATGCGCCGCAAGGTCGGCGGGGCACCCTGGTCGGCGGGTCTCGTCGAGTACGCGGCGGGCGCCGAGGTTCCCGCGCAGGCGGCCGGCTCCCGGCCGCTGCGGGTGCTGACCGAGGCGTTCGCGGACGCCGTGCATCTGCGCAACGATCTCTTCTCCTACCAGCGCGAGGTGGAGAACGAGGGCGAGCTCAGCAACGGCGTGCTGGTCCTCGAGACGTTCCTGGGCTGTACGACGCAGGAGGCGGCCGAAGCCGTCAACGATCTGCTGACGTCGCGGCTGCAGCAGTTCGAGAACACCGCACTGACCGAAGTCCCGGCGCTGTGCGTGGAGAAGGGCCTCGATCCGGTGGAGTGCGCGGCGATCGCGGCGTACACCAAGGGGCTTCAGGACTGGCAGTCCGGCGGCCATGAATGGCACATGCGCTCCAGTCGCTACATGAACAAGGGTGTGGAGAAGGGTCCTTCGCTGTACGGCGGAGTGCTGGGCACGTCGGCCCTGGACATCAGGACGCTGTTCGGCCGTCCGGCCGGTGCGCGGCTGCGCAGGCTCACCCATGTGCCGCACCGGCAGACCGGCCCGTCGCTGCTGCCGGACTTCGACATCCCGTTCCCGCTGACGCTCAGCCCGCATCTGGACGACGCGCGGCGGAAGTCCCTCGCCTGGGCGGGCCGGATGGGTCTGCTGGACGACATCTGGGACGACCAGATGCTCGCCGGCTTCGACTTCGCGCTCTGTTCGGCGGGCCTCGACCCGGACGCGACGCCCGAGGAGCTGGAGCTCAACGCCGAGTGGCTGACCTGGGGGACATACGGGGACGACTACTACCCGGTGGTGTTCGGGCGTCCGCGCGACCTCGTCGGGGCGAAGGTCACGACCGAGCGGCTCAAGGCCTGCATGCCCGTCGGTGATCCGGCCGCGGGAGCCGCGACGGCGGCCGGTCCGATGGAGCGGGCGCTGGCGGACCTGTGGGCGCGGACCGCCGGGCCGATGGGCCCCGAGGCGAGGCAGGCACTGCGAGGGGCGCTCGACACCATGCTCGAGGGCTGGCTGTGGGAGCTGCACAACCAGGCGCAGCACCGGGTGCCCGACCCCGTCGACTACATCGAGATGCGGCGCCACACGTTCGGCTCCGAGCTGACGATGATGCTGTGCCGGCTGCGGCACGAGGGTGAGCTTCCGCCGGAGATCTATCGCAGTGGGACGGTGCGGAGCCTGGAGAGCTCCCTGGCGGACTATGCGACCTTCCTCAACGACCTGTTCTCGTACCAGAAGGAGATCGAGGTCGAGGGCGAGGTGCACAACATCGTCCTGGTGGTGCAGAACTTCTTCGGCTGCGGCTATCCGGACGCTGTCGCGATCACGGACGATCTGATGCGTTCGCGGCTGCGCCAGTACGAGCATGTGAAGCGCAATGAACTACCCGTGCTGTACGACGACTTCGGCCTGGACACGGAGGGCAGGGCCGCGCTCGACGCCTATGTGCGGGAGCTGGAGGACTGGGTCGCCGGGATCCTGAACTGGCACCGGGGCGTGCGACGCTACGGGGCGGAGGACGTACGGCGCGGGGCGGGTTCGCCGCTGCGGACCGACGGGCCCACGGCGATCGGCATGTCCGCGGCCAGGGCCGGCGCACTGCTGCGCGCGGACCGGCCGACTGCGGCCGCGGAGGGCGTCCGGGTGTAGTCGCGGGGGTGTGGACCCACGGGGGTGGCCCGCTCTGACGTGGTCACGGCGGGCCGCACGCGGCCCTACAGGGGTCCGCGGGGTCAGCCCGTCTGGAAGAGCTCCGCGGGCAGCGGCTTGAGCAGCGCGTACAGGTCGTCGGTGATCGGCCGGTCCCAGCTGGCGATCGTGACGAGCACATTGTCGCTGCGGTCGAACTGGACGCAGGAAATGCGGCTCTCGGAGAGCTTGATCCGGCGCACGATCAGCAGGTTGTCGCCCTGCATGACCGGGACGTCCTCGGTGCCGGTGACCGTGACCTCCTCGTCGTTCTCCAGCGCCGCGAGGAGCTGGGCGACCTCGAAGGGCACCTGGCCCTCGGCGAGCTCGCGGGCGGGCGAGCCCTCGGGCAGATTACCGATGATCATCGCGGGACCGCGGCCGCCGAACAGATCGTAGCGGAGGAAAACGCCCTGGCAGCTGCCGTCGGGCGCGGGCAGCAGACCCGCGCCCAGGTTTCCGGGCCAGTCCCCCGGGTCCATGGCCAGGACGTCGAAGTCCGGGCCGGCGGGAGTGGCGGCGCTGCGGCGGCGGAGGAAGGACATGCGGCCATGGTACGTGTACGGGGGCCGCGCACGCCGACCTGGGTACGGCCGGCCGGACGGGTGCGCGCGGGTGTGCAGGGGGCTCTGTCCGCGATCGCGTCGGGCTCCGCGTCGACGAGCCGGGCGGGTCGATGCAGCGGGACGCCCCGACGAAGGTGCACGCGGTGTGCACGGCGGTGAGCCGCTCGCCGTGCGCTCGCGCCGCTTCCCTCCACGGACGCACGTCGGTGGGCCGTGACGCACGTCCGCATGAACCGGAACGCACCTGGTGACGGTCGTGCCCCGGGGCGTCATGGTGGCAGAAGGGCTCAGCCGGTGCGGTGGCGCTCGTGGTGCCGGGCGACGCGGGCGCGGTTGCCGCAGGAGGGCTTGCACCACTCCTGGCGCGGGTGTTCCTTGAGGAAGTACCGCACACAGCGCGGCGCGTGGCAGGCCCGCAGCCGTGCCCGGTCGGGGCCGGTGAGCAGCGCGATCGCCGCGCGTGCGAGGGCGGCGGCGAGGGCCCTGACGGACGGGACCCATC
>NZ_JBEOXF010000059.1:0-47686 GCF_040296405.1 Streptomyces sp. NPDC002133 | reverse complement strand
CTGAGCGTCAAGAACTCCATGATCACCATGGCTCGTGCCTGCTCGACTTCCGGGGTCGCCCTCATCAACGACGCACGCCTACTGCCGGGCGCTCTAAGCCGCGCTACTCAGCACGAGCTGACACCACCGGCCGACAAAAGGGCGAACGTTGTCTGATGCGGCGCACTCGCCAGATGTGCTGCGCGCCGTGTCCAGCCAGGCGCCCCGCCCCCGACGAGCGTGGTGAACGAGTACGGCTTCGGCGACCTGCGGCGACGAACGCCGACTGATGGAGCACGTCTTCGACGCGCACCCCTACCCGCCGGTCCGCCTGCGCCCGACCAGCGCGCCCTGTCGACCACTTGTCACCTGGGCTTCTTCTGGGAGTTCGCCACACGTACGGTGATCGACTCCGCATCTGGTTGCCATGTGCCGATGGGAAGGCCAGGGTTCATGTGCCGCCCCGGAACTGCGACCGTCAGGGAGTCCAATGTCCAACGCAGCCGTACGAACGCACCAAACAGCGCGAGGGATGAGGCACGCCGGATGGCGCAGGGCCGCCCTGGGGGTCGCCCTGCTGCTTGCCGCCGCCGTTCCGCAGGGCACCGCCTCGGCATCCTCCTCGACGTCCGCCTCCGCGCCGACGGGGATACGGTGGACGACACAGCACGTGGCGCCCGGCGTTCAGGTCCGCACCGGCGTGATGAACGACGAGACCTCCACACCTGTCTGGACCGTGACCGTCCAGGCTCCGGCCACCAACCGGCTTACCGGTGCAGCCACGTGGGCCCCGCTCGGGGACCGCGCCTGGGCGGACGCCACTGCGGAGCAGTTGCGTCGCGCCGGGTTCGAGCCTCGGATCGAAGAGGTGGTGTGGGACACGTACACGGACACCCCCCACGGCACGATGGGCTGGCAGGTCCGCGTCGGCTCGTACGCCACCCAGGCCGAGGCGAACACGGCCGGCACGGCAGTGACGGCGGCAGGTCTCCGTACGGCGGTGGACTGGTCCGGCTATGACGGCCGGCAGGCCCCCGACGCCGAAAAGGTCCACGTCACCGTCATCGACCCGGCACGCTTCCACGGCACGGTGGAGACGAGCAACGGCGGCAACGTCGCCGACCGCGAGCGCACCTCCGCGGTCTCGGCGAAGCTCGGCTCCCTCGTCGGCGTCAACGGCGGCTTCTTCATCACCTCGGACGCGGACGGTGTCCAGGGCACGGTGGCCGGCATTTCCGCCGTGGACGGCAGGCTGGAGTCGATGGCGGTCGGTTCGCGCGCCGCGCTGATCCTCGCGGACGGCGGCAGGCGCCCCCGGATCGCCGACCTGTCGACCACCGTCACCGTACGGGCGGGGGCCGCTTCGTACGCGGTGCAGGGCATCAACCGAGTTCCCGGCAAGGTCCGCAACTGCGGCCGTCCTGGAGCCGTGCCCACCGACAGGCCCCGCCACGACACGACCTGCACGATCGCCGACGACCTGGTGAAGTTCACGCCTTCGTTCGCAGCCCCGCTCCCCCAGGGCACGGGCACCCAGGTCGTCCTGGACGCCGGCGGACGGGTCGTGTCCGTCGGCGAGCGCGGGGGCAGCGTCCCGGCGGGCGGCGCCGTTCTGCAGGGCATCGGCGGCGCGGCCCAGTGGCTCACCGGCCACGCCCGCACCGGCCGTACGGTGGCGATCAAGGAGGTCGTACGCGACTCCGCAGGACGGCAGGTCAGGCTCGGCCCCGACGACAGCATCGTCAGCGCCGCACCCACCCTCGTGGAGAACGGCCGGATCCACATCGACGCCGCAACCGAGGGCACGCTCGACCCGCTGGACCTCTCCTTCGGCTTCGCATGGTCCAACGTCCGCCAGCCCCGCACCCTGGCCGGCATCGACGCCCGCGGCCGACTGCTCCTGGTCACCGTGGACGGCCGCCGGCCCGGCGTGAGCGAGGGCTTCACCCTCGGCGAGGCAGCCCGCTTCATGCGCTCAATCGGTGCGATCCAGGCCCTCAACCTCGACGGCGGCGGCTCGACGACCATGGTCGTCGGCGGCTCCGTCGTCAACATGCCGTCCGACGCGGCGGGCGAGCGCCCGGTCAGCGACACCATCCAGATCCTGCCGTAACACGGCAACCACATGGCCTGTCGGGGACTTCCCACGCCCCGACAGGCCACTCGGGCCTACCGGCCCACCCCCGCATGGCAGCACTTCGGTTCGGTCTACCCGCACGCCGCACCCGTGTCGGCGAGGCAGGACATGTGCGCTCCGGGTGAGCGCGTGCCGCGCCCAGGTGCGGTGATCCCGGAGAGAGCGGCGGACCGCGTTTTCCCCACATCGCAGGCGGGAACGCAAGCAGCATCGGCACGGTCAGCGTCCTGCCTCGTCAAGCACCCGGGGCTGCCGCCGGCCCCGGCGGTGTCCGGCCGGGCGTGCGTGGAGGCGCACCGCGGCGGCCGTGGTCTCCTCCCCGGACTGGGGGCACTGCGTCGCCGCACTCCTCACCCGTCCAGCCGTTCACCCGCCATCCCCCTTGCGTCGGTCGTTGGTTGCCGTCACAGGTTGCGGCTGAACAGGTCCAGCAATGCGCTCCAGTGGCGTTCGGCCGCCTGCTGGTCGTACGCCTCGGTGTCCGCCATCGTGAAGCCGTGGACAGCGCCGGTGTACACCTCGGCGTGGTGGCGGACTCCGGCTCGGGTGAGGGCCTGGTCGAGGCGGGCCTGCTGCTCGGGCGGGTTGCCGGCGTCGTGGTCGGCGTGTCCGAAGTACAACTCTGCGGTGATCTTGTCGGCGAGCAGGTGCGGGCTGTCGGGGGCGTCGGTGGCCAGGCCGGCGCCGTGGAAGCCGGCCGCGGCGGTGACCTGGTCGGGGTGGCTGCCCGCGGTGAGCAGGGCGAGGCGGGCGCCCATGCAGTAACCGGTCATGCCGACCGGGGCGCCGTCGGTCTCGGGCCGCGATCGCAGCCAGGTCAGATACGCGTCCGCGTCGGAGGCCACCACATCGGGGTTCAGCTCGCCCAACATCGGGAGGAGCTGCTCGAACAAGCCCGCACGGTTGTCGCTGCCGATGACGTCTGGCAGCGGTACCACCGGGGCCCGGCCATGGCGGTAGAAGACGTTGGGTACGAGCACCGTGTAGCCGGCCGCGGCAAGGCGGTCGGCCATCGCACGAAGCTGGGGCCGCGGCCCGAACGCGTCCATGTACAACAGGACGGCGGGGCGGGCGGCACGGTCGCCGGGGTGGACGAAGTAGGCGTCCGCGGTGCCGTCCGCAGTGGGGATGTCGACGGTGGATCCCTGTACATCGGTCATGGTGTTGTTCCTCTTTCACGTCGGCCCCGGCAGGGTCTTGTTCCTCTTGCCCGGGATGTCTTCCAGCGGGCAGGCCGGCTGGGAGGCGGTGGGTCACCGCTGCACGCCGCAGGACCACGCTAGCTAGGGCTGCAGCCAAAACGGCTGAGTTCCTCCGGGCCATGGCGCTGATGGCGGCGGACGACAACGACCGGCGCACAACAACGGCCCCGATCCACGTTCACGCAGATCAGGGACCGTCACTTGCGGGAGTCGGCGATCGAGGAGCATCAGCCAGCCCGGCCGGGGGCCCGGCCGGTCCGGTGGACGCCGAGCCGTCGCTGAGCGATGGAGGCCTCCAGGTGGAAGGTGTTGCTCAAGCAGCGGCCTGGACTGACTCGTACGAGTGAGCCCGAGTCCACGTCCACCGATGGCCGTGCAGGACCAATGAGCCGCTCACCTGTTGGTTTCTCCATTCCGTGAAATCGACGCGGAAATCTCCCGCAGGAGCGGCTTGCATGGCAGTACACACAGCAACTAGCGTCCAATCCCGCCGGACACATCGTCCAATGATGCCGGACAGGGTTGCGTGTGCCCGAATACGCCTTCCAGTGCCCGTCACGAAGAGGAATCACCATGCTCGACGCGCAAAAACTCGACAGCGAGTCCGCGGGGCTGCTTCCAGCCCCGAGGTCCTGGCCAATGGGCGGAGGAAACGGCCGGCCATGCCTCAGGTTGTCCCGGAGGACGCCTTCGCGACGAGCCCGCGAATACGCAAGCTTCCCATTTTAAGGGCAAGGCCGCTTCCGGTTGCAGTACCAGGGCAGTCGCAGGGCGCGGGCCACTCGGATCCGCTCGGCTTGCGTCGCAGGTGAGGCCGCACGGAGAAAGCGCCTGGGGTGCACAAGTGGTCAATCGCACCGCCATCGGCACACTCTGAGCAATTTCCTGGACCTCTTGGGGTCCCGAGGCGGTCGCCGACCCCTGACGTAGTAGTCCGCGCCGACCGGACGGATCGCCGAATCGTTTAGTTCTACTTTTCTGTCTCCGTCCCAGCGGACCGGCGTGCAGGGCGATTCAGCCGCGTACACAGAACCACCACCACACACCAAATCTGCCGTGACGTGCGGATTCCCGTATTTCGCAGGTACGCGCCCGGGGCGCGCGCATGCGACGAGGAAACGAGAGCATGACCAGATTTCTCATTGCCGACTCCGCGACGGCACCAGCCCATGGGGATCCGTTCACAGCTGTGGCGCTCAACAGCCCACCCGAAGGGCTCTTCTTGCTTTCCGCGCTCATCACCGCCACGTCGCTGGTGCTGTTCTGGATGGCGACGTTCACTCTTTGGTGGCAGATGCATGCCTGGCGTACGCCGGAGACGCTGGCGGCCACCCGTTTCGCGCGGCCCGACGGGGACGCGGGCCTGTCCTTCTCCCTGCTGGTGCCGGCTCGGCACGAGCAGGCGGTCCTGGAGCACACCGTCAACGGTCTGCTGACATCGACGCACGGCGACTACGAGATCCTCGTCATCGTCGGTCATGACGACCCCGGCACCACCGAGGTCGCCGAGCGCGTCGCGGCCGTCGCCCCGGACCGGGTCCGTGTCGTGGTCGACACCAACGCGGTCAAGAACAAGCCCAAGGCCCTGAACACCGCGCTGCCGTACTGCAGAGGCGACGTCATCGGGGTCTTCGACGCCGAGGACCAGGTCCATCCGGCCCTCCTCGCCCACGTGGACCATGCCTTCCGCGTCACCGGCGCCGACGTCGTGCAGGGCGGGGTCCAGCTGATCAACTTCCACTCCAGTTGGTACAGCCTGCGCAACTGCCTGGAGTACTTCTTCTGGTTCCGCAGCCGGCTGCACCTGCACGCCCTCAAGGGGTTCATCCCGCTCGGCGGCAACACCGTCTTCGTCCGCACCGAAGTGCTCCGCGACGCCGACGGCTGGGACGAGAACTGCCTGGCCGAGGACTGTGACCTGGGCGTGCGGCTGTCCAGCAAGGGCAAGCGAGTGGTCGTCGCGTACGACTCGGAGATGGTCACCCGCGAGGAGACGCCCGGCACGCTGCTGAGCCTGATGAAGCAGCGCACCCGCTGGAACCAGGGCTTCCTCCAGGTGTACCGCAAAAGGGACTGGCAGCAACTGCCCACCCTGGGGCAGCGGATGCTCGCCCGCTACACCCTGATGACGCCGTTCTTCCAGGCGTTCACCGGGGTGATCATCCCGGTCAACGTCGCGGTGGCGGTGTTCCTCGACGTCCCGGTCGGCGTCGCAGTGGTCACCTTCCTGCCCGCCCTGGCCGCCATGGTGACCTTCGTCTTCGAGATCGTCGGACTGCACGACTTCGGCCGCCAGTACGCCCTGCCGGTACGTCTCGTCCACTACCTCAAACTCATCGTGGGCGGCCCCTTCTACCAGCTCCTTCTGGCCGGCGCCGCCACGCGCGCGGTGTGGCGGGAGCAACGCGGCCGCAACGACTGGGAGCTGACCCATCACGTCGGCGCCCATCTCACCGAAGCGACCCGGAAGGACGTGCTCCGGTGACCGTCACCCGGCCCGCCGCTACTCTGCCCACCGCGGCTGTGCCCGCGCCGCGTGGCGTCGCCCACGCCGTCGCGAAGAACCCTGCTCCACGATTCCGCTTCCGCACCTCTCGCCCGGATCTGCTGCTGTGCGGCGCCCTGCTGACGGTGATCCTGACCGTCCAGGGCTGGAACATCACGCGCTTCCCGACGTTCAGCGACGACGAGGGCACCTACATCGCTCAGGCCTGGTCGGTCCAGCAGGGCATGGGCCTGGCCCACTACACCTACTGGTACGACCACCCGCCGGCCGGCTGGATCCAGATCGCGCTCATCACGTGGCCGGCCTCGCTGATCGACCCGTCCACCATGACGGTGGCGACGATGCGTTACGCGATGCTGCTGGTCAGCGGGATCAGCGCGGTGCTGCTGTTCGTACTGGCGCGGCGGCTGGGCCTGCCACGCTGGGCGGCCGGGCTCGGCATGGCGCTGTTCGGCCTTTCGCCGTTGTCGGTGATGCTGCAGCGGGAGATCTTCCTCGACAACGTCGCGGTGATGTGGATGCTGCTGGCGTTCTGCCTGGCCGCGTCCCCCAGCCGGCACCTATGGCACCACTTCGGGGCCGGGTTGGCCGGCGCCGTTGGCGTTCTGAGCAAGGAGACGATGCTGGTCGTACTGCCGGCGCTGCTGGTGACGATGTGGCGGCACAGCCACCGGGACACCCGCAAGTTCGCGGTGACCGGCGCGGTGGCCGCCTGCGGGCTGAGCGGCCTGGGGTATCCGCTCTATGCCCTGCTCAACAGTGAGCTGTTCCCGGGGAATGGGCACGTCTCGCTGATCGACGGCATCAAGTACCAGATGAGCCGCGATGGCTCGGGCTTCATCCTCGCCACGGGCGCCGACTCGCACGCCGTCCTCGAGTCGTGGCTCTACTACGACGCCGTGCTTCCGCTCGGCGGACTCGCGGGCGCCGTGCTGCTGCTCGCTGTCATGCGCTGGTCGGTGACGGCCAGGGCGCTGGCCGGTCCCGCGCTCGCCGTGGCGACCCTTGCTCTGGTCGCCATGCGTCCGTCGGGCTATCTGCCCGCCATGTACGTGATCCAGGCGCTGCCCTTCTTCGCGCTGATCATCGCCGGAGCGGCCGCCAGCGTCACCCACGCGGTGCTGCGCAGGCGCCGCAAGGTCGACGAGCCCAGCGGGCTGAAGGCGACCCGCTGGGGGCTCACCTTCGTGCTCGCCGCGGCAGCGGCCGCTTACGTCGTACCGCACTGGTACGAGGGCAACCGCACCGCGCTGACCGCCGACGCCAATGCCCCCTACCGGGCGGCCGCCGCCTGGATGCGGGACGCCGTGCCGGACCCGGGCGGCACCCGGGCGCTGGTGGACGACGCCCTGTGGCTCGACCTCGTCCACGCCGGGTATCAGCCCGGTGACGGCGCCATCTGGTTCTACAAAGCCGACCTCGACCCGGCCGTCGCCAGGACGCTGCCCCGCGGCTGGCGGGACATCGACTACGTGGTCTCCTCCCCGACGGTGCGCCGGGACGCCGTCGATCTGCCGACCGTCAGGGCTGCACTGGAGCACTCCACTCCGGTCGCGGTCTTCGGCCTGGGCGAGGACCGCATCGAGATCCGCCGCATCGCCGGAGGCACCGGGTGAGCGTGTTCAGCACCGGAACGGAGGAGATCGACGACCAGGATCTGCGGGTCGGAGCGCCGGCCGCGCCCGGCACCGTCACCGTCGTCATCCCCACCTTCAACGAGGCCGGCAACATCCGCGAACTCCTGGCGCGGCTGGGCGCGTCCCTGCCCGGTCGGCTGACCGGCTGCGAGGTCGTCTTCGTCGACGACAGCACCGACGACACCCCCGCCATCGCCGAAGCGGTGGCCCGCGACTGCCCGTTCCCCGTCACCGTCATCCACCGCGACACCCCGGTGGGAGGTCTCGGCGGAGCCGTCGTCGAGGGCCTGAAGGCCGCCCGCGCGGAATGGGTCGTGGTCATGGACGGCGACCTGCAACACCCTCCGTCCCTCGTCCCCGAACTCGTCGAGGCGGGCACCCGCAAGGGCGCCGACCTGGTCGTGGCCAGCCGCTACACCGGCGGCGGCAGCCGCATGGGGCTGGCCGGGGCGTACCGGGTCGCGGTCTCCCGCGGCGCGACCTGGCTCACCAAGGGCCTGTTCCCGCAGGCGCTGCGCGGCATCAGCGACCCGATGAGCGGCTTCTTCGCCATCCGCCGCGACGCGGTGCGCGACCAGCGGGACAGCGGCGCGCTGCGCCCGCTCGGCTACAAGATCCTGCTGGAGCTGGCCGTGCGCTGCAGTCCGCGCTCCGTCACCGAGGTGCCCTTCGTCTTCCAGAACCGGTACGCGGGCGATTCCAAGTCGACCGCGCGGGAGGGGATGCGCTTCCTCGCCCATCTGGTGGCGCTGCGCACCGCGTCCCCGGTGGCGCGGACGCTGGTCTTCGGCCTGATCGGGCTCACCGGCTTCGTGCCGAACCTGGCGGCGCTGGCCGTGCTCACCGCCCTGGGTGTGCACTATGTGCCGGCCGAGATCGTCGCCAACCAGTTCGGCGTGCTGTGGAACTTCCTGCTGATCGAGTCGCTGCTCTTCCGCGACCGGCGCCGGCACCGCCACTGGGCGGACCGGGCGGGCCGGTTCGCGCTGCTCGCCAACGCCGATCTGCTGCTGCGCATCCCGCTGATCGCCGTCTTCGTCGGCCGCCTCGACGTGGACGTGCTCACGGCCACGGCGCTCGCGCTGCTGGTCACCTTCGTCCTGCGCTTTGCGGGCACCGAAATGCTGGTCTACCTGCCGCGCCGCAGCAGCCGGGGCCGCACAACGATCGAGGAGGCCTGATGCCCAGGAGCGTACGCGGGCCGTTCGCGGCCGCCACCGCCTTCATCCTCGCCGCCGTGGCAGCGCCCTTCGTCCTGCTGTCGGTCCCGCAGGAGGCCGAGGCCGGCACCAACCTCGTCATCAACCCCGGATTCGAGAGCGCCGGCACCGATGACATGCCGGCCTGCTGGGAGAAGTCCGGCTGGGGCGACAACGACTTCACCTTCACCACCACCTCCGACGCCCACACCGGGAGCAATGCGGTCACTGTCGCCCTGACCCGCCGCGCCGACGGCGACCGCAAGGCGATGATGACCGAGGCCGCCGACTGCGCACCGCATGTGACGGCTGGTCAGCAGTACGACCTGTCGGTCTGGTACAAGTCCACGACCGCCGACACCTCGGTCACTCTCTTCCGCCACGACACCACGCTGGGCTGGCAGTACTGGACCGACCTCATGAACCCGCCCGTCAGCACCGCGTGGAACAAGGCCGAGGTGCGCACCCCGCCGGTCCCGCCCGGCACCGACCAGCTCACCTGGGGCGTGTCGGTCTACGGCGTCGGCAGCGTCACCACCGACGACTACATGGCCGAACTCGTCGGCGGGACCACCCCCGGGCCCGTCTGCACGGGCACTCCCGCGCAGTGCGAGGACGGCAAGTGGGACGTCCTGCCCATGCAGAACCCGGTGCGCTCGATGCACTCCGTCGTGCTGAAGAACGGCAAGGTGCTGCTCATCGCCGGCTCCGGCAACGACACCGACAACTTCGCGGCCGGCACCTTCACCTCCGCCGTCTACGACCCCCAGGCCGGCACGTACAAGGTCATCCCCACCCCCGACGACATGTTCTGCTCAGGCCATGTGCAGCTGTCCGACGGCCGGGTGCTCGTGATGAGCGGCAACAAGGACTACCCCGCCGCGAACGGCTCGCACGGCTACGAAGGCTTCAAGCACAGCTACGTCTTCGATCCGGACACCGAGAGCTACACGCAGACCAACGACCTCAACGACGGCCACTGGTACCCCTCGGCCACCGCCCTGGGCAACGGCGACGTGCTGTCCTTCGGCGGCCTGCGCGAGGACTCCACCGGCTCGGTGACCGCCGAGAGGTGGTCCGCCGACCAGGAGCAGTGGCTCCCGCTGTGGCAGGTGAACCAGACCTGGTCGTACTGGGGCCTGTACCCGTCGATGATCCTGATGCAGGACGGGCGGCTCTTCTACTCGGGCAGCCATGTCTTCGGCAACGGCACACCCGGCACCGGCTCCGCGGTCTACGACTACACCGCCAACACCATCACGCCTATCAGCGGTCTGCAGAACAAGGACGAGCGCGACCAGTCCGCGAGCGTGCTACTGCCCCCGGCCCAGGACCAGAGGGTGCTGACGATCGGCGGCGGCAACATCGAGACCAATCCCGACGCCAGCCGGCTCACCGACCTGATCGACCTCAAGCTGCCGAACCCCGTCTACTCGCCCGGCCCGCCGCTGCCCCAGGGCACCGTCGACCTCGGCACGGGCCCGGTCGCACAGACCGGGAACCAGGGCAAAATGTACGTCTCCGCCGTGCTACTGCCCGATGGCAAGGTACTGGAGACCGGCGGCGGCCTGCACAACCGGGCCGACCCCGTCCACGAGGCCTCGCTCTTCGACCCGCAGACCGAGACCTTCGACTCCGTCGCCGCCGACCCCGAGGCCCGCGGCTACCACTCCTCGGCCTTTCTGCTGCCGGACGGCCGTGTGATGGCGACCGGCGACAACCCGGGCAACGGCACCTGGAACCACAACGTGTCGATCTACACCCCGGCGTACCTCTTCAAGGGCCCCCGGCCACAGATCACCTCGATCGCCGACAGCCACTGGACATACGGCAGCACCCAGCGGATCACCGTCGACCGCACCATCACCAAGGCCGAACTGATCCGCCCGGCCGCGGTCACCCACTCGTCCGACCCCAACCAGCGCTACGTCGACCTGCCGCTGACAGTCGACGGAAACACCATCGACCTCAACGTCACCAGCAACCCGAACCTGGCGCCGCCCGGCTGGTACATGCTCTTCACGGTCGACGCGAACGGCGTTCCCTCGGTCGCGAAGTGGGTCCACCTGGACGCCCAGGGGAGCACCGCCGCGCTGCGCTCCACGCCGGCCGGTGCCGACCAGCCCTCCCCGCACATCCACGACTTCGCGAGGGACCTGGCCAACCAGCCCCGAAAGCCCGGGAAGAAGCGCGCCTCGGCACCGGTCGGCGTCCGCGTCTCCGGCTGCGACAACCGCTACGGCACCCCCGGCCTCTGCGTCCCGACCATTTTCCCGGACACCGTCAAGGCCACCCCGAAGGCCCGCTGCACATGGCTGAGCACACACGATTTCAAGCTGCCGTTGAAGGTCAACGGTGTCGACGACCCGCTACGGCTCGATCCGAACAAGAACGGCCTCGCCTGCGACCCTACCGACCGCATGCCGCCCAGGTGACCCTGCTGAGCGAGCGCGTCGTCCAGCACCGCGATGTGATCGGCGGCGGTGTTGGCTCCGGCGTTGCCGGCCCGCAGCTGCCCGGACATGCCCTCGCCGGTGTTGGCCAGGAAACACACCAGAGGGTGGAAGCCGAGATGGTCGCCAATCCACGTAGCCGACCGGCGTCGTCAGCGTCGCGGCTACCCCTGCCGTGCCCGAACCGATGGAGCAAATGGCAGGCTTACAGGGTGTTGATCGAGGGATACAACGGCGGCCCGCTGGTTGCCGGGGAGCCACTGGCCGCCCGTCCGGGCTTCTGGTCACACCACTTGTGGGGCCCGTGTTGTCGCGATGCGGGTGCTGTGCCGGAGTGGTTCGGCGATGACGGAGCTGATGTCGATGCCATGTCCGAGGTGCTCATGGACCCGGAGCGGTGGCCGGTGTTCCGGGTGCCTGTTGAGGGCGGGTACGAGGCCGTGGTGGTCTACCGCAACCTTGTCGGCGACTGTGGCGTCGACTACCTGTTCACCCATCCGAGCTGGAGTACTGCCCGGCAAATCGCCAGCTGGGAGGGGGACTTGGTGGGTGACTCACTGAGGTGGCACGAACTCTTCCGCATCGTCGACAGTCCGAGCTCCATTGCCGAAGGGATCGAGGACCCAGCTGCCCGCCTCCTGCTGCTGCTTCCCTTGCTCACCGAGCATGCCCTACCGGACGAGGCGACGGCGAGGCTCACCGCCGCTCTGATTGCGGTAGGGGCCCCGCAGGATACCGCCCCGATCACGGCACAACACCTGCTCGAGCACTCAGCCGGGAGCCCATGGCATGACCCCACGTGGGGGTCGCCGCTCAGTGGCGGCTCAGGCCCTCCCAGCCCTGCCGGAAGCGGAGTACTGGCGCGCCTGGGTATCACCTGAGGCACACGATCCGTTCCTCGACGCCTGAAAGGCCGTCCTGTCCGCACTGCCGGCTCCGCCAAGACCTGCCATTTCCGGGGCGGAGGAGCCGAGCGGAATGACCACGGCTGCCTGGTGTGATCACGGTGATGGCGTCGACCGCATCATCGACCAGATCGGTCCGCGTCTCGCGCTGCAGCCGCACAATCGGTTCCGAACGGACGCCGTGCTCATCGTGGTGGACGGCACCCTGGTGCCCACGCGTGACCGCACGGCCGCCGATCAGTCGAAGCCATCTCATGTCGCAGGCGGGTCGAGCCGAGCTGGGCAGCCGGCCGCGACTGATCGTCCCTCCCGCCGGTCGCCTGTCGGGGGCGCTGGCGTCGGATGTTCCTGACGTGTCGGTGGCGCCGGGAGGCGGGGTTTGCGACCGCTCACCCGCCCAACGAGTCGCATGCGCGCGTCAGCGCGCCGCCCGCACCCCGTCCAGAGCGATCGCCAGGACGCGGTCGCGCTGTGCGTCGTCGGGGAATTTCGTTGCGGTGATCCCGGCGACCATCCGCAGCAGGTCGTCGAAGGCCATGTCCGCACGTGCCTGCCCGGCCTTCTGTGCGCGCTCGAAGAGCGGGCCGCCGGCCTGGTACATCGATTCGCGGCAGGCCAGGAAGATGTCCGACTCGTTGCTCAGCGCCTCGCGGATGGCCCGCTTGGTCACGCTGTAGTCGACGAACCGGCACAGCCACGAGGTCAGTGCCTCCCACGGCTCCAGCTCTGCGACCTCCTGCGCCACCCGACAGAGGGCGTTCACCTCGTCCGCGTAGACGCTCTCGAAGAGGTGGCGGCGGGTGGGGAAGTTTCGGTACAGCGTGCCGATGCCGACGCCCGCGCGGCGGGCGATGTCCTCCAGTGACGCCTCAGCGCCGTTCTCCGCGAAGGCCTCGCGTGCGGCGGCGAGCAGGGCGTCGTAGTTGCGTGCGGCGTCCCTGCGGTGCGGGCGCTGGGACGCGACGATCTCGCTGACGGGGAACGGCTGGGCTGTCACTGCTGCCTCCCGGGCCGGCGACAAGTTGAAGTGGAGGGTCACCTCCGCTACAGTGGAGGCATACCTCCACTTTACCAGTCGGGGTGCGCTCCCGGTCGAGACGTGTCGCGGCACGCATCGCCGAGGCGCTCGTGCCCCTGCCTGATCACATACTCCGCCGTGCACTGCCCCGCACGGCCGATCAACCGAATCCTCGGCGACCGCCCCGAGCCGGCGCCGGACTCCCCCACCGCTGCCCTGCAGCCCGCCCAGCCCGTACGACCGCGGCCGGATGACCTCGGCCGCATCCTGTTCGGAAGGCTCTACATGCCCCGCACCTCCACCCGTGCCCGCACCTCCACCCGTCTCACCTTCGTGGTCCTCGCGACCGGTGCAGGCGTGTTCTCCATGCTCCAGTCGCTGATCGCGCCGGCCCTGCCGACCGTCCAGCACGCCATGAACACCTCACAGTCCACCGCAACCTGGGTGATGACGGCATACCTGCTGTCCGCCTCGATCTTCACGCCGATCCTCGGACGGGTCGGCGACCTGATCGGCAAGAAGCGCACACTCGTCGCCGTGCTGGTGGCCCTGACACTCGGCTGCCTGCTCGCCGCGCTCGCACCGACGATCGGCGTCCTGATCCTCGCCCGGGTCGTCCAGGGCATCGGCGGCGCACTGTTCCCACTGTCCTTCGGCATCATCCGCGACGAGTTCGCCGCGGCCGAGGTGAGCCCCAGCATCAGCAACCTGTCCGCCGTGATCGCCGCGGGCGGCGGCGTCGGCATCGTGGCAGCCGGCCCCATCGTGTCCGCGCTCGACTACCGCTGGCTGTTCTGGCTCCCGGTCGGCATCGTCGCGGTCACCGCGCTGATCGCCCTCCGCTTCATCCCGGAGTCGCCCAGCCGGGCCAAGGGACGCGTCAACTGGCTCGGCGCCGCGTTGCTCTCGGGATGGCTGGTAGCTCTACTGCTGCCCCTCAGCCAGGCCACCAACTGGGGCTGGACGTCGGCCCGGGTGATCGGCCTCTTCACCGCCGCCGTGGTGCTCTTCGCGCTGTGGCTGCTCGCCGAGGCGCGTTCCCGCTCCCCGCTGATCGACCTGCGCATCATGCGGCTGCCCGCGGTGTGGACCACCAACCTCGCGGGGCTGCTGTTCGGCGCGGGCATGTACGCGATCTGGTCCTTCCTCCCCGCCTTCGTCCAGACCCCGAGCTCCGCGGGCTACGGATTCGGCGCGAGCGTCACCACGGCCGGGCTGCTCATGCTGCCGATGCTGGTCGCGATGTTCCTCTCCGGTGTGCTGAGCGGCCGCCTGGAGCCCGTCCTCGGAGCGAAGAAGCTGCTCACCGCCGGTGCCGCGCTCGGCGCGATCGCCTGCGGCTTCCTCGCGGTCTGGCACGACCGGCCGTGGCAGGTGGCCCTCGTCGCAGGCGTCTTCGGCTTCGGCATCGGACTGGCCTTCGCCTCGATGGCCAACCTGATCGTGGGCAGCGTCCCGGCCGAGCAGACCGGCGCCGCAACCGGAATGAACGCCAACATCCGCACCATCGGCGGATCCATAGGCGCGGCAGTGACCAGCGTCCTGGTGACCAGCCACCTGCAGCCCTCGGGCCTTCCCTACGGCTCCGGCTACACCAACGGGTTCAGCCTGCTGGCCCTGCTCCTCCTCGGCGCAGCCCTGGCCTCGCTCCTCGTTCCGGTCACGCGTCGCGCCCGTACCCCCGGCATGGCCATCACCTCCGCCGAGGCGTCACATGTGGAGCGTCAGGCCGTCACGCCCAGCGCCCGGAGCTGACGCCGATGCCCAGCGCCCGACACTCGCCCAGGACCGCACGGTGTGGCCGTTCGTGTCGGGCCGAGGGCGGCGCCTCGGCCCATGGGGGTTGTCGTCGTGGCCTCACGTCGTTCGCGAAACGCGCGCATGAGTGCGCCAGTCGGCAATACCCGCCGGCCGAAGCGCCCGGTCACAGACGCCGCGACTGATCCCTTGAGCCGGCGGGCGAGCGCGCCGGTCGGCAGATCCGAGCACTCGAGCTGGTGCGCGTCCGCGAAGCGGACGACCGGAGTCGGGTCGCGAGTCCTGGGCAGCTCTTCGAGGAGGCTCGGTCGTCAGCCGGAGACCGTGTGATCGCCGCGGGACGAGGGCGGGCAGGTCAGGGACGCCAGGTAGTCGTCAAGGAGCTCGACCTGGCGATGGGGTGGGAACGCCGTGGGGTCGAACAGGGCCTGCACCGTCAGGCCGAGCACGAAGGACTGGGCGCCGGCCGCGATGTGCGCCGGGTCTCCGGCCGGCAGTTCGCCGAGCCGTTGGGCCGCGGCGACCAGGTCGCGCAGCTTGAGGCGGCTCTGCGCGTACTTGCGGGCGTAGTCGGCGCTCAAGGCGGGGTCGGCGAGCGAGGTGTCCCAGGATGACACCCAGATCCGGTTGCCGGCGGTGGCGTCGGCGGTCAGCGGCAGGACACCGAGCAGAGCGACCCTCAGGGCGGCCAGGCCTTGTCCGCCGGCCTTCCGGGGGCGCGCGGCGGTTCGCTCCGCGAGCAGGTCGAGGGCATACACGACCAGGTCGCGCTTGACGGGGAAGTAGTGGGTGAGCAGGCCGGTGGTGGCGCCGAGCTCGGCGGCGACGGCGCGCAGGGTCAGCCCGCCGAAACCGTACGCGGCCAACACCCGCCAGACCGCCTCCGAGACGTCGCGGCGACGGGCCTCGTGGTCTCCCTTGGTGCGTGACATGCTGCTACGGTACATAGCCGTAACGCTTGTTATGTGAATGTGGGGTCATTGATGTTCTCCCTCCCTCTACGGGACGATGCCCGCCTCCGTCCGCTGGAGATCTGGCACGCCGCGGAGTTCGCCGCCCACCTCGACCGGGCTCGCGAACACATCCGACCGTGGGTCGGGCCGAGCTTCGTCACCGACGACCTCGACGGGGCACGGGGCACACTGCGCCGGTATGCCGAGCGCAAGGCCGCTGACGGCGCCCGCCTCTACGGCATCTGGCTCGACGGCACGCTGGTGGGCGGCGTGATGTTCACGGACTTCGACGCCGCTTCGGGCTCCTGCGAGATCGGCTGCTGGCTGGAGCCGGCCGCCGAGGGGCGCGGTCTGGTCACGGAGGCGTGCAGCGCCCTGCTCGACTGGGCCTTCACCGACCGGGGCGCGCACCGCGCCGAATGGCACTGCCGAGCCGACAACGAGCGAAGCGCCGCGGTGGCCAAGCGGCTCGGCATGACACTCGAAGGGGTGCAGCGCCAGTCCTGGCCCGTCGGCGGCATCCGCCACGACAAGCAGATCTGGGCGATCCTCGCCCCCGAATGGCGAGCCGGGCCGACGACGAGTCGGAGCTCCTGGAACTGATCTTGAACGCGCCGACGCAGCACTGCGCCGGCGTTGGTGCTCGCTCACCTCGGTCACCGGTGGGTAGCGGCGGGCGCAGCTCGCCCTCCCGCTCGCCCAGGCGCACTATCCGGGCGATCTCCTCTTCCCGTGGTCGGGCGTATTCATGTGGTTGGGCGTTGCGGGGCGCGTCGGGGCGGCCCTCGCCCCGAGGAGTGTCATTTCCCTTTGGCATAGTCCGATCCTCTCGGCGGACGTGCCTCCGCGCCGGGGTCAGGGGTGTCGTCACCCGTTCGTGAGTGCTTCCCGCCAGAAGGCGATGTTGTGCCGGGCGGCGAGAGTGAGGGAGTGGTCTGCGCCCAGCTCCCGTTCCAGCTCGGGCAGAAGTTCGGTGAGTGCCGTCGCGGCGCCGGCCGCATCTCCGGCCTCACCCCGCCAGTGCGCAAGGTTGTGCCGGGCGGTGAGTGTGGCGGGGTGGGCCTCGCCGAGCGTCCGCACCAAGTCGGGGATGAACTCCTCGTACGCCCTCGCGGCACCCGCCGCGTCCCCTGCCTCCGCTCGCCAGTGCGCGAGGTTGCCCAGGGTGGTGAAAGCGTCAGGATGGTCCGGACCCAGCACCCGCACCCGGTCGGCCACCAGTTCGGCCAACGCGGCGGCGGCACCGGCTGGATCCCCTGCCATCCCCCGCGACTTGGCAAGTTCACCTCGGGCATTCAGGGTGTAGGGGTGGTCCGGTCCCAACACCCTCAGCTGATCCTCGAGTAGGTCTGCCAAGGCCACCGCAGCCCCGGCTGGATTCCCCGCGTTCTTCTGCCATGTGGCCAGGTGTTGCCGGGCGGTGAGTGTGGCGGGGTCGTCCGGGCCCAGCACCCGCACACGGTCGGCCACCAGCTCGGCGAACTCGGCGGCGGCACCCTCCGCATCGCCCGCCATCCCCCGCCACCAGGCGAGGAGGTTTCGCGTCTCCAGGGTTTCGGGGTGGTCAGGGCCCAGCACCCGCAGTTCGTCGGCCAGCAGCTCAGCCAACGCGGCGGCGGCACCCTGCGCATCGCCCGCCTCCCCCCGCCACCGGGCGAGGTACCTGCGGGTGCTGAGGGTTTCGAGGTCGTCCGGGCCCAGCACGCGCAGTTCGTCGTCGAGCAGGTCGGCAAGGACCTCCGCAGCCCCGGCCGGATCCCCGGCCTCCCCCCACCAGTGGGCGAGGTTGCCGCGGATGGTGAGAAGGTCGGGGTGCTCGTCGCCCAGGAGCCGCGTCATGTCGTGCAGCACTTGCTCAGTGGCAGCCGCGGCCCCGCTCACATCCCCCGCCTCCCCCCGCCAGTAGGCAAGCAGGTACCGGGCGGTAAGTGTGTCGGGGTGATCGGGACCGAAGCGGTGCGTGGTGGTGTCGGACAGGTGCTGGAAGTAACGGACCGCTGTCGCCGCCTGGCCGCTTTCACCGAGGCTTCGACCGGCCTGATACAGCACTGCGTGGGCGTCAGGCCGATACAGAGCGTCTTCGGCGCACGTGGTGAGGGCGGTGGTGTTGGCGCGGAGGGCTTGGGCGAGGGCGGTGTCGCGTTCGATCTCGGGCCAGGCCGCCAGCAGGGCGTCTGCGGCGGTGCGGGCGTAATGGTGGTGCTGGTCGGGGGTGAGGGTGTCGCGGGCGGCGCGCTGGATGAGTTGGTGGACGCGTACGGCCTGGTCGGGGGCGTAGTCGACGAGGCTGAGCCGATGCAGTGCCCGCAACGCGAGCTTTGCCTCCCGGGTGGATACCGGGCTCGGTTCTGCGCTTCGGTCCTGGCCGGTTCGGGTGCGGTGCGGCGCGAGGTGGGTGAGGGCGGGCTCGCTGGCAAGGACGGCCTGGGGGATGCCGTTGGCGTCGAGCAGGGCGGCAAGGTGGAGCATGGGGCGAGCCAGGCCAAAGGGCCGCAGGGCATCAGCACGTTCGATGGACAGGGACCAGGCGGCGGCAAGGGGGCTGTCCTGTTCGTCGGGGAGCCGGTCGGGGGCGGCATCGGCGAGTGTGGTGGCGCGGTCGGCCAGGAGTTCCCGGTACGCGGCTGTGCCTTCACCGGAGTCGATGAGGTAAGCGGCAGCCTGGGCAAGGGCAAGAGGCAGGTACCCGAGGTCGGAGGCCAGGGCGGTGAGCTGATCAGCGGGCTCGTGCCGGCCGTGGTTGGCAAGGGATTCGGTGAGATAGGCCACGGCTTCGGCTTCGCTGAAAAGGCCGAGCTCGACCAGGTGACGGCCGTCCCCGGTCAGAGCAGCGTCGCGGCGGCGGGTGGTGACCAAGGTCCGCCCGTATGGGCTGGGAGGCGGCCATAGGCCGACCAGGTCATCGGGATCGGCGACGTCGTCCAGGACGATCAGCCAACGGCACGAGACCGCTCCGGCCTTCGGCGTCAACCAGGCCAGGAAGGCCTGTGCGGCCTGCTGCGGGTCATTGGGATCGGCACGAGACAGTTCCACGCCGGCTTGGGCGTATCCGGTGACTACTGGCGAGCGGGCGCTCGCTGTGATCCACACCAGGACGTCCACGGTGTCGTCGTCCCAGGCAGTGCGGGCGTAGTCGGCGGCGAGCTGGGTCTTGCCCACCCCGCCCATGCCGGTCAGAACCTGGCCCAGCACAGCGGTGCCGCCACCCTCGATCGCCGACCGCAGTCGTTCCACCTCGGCACGGTGCTGGAAGAACTGGGCCCGCGAGGGTATGACGCCGACCTGGTGCGGCCAGGTGGCTGGTTCCCGGGGGCCGTGTTGCTGCACCATGGTCAGCTGCTCGGCGCTCACCTGGTGGATGTATCCGGCGTTGGCGAGCCCGCCCTCGGTGGCGTGCGCGGCCCCGGTCCCGGACACCCGTACCGAGCCAGTGGGGGGACCGCCGGACCCTGGTACCGGTCCGCGGTAGCCGGTCACCGCCGTGGCTCCGAACGCTGCCGACGCGTTGCCGGTGTCGGTTACCGCTACCCGCCCATCGGCGGTGTCCATGGGGCCCTCTGGGCGCTTGTGTCCTCTGCCCACGCGGCCGTTCCCCCCTGCCTTGATCCGTACACCGGACTGTTCAGGTGTAGTCGATGCCGGCGACAGCGTTACTGCCGTCGCCGGTGGCGGTGGCGTTTCCGGTCCTCTCCGCCTTCGCCGATCCGCTGCCCTTGCCCTGTGGGCGCTTCACACCGCTGACGGCTTTTCCCCCGCGGCTGGCGCGGGCCTGTCCCGTCCGCAAGGCCGTGTCGTCGGTGCGGTTGCCCGGGTGCTGGAGCAGCGCCCAGACCAGGGCCGCGATGCCGACGCCTGCCTGGATGGAGGCCCCGACCATCTGTCCCGCATCGGGGCTGTCCAGCAGCCAGATCAGCGGCGTGGAGATGACTCCGGCCGCTGCCAGCACGATGACCGTGATCTTCCACCCCTGCGACATGTCGCCCCCTCACCTCAAAGCTCATGACCGCCAGTCGGCTGACGGTCTGCCACTGCCCATTGTGGCGTGTTGCTTTGGCCCGTAACAGGATGCGTCGCCGCAGCGCGCATGGGCCGACACCGGTGGCCTCAGCGCATCTGCGTGGAGGGACGGCGAAGTGCCCGTCGGGACAGCCGCCGTGGTCCTATGCGGCGTCCGGGCCGCGGCGGGACAGCGTTGGCGCTGCTCCGGCGCCGACGACGCCCGGTCGGCATGCCAGAGCGCCGACCGGTGGTGCCCCTTCAGCCAGCTGGTACGCCGAAGTCCGCAACTCCCAAGGCGACCCCAGGTGCCGCGCGTGCCCCGTCACCGTCAGTGGTGGGGCTGGGGGGAGACGTCACGCCGGCGCTGCGGGGCCTGTGGCCTGCCGAGAACCACTGATGGCCGCCAGCGATGGCGGCAAGCGGCAGCCCGGCCTAGGTTCGCAAAGGGTCTTCCGAACGTCTGGAGGCAGCAATGAGCAAGGGGACCATTCCGGGCTACCGATTCGGTGACCCGGACCTTCCGGCATCGCCGGTGGCGCTGGAAGACCTCGACAGGCTGAAGGCCGCCGTCCTGTTCGGCGAGGCCGACGAGGCCGCGCTGCGCCACGCCTGGGACGTCCTGAAGGACCAGGTCGAAGAGGTGCTCGACGTCTGGTACGGCTTCGTGGGATCACACGAGCACCTCGTGGCCTACTTCTCCACGCCCGCAGGAGAGCCCATCCAGGCCTATCTCGACGCGGTGCGCCCACGTTTCGGCAAGTGGATCGAGGACACCTGCACGCGGCCGTACGACGCCACCTGGCTGGCCTACCAGGAGGAGATCGCCGTACGCCACACACCGGAGAAGAAGAACCGGACCGACGAAGTGGACTCCGTACCGAACGTGTCGATGCGCTACCTCGTGGCCTTCATCTACCCCATCACCGCGACCATTCGGCCCTTCCTGACCGCCGGCAGCCACTCCGAAGAGGAAGTGGAGGCCATGTACCAGGCATGGTTCAAGGCCGTCACCTTGCAGGTCGCGCTCTGGACCCGCCCCTACGTACCCCAAGGCTGGTAGCCGGCCCCTCGGCGGGGTACCCGATCATCCGGCTCGCACGCTCATCACCCCTGTCGCAAGACCTGTGAGGGGGCGGTTGAGCTCGGCGGCCTTCGGATGTCCGGGGCCTGAGTCGCGTCGGACGTCGACTGGATGACTGATTCCAGGGGATCGGCTGCGCGCATGCACTGCGGCGACGGATGTTCAAAACCCGACAAGCCGAAACGGCCCGCCAGACGAACTGGCGGGCCGTCACGAAGGATCCAGGCTGGTGCCCACGGCTCAGAGCTTCAAAATCGCACCTTGGCTTGGGCTCACCCGGCCTTCTTGCACGCCTCGTACTCACCCGGGCGACAGCCCTTCGGGTTCACGGTGGTGATCGCGGTGGCGGTGTTGTTGTCTGCCACGGGGTCGGCTTCCGTGGCCTGCGCCGTGGCGGCGTCGGAGACAGTGCCGGTGGAAGTGGGTTCGACGACGACGGTCACCGTGGCGCCGGCGCCGGGAGCGAGGGTGTTCAGGGTGCAGGAGGCACTGGTGGATGTTCTGGTGCAGGTGCCCTGACTGGCCGTGGCGGACCATAGGTGACCGGGTCCGGTGAGGGTGTCGGACAGCGTGAGGCCGGTGGCCGAGTCGGTGGTGCTGGTGTTGGTCACCGTCACGGTGTAGGAGATGTGATCGCCCAGCTCGGCGGTGGTCGGCCCGGTCTTGGTGACGGACACGTCCACGCCGGCGGGGGCACCGTCGCTGCTCTGGTAGCGGGCCAGCGCGAAGTCGAGGCTGTCGCCCGAGAAGCTCTGGCCGGCGGCGACGATCTTGCCGTCGGCCTGCACCGCCACCGCGCGAGCCCAGTCGAGGTTGCCGGCGAAGTCAGTGGTGACCTTGCCGTCGGTGTCGAAGGTGGTGTCCAGACTGCCGTCGGTGTTGTAGCGGGCCAGCGCGAAGTCGTCGGTGCCAACCGAGGAGTTGAGGCCGGCGGCGATGATCTTGCCGTCGGCCTGCACCGCCACCGCGGAAGCCAAGTCGGAGTTGCCACCGAAGCTCGTGGTGACCTTGCCGTCGGTGTCGAAAGTGGTGTCCAGACTGCCGTCGGTGTTGTAACGCGCCAGCGCGAAGTCGTTGCTGACGCCCGAGAAACTCTCGCCGGCGGCGACGATCCTGCCATCCGCCTGCACCGCCACCGCGAAAGCCAAGTCGGAGTTGCCACCGAAGCTCGTGGTGACCTTGCCGTCGGTGTCGAAGGTGGTGTCCAGACTGCCGTCGGTGTTGTAGCGGGCCAGCGCGAAGTTGTTACTGAAGCCCGAGACGCTCCGGCCGGCGGCGATGATCCTGCCGTCGGCCTGCACCGCCACCGCGAAAGCGTCGTCGATGTTGCCGGTGAAGTCGGTGGTGACCTTGCCGTCGGTGCCGAAAGTGGTGTCCAGACTGCCGTCGGTGTTGTAACGCGCCAGCGCGAAGTCGGGGAAGGTGACGCCCGAGAAGCTCTCGCCGGCGGCGACGATCCTGCCGTCGGCCTGCACCGCCACCGCGAAAGCCCCGTCGTTGCCGGCGAAGTCGGTGGTGACCCTGCCGTCGGTGCCGAAAGTAGTGTCCAGACTGCCGTCGGTGTTGTAACGCGCCAGCGCGAAGTCGCCGATGCCGCCCAAGCCGCTCTCGCCGGCGGTGACGATCCTGCCGTCAGCCTGCACCGCCACCGCGAAAGCCAAGTCGGAGTTGCCGCCGAAGTCGGTGGTCACCTTGCCGTCGGTGCCGAAGGTGGGATCCAGGTCTCCCGGGGCGGCCAGCGCAACCCCGGGGCAGACCAGCACGAGCGCCGCGCCCAGGGCTGCTACCGCCCCGGCCCGGCTGCTTCTCGGCCGCCGCCGGCCTGGGGCACGTCTGGTACGGCGTCTGAACGCGAAGAGCAGGTCGGAAAAGACCGTGGGCATGGCCATGCAAGCTGCCTTTCATGGTCGGGCCGCCACGCGCCCCCGCATCCAGCGGTCATGCCGGTGACGGTATTCCTCGCGGACACCCCGTGCACCCGCTCAGGCAGACTGCAGGAGGACGGCGCGCCGACCAGGGACGCCACAACCACCGCACTGCGTGTCACCCTGATGGCGCGTCATGGATTCGGCCAAGCCGTGCCCGGCAGCGCCTGATCAGTCATGGCTGCGGCCGATCCCTAGGAATCGATCGCTAGCCCTCCCAGCCGAGGTAGACCGACTTGGACCAGGTGAAGAAGTCCACCGCGACCGCGCCCTGCTCGCGGAAGGTGTTGCTGGAGGAGTCGCCGACGCCGCCGAACGGGACGTTGAGATCCAGGCCGGTGGTCGGGCGGTTGACTTTGACCACGCCCACGCGGACGGCCGCGGCGAAGCGCTGGGCGGCGGCCAGGCTGCGGGTGCAGATGCCCGCGGCCAGGCCGTAGCGGGAGTCGTTCACCAGGTCGATCGCGTCGTCCAGGTCCGCCGCGGACAGGACCGCGACCACCGGGCCGAAGATCTCCTCGCGCGCGGCCGCGCTCCGCCGGCCCAGGCCGGTGAGCACGGTCGGGGCGAGCATCAGGCCCTCGGGGGCCTCGCCGCCCGCGGCGACGCTCGCGCCCTCGGCCCTGGCCTGCTCGATGGCGGCGATGACCGTGGCCAGTTGCTGCTCGCTCACCACCGGGCCCATCAGGGTGCCGTCGGCCAGGCCGTCGCCCGGGCGGTAGCGCGCCGCCTCCTTGGCGAGTGCGGCGACGAAGTCGTCGTACACGCCCGGGGTGCAGATCACCCGGGAGGAGGCGGTGCAGGCCTGGCCGGTGAGGCCGAAGCCGCCCGCCGCGGCGATCCGCGCGGCCTGTTCGACGTCGGCGTCGTCCAGTACCACCAAGGCGTTCTTGCCGCCCATCTCCACCTGCACCCGGCCGCGGCGCTCCTGCACCGCGCGCTCGATGCGCATGCCGACCGCGGTGGAGCCGGTGAAGGAGACCGCCGCCACGCGGGGGTCGCGGACCAGGGCGTTGCCGGCCACCGGGCCGGAGCCGTGCACCACGTTGAGCACCCCGGCGGGGAGGCCGGCCCGGACCAGGGCCTCGGTGAGTTGGCGGGTGGAGACCGGGGTGAGCTCGGCGGGCTTGAGCACCACCGCGTTGCCGCCGATCAGCGCGGGCGCCAGTTTCCAGGCGGGGATGGCGATCGGGAAGTTCCACGGGGTGATCAGTCCCACGACCCCGACCGGCTCCCGGCGGGTGTGGACCATCGTGTCGGGGAGCGAGCTGGGCAGCATCTGCCCGCCGAGCCGCCAGCCTTCGGAGCCGAAGAAGCGCAGGACGTCGATGGCCCGCCGGACTTCGCCGCGGGCCTCGGCCTGCGTCTTGCCCTCCTCCCGGACCAGGTCGCGGGCGGCCTCCTCGTGGCGGCCGCGCAGGATCTCGGCCGCGTCCAGCAGGATCGCGCCGCGCGCCGGGGCGGGCAGTGCCGCCCATCCCGGCTGGGCAGCGGCGGCGGCCGCCACGGCCGCGTCGACGGCCTCGGCGCCGGAGGCCGGGGCCACGGCGACCAGTTCGGCAGGGTCCGCCGGGTTGTACCGCTCGAGGCCCTCGCCGAAGACCTCCTCGCCGTCGATGAGGTTGGGGATCTGCACAGTGCTCATGGGTGTGGTTCCTTGGGAAGTCGGGGATTCACAGGCTGCGGACCAGGCCGCCGTCGCAGCGCAGCGCGATCCCGGTGATGTACGAGGCGGGGGCGCCGCAGAGGAAGGCGGCGGCCGCGGCGAACTCGGCGGGGGTGCCGTACCGTCCGGCGGGGATCGCAGCCCGCGAGGCGGCCTCGACCTCGGCGGCCGGGCGCTGTTCGCGTTCGGCCCGCGCGGCGTCCAGTGCCGCCACCCGGTCGGTGGCGATCCGGCCGGGCAGCAGCAGGTTGACGGTGATTCCGTCGGCCGCCACCTCGGCGGCGAGGGTCTTCAGGTAGGCGGCGAGGGCGGCCCGTCCGGCGTTGGAGAGCACCAGGCCGGGCAGTGGCTCGGCGATCCCGCTGGAGCCGATGGCCAGGATGCGTCCCCACCCGCGCCGGCGCATCGCGGGCAAGGTCAGCGCCACGAGCCGCTGCTGGGCCAGCAGCAGCGCGTCCACGGCAGTGGCGAGGTCGCCGGTGTCCAGGCCGACGGCGGTGCCGGGCCGCGGTCCTGGTCCGTTGAGGACCAGGATGTCGGGATCGCCGTACGCCTCGCGGGCCGCCTCGACCAGCGCCTGCGGCCCGTCCGGGGCGGTGAGGTCGACCTGGACGCCGACCGAGTCCGGCAGCCCGGTGGCGATCTCCTTGGCGAGGTCACCGCGCCGCCCGGCCAAGACGACCGAGGCGCCCTCGGCGGCCAGCGCTTCGGCGACCGCCCGGCCCAGGCCGCCGGTGGAGGCGGCGACCACGGCGACCCGGCCGCGGATGCCGAGGTCCATCAGCGCACCTCCTTGGGCAGCGCGGCGAGGTGCTGCTCCAGCTGCGGGATCAGGGCCTCGGGCAGCTGCGCGGCCGGCGGCCGGACGCCCGACTCCATGATCAGGCCGCGCCGGCGGATGGCCTCCTTGCGCAGCGCCAGCCCGATCCCGGCCTGCGCCTCGAAGTTGACCAGCGGCAGGTACGGCAGATAGGCCTCCCGGGCCGCGTCGTAGCCGCCGCTGCGCCAGGCCTCGACACAGGCGATCAGGCCCTTGGGGCAGGAGAAGCCGGTCATCGCCCCGGCGGCGCCGGCCGCCAGTTCGTCGAGCAGGCCCAGCCCGCCCAGGCCGCCGAAGACCGGAATGTCGAGTGCGGCGGTGAGCCTGGCGACGGCCGCCGGGGTGGGCGGTGCCTCGGCCTTCACCGCGACCGCCGAGGGGACGGCGCGGACGGCGCGGACCAGGTCTGCGGTGCGGATGGTGGCCCGGCTGGTCTCCGGGTAGTCCTGGACCACGATCCCGGCGCCGGTGGCGTCGTGGACCGCGTTGAGGTGGGCCGCAGCCACCTGCGGATCGGGGGAGTTGACCTGCACCATGAGTCCGGCGAGGCGGTCCCCGACCACGTCGCGGACCAGCCGGGCCTCCTCCAGCACCGGTGCGGTGGCAAGTCCGGTGACCCCGACGACCAGGGGCAGGTCGACCGTGCCGACCACCGTCTCCAGCACCGTGCGGCGCTCCTCGGCGGAGAGCCGGGCGGCCTCGCCGAAGACTCCGAGCACGGTCAGACCGGTGGTGCCGATCCGTTCGTAGTGTTCGACCAGCCGGGCCAGGCCGGTGTCGTCCACCTCGAGGGCGGAGCCGAGGAAGGGCGTGGCGACCACGCCCCACACTCCGGGTGCGAGCTTTTCGGGATTCTCAGGCATCAGTGGGCTCCCCGCTCCCCTCATCGTCCCGGCCAGGCCGGCGGCCGCTTCTGCTGGAAGGCGAGCACGCCTTCCTTGGCGTCCTCACTGTCCAGCGCCGCCATCAGCGCCGGGGTGCGGAGCTTGTGGGCGTCCTGCGGGGACAGCCCGCCGCCGCGCTGGACCATCTGCTTGATGGCGCGCAGCGAGGTCGGGGCGCAGGCGAGGATGTCGGCGGCCCAGCGGTCGACGGCCTCGTCCAACTGCTCGGCCGGGACGACCTCGTTGACCAGCCCCATGCGGTGCAGTTCGGTGGCGGAGGCGCGGCGGCCGGTGAGCAGCAGCCCCATGGCCTGGGTGTGCGGCAGCCGGCGCACCAGCTGGAAGACCCCGCCGTCCAGCGGGATGCGGCCGACCCGGGGCTCGGTGAGGCCGAACCGGGCATGGTCGGCGGCGACGACGATGTCGCAGCCGAGGACCATCTCCATGCCGCCGCCCAGGGCGTAGCCGTTGACCCTGGCGATCACCGGGACGTCCAGGGTGGTGCGCAGGCCGAGCCCGCCGAAACCGTTGGGGTCGAGGCCGGCCCAGTACTCCAGTCCGGTCTTGTCCACCGCGTCGGCGGACATGTCGGCGCCCACGCAGAACGACCGCTCTCCGGCGCCGGTGACGACGACCACCCGCACCTCGGGGTCGGCCTCGATCCCGTCCCATATCTCGTTGAGCCGGGCGTTGGTCTTCACGTCCACCGCGTTGAGCACCGCGGGGCGGTCGATGGTGACCCGGGCGATGTGCCCGTCCCGTACGTAGCGGACCTCGTCGGTCACCGCAGTACCCCCTTCTCGCGAAGCACCTCGATCTGCTCGGCGGTGTAGCCGAGTTCGCCGAGCACCTCGGCGCCGTGCTCGCCGAGCCGTGGCGGGACCCGGCGGACCTCGGCGGGGGCGGCGGAGAGGTGCAGCGGGGCGTTGAGGGCGCGGATCCGGCCGGCGACCGGGTGGTCCATCTCGACGATCATCTTGTTGACCGCGGTCTGCTCGTCGTCGAGGGTCTGCTCCAGACTGCGCACCGGGGCACAGAGGATGTCCTCCTCCTCGAGCCGCTTGACCCAGTGGTCGGTGGTGTTGCCGGCCACCGCCTCGGCGAAGATCCGCTGCAGCTCGGGACGGTGCGCGAACTGCAGGTCGAGGGTGGCGAATTCGGGGCGCTCTCCCAGGTCCTCGTCGAGCTCGAGGGCGCGGCTGATGTGGTGCAGCGGGTTCGCCTTGAAACCGCCGACCATGATCAGGGCGCCGTCGGTGGTGGCGAACACCCCGGTGAGCGGCATCGCGGCCCAGTTGATCTCGGATCCGCGGTTGAGCTGCTGGCAGGCCTCCTGCATCTGCATGTGGAGCATCGAGTCGTACATCGACACCTCGACCTTCTGCCCCTCGCCGGTGCGGTCGCGGTGCAGCAGGGCCAGCAGGATGCCCTGGAGCAGGTGCATGCCGGTGGTGTAGTCGCAGAGCGTGGTCGGGTAGAGGGTGACCGGGTCGTCCTCGGACACCCGGCGCCACATCACTCCGCTGTACGCCTGGGCGATGGCGTCCTGCCCGCCCTTGTGGGCGTACGGGCCCTCGCTGCCGAAGCCGGTGCCGGAGGCCCAGATGATCCTGGGGTTGACGGCCCGCAGCGCCTCGTGGCCCAGGCCGAGCCGCTCCATCACGCCGGCCCGGAAGTTGCTGACCACGACGTCGGCGGAGCGGACCAGCTCCTGGACGGCCTGGCGGCCCTCGTCGGTGCGGGTGTCGATGGCGATGCTGCGCTTGTTGCGGTTGATCGACAGGAAGATGGGGTTGTCCAGGCCGGCCGGGTCCGGGATCGAGGTCCGGGAGATGTCGCCGGTGCCGGGGCGCTCCACCTTGATCACGTCGGCGCCGTAGTCGCCCAGCAGCTGGGTGCAGGACGGGCCCATGAAGACCTGGGTGAAGTCGATGACGGTGATGCCGCTCAGCGGCTGTGCGGCGGCGGTCATGCCACGGCCTCCTCGGTCTGGTCGACGGTCGCGTTCTCTGCGGGGACGTCACCGGGGTCGGCGCCCTGCTCACGCATCCGGCGCTGGATGACGCCCGGGTCCACGTCCCGGACCAGGACGCCCTGCTCCACCGCGGTGGCGGCGGCGATGCCGGCGGCCTGGCCCATGGCCATGCAGGGCGGGATCTCCCGGGAGATCCGCTGCGCTTCGGGGGTGGCCGAGTAGTGCCGGCCGGCGACCAGCAGCTGGTCGACGTCGCGCGGCAGCAGGGCGCGGTAGGGGGTGTAGTAGTCGCGGCCTCGGGCGACGCTGTCGGCGAAGTGGCGGCGGGAGGTGACGTCGTCCTTGGTGACCACGTACTCGCCCTGCAGCAGCCGGGTCTGACGGACGCCCATCTGCTCGGCGACGTCGAGCAGGTAGGCGTTGCCGAAGCCGGGCAGGTCGGACTTGATGTGGTCGAGGACGGCGCCGATGCGGGCCCGGGCCTCGAACTCGGCCTCGGTGAGCGAGACCGGGTCGGTGCCGTCGAAGCCGGTCATGTGCGGGCAGTTGCACCAGACCACGCCGGGGACGGGAGTCTTGAGCCACCACAGCTCCCAGGCGCCGCCCAGCATCCGCTTGATCTTGCGGTTGACTGCCCGGGCCTCGCGCGGGTTCTCCTGCTCGAAGCGCTCGGCGGCCGCGGTGTCCACCCCGCCGAGCCGGAAGACCAGCGTGACCAGGTAGTTGTCCTGGGCGTAGGAGGCGCCGGCCCGGGAGGCCACGTCGATGTCGCCGGTGGTGTCGATCACCACATCGCCCATCACCGCCTGCGGGCCGGACTTGGTCTCGCAGACCACGCCCTTCACCGCGCCGTCCTGGACCACCGGCCGGGAGAACCAGCTGTGCAGCCGCAGGTTGACCCCGCTCTCGCGGACCAGGTCGTTGGACACCCGCTTCCAGCCGTCGGGGTCGAAGGCGACGGCGTAGCAGATCGGCTTGGGGTTGGTGTGGGAGTGGAAGTCGAAGGCGCCCCAGCGGCCCCACTTGGCCCACATCTCGGGTGAGGAGTAGCGGTCCTCGGCCGGCGGGTAGACGGCGAGGCCGAGCTTGGCCATCCGCTCGACGTACTCGTCGACGATGCCGGTGACGGTGATCTCGCTGCCGTTGATCATGTCGTCGAGGACCAGGACCATGCCGCCGGAGGCCAGGCCGCCGAGGGCGGAGTAGCGCTCCAGCAGTGTCACGCTTGCCCCGGTACGGGCGGCGGCCACAGCCGCGCTGACCCCGGCAGGTCCGCCGCCGACCACGACCACGTCGGAGCGCTGGACCACGGGTGCCTCGACGGCGTCGAGAGAGACGGTCTGGGGCATCTGGCTTCCTTTCAGTTCCCGACGCGGACGGCGCCGCGACGGAGGACGAGCACGTAGAGCAGGACGCTGAGCAGGCACAGGACCGCGCCGTAGACGGGGAACGCCCAGGCGGCGCCGAGGTCCTGGAGCCACAGCAGGAGATAGGGGGCGGTGCCGCCGAAGCCGGCCACGCCGATCGCGTAGCCGAGGCCGACGCCGGTGACCCGGCAGCTGGTCGGCATCAAGGTGGCGGCGACGGTGTTGTAGAGGCCCATGGTGAAGGCCAGCACCGGGGCGCCGACCAGCATGACCACGGTGAACACGGCCATTCCGGGCTGCTGGTAGGCGAGCACGATGAAGATCAGCGGCACCACGGCGAGCCGGGAGACGATGAAGGTGCGCGAGATCCGGTTGTGGTCGGCGAGCCGGCCGACCAGCGGGTAGAGCGCGGCGACGCCGATCCCGGCGATGGTGGAGACCAGGAAGACGGTGTCCGGGTTCTCGTGGTGCACGGTGCGTGCCAGGTTGGGCAGTCCGGTGGCCCAGGTGTAGTTGAGTGCCTGGGCGCCGGCCACCACGAAGATGATCGTCAGCAGTGCCAGCCGGTGCCGCCAGACCTCGGCCCAGACCTGGCCCACCCGGGCCGGCTCGGCCGGCTTGTCACCGTCTGCGTGCAGGGTCTCCGGCAGGGCGCGGCGCATCCAGAGGAAGATCAGGCCGCCGACGGCACCGACCGCGAACGGGATGCGCCAGCCCCAGGAGGCCATGGCGTCGGGGGCGACCACCGAGGTGGTCAGGAAGCAGACCAGCGAGGCGCCGACGATGCCGGCCTGGACGTAGACACTGATGACACTGCCGAACCGGGCGGTCTTGCCCTCGGGTGCCAACTCGACGATGTACGCGGAGTTCAGCGGGGCCTCGATGCCGGTGGACAGGCCCTGCAGGATACGGCTGACCAGCAGGATGACGCCGGCCCAGACGCCGATGCTCGCATGGGTGGGCAGCAGGGCGATGGCCAGGCTGGACAGCACCATGGTGCCGATGGAGAACAGCATGACGGCGCGCCGGCCGATCCGGTCGGCCAGGGTGCCGAAGACGATCGCGCCGAGCGGCCTGGCGGCGAAGCCGACGGCGAAGACGGCCAGCGCGGACATGGTCTCGGAGACGGAGTTGCCGGACGGGAAGTAGAGCGGACCTATGTAGGAGGCCAGCAGCCCGTAGACCATCCAGTCGTACCACTCGACGGCGTTGCCGCCGCCGAGAGCGAGCAGGGCGCGGCGGTGGGAGAGGGAGTTTCCGGTAACGACAGAGGTTCTGTCGATGAGTGATGCCATAGTGGGGCACCTCATGGGGAGGCGCACGGAAGAGGCCGTGCGGTACCGGCGCCCGGGCCGAGGGCCGAGGGCCGGGGCGTTGGGGACGGGACGGCGCGAGGCCTGTGCCTACCAGCTGGGCGGAGTGATCACCCAGATCGAGGTGGCGGGCTCGTCACCGGGGTTGGCGTACCAGTGGGGAGTGCTGGAGGAGTACGTGATGGAGTCGCCCGCCTCGAGTCGGTGACGGACGCCGTCGAGATAGACGTCCTTCACCCCCGAGAGCACGATGCCGAACTCCTCGCCGTTGTGACGGAAGGGCGTGGCGCTGGTGTCGTGGCCCGGCTGGGTGACCACCCACAGGACCTCCAGAGCGCCGTTGAGCGACGGGGTGAGCAGTTCGTAGCGGTCACCGTCCGCCGGGTCCGAGCCGTGGAAGTCCAGGTTGCGGCGCTCGTGGGCACGGACCACCGGGCTGACCTGCTCGGCGAGATGGAACAGCCGCCCGATCGGGACATCCAGACCGTGCGCGATCTGCACCAGGCTGGTGAAGGAGGGATTGCCCTTCCCCCGCTCGACCTGGCTGATCAGCCCGGTGCTGATGCCGGACCGGCGGCTCAGCTCGTCCAGGGTCAGATCGGCCTGCTTGCGCAGGGCCTTGATCTGCAGGCCGACCGTGGCGACCAGCACATCGAGGTCCGGTCGGCCGTCCGGCATCGGTGCGTCGGTGTCGTTCACGGTCTCCACCTGTCCCTGGGGGATGTGTCGTGCGACATATTGAAGACCTTCATGATGCTGAAGACAACCCCTGATGTTCATCTTTCTGAAGCCGGGCGGGCGTCCGCCATGCAGAGCTGAAAGGACCCGGCCGCCGAGGGCGCGCAACAGCTCTGGCCGGCGCGCAGTGCGGGGACTGCCGTGCGCACACCGACGGGTCGTACGGCGGCACACGACCGAGGCCATGGGGCCAGGGCCGTCCGCGACCTGGGCCACAGGTGGGCCGTACTGACCGACCACTCGCCGCGGCTTACCGTGTGTTCGGCCCTTGGGGGCCGAACGCCAAGCGGCCGCGCGGCAGATCGAGGTGGTCCAGGGCACCGCACTTGGACTCCAAGTCCGGCACTTTGTACGTCAGTTGAGCGCCCGCCACGCCCCGTTCCACCGTCTCGTGCGGGCACCTCATCACCGAGGAGACGCGTGCCGACACGGCGAAGGCCCTGAGGCAACTGACGACGCACCGAGCCGGCAATGCGCGGGGCGAGTGAAGGCCTGCCGAGGGGATCGCGCAGGCCCCGCGGAACCAAAGGAGTTCAGCATCCCAGTCGTGCCACCCGCGGCCGGCAGGGCGAGCGTCCGGGGCTAGGGTGCGCGCTCGTGAACGCTGCCGAACTGGACCGACGGGCCCGAACGTACGACGGGTGGATCCCCACCGATCTGGTCGCGTACCTCATCGAGCATGGGCATCTCGACGAGGTACGACTCCAGGCGCACCGCGGAGACTGGTTCTGCGCGAACACGTGGGCACGATTGCTCGCCGCTCAGGATCGCCGGGACGAGGCACTGGAGGTGCTCGCCCCGTTCGTCGAAACGGGTTGGTGGAAGGCGGCCCGCAGCGTCGCCGAGCTGCTCGAGGGGTGGGGACGGGCGGACGAGGCGATCGCACTCGTCCGTCCGTACGCGGAGGCCGGGGAGCGACTGGCGCTCAAGCATTTCGCGCTGCTGCTCGCCCGGCACGACCGGGCCGAGGAGGCGTACGCCCTGCTCCGGCCGCACATCGAGGACTGGTTCCTCGCCGACGCCCTGGTCGAGGTGACCGCCGGTCTGGGCCGGGACGAGGAGGTCGCCGCGTTGCTGGCCGCCCGCGTCGAGGCAGGGCACCGGTGCGACGGGCCGCCGTGCGGCAGACGGACTCCCGAACTCCACAACCCCGTTGACCTGTTGGCTACCGTACGCGAGCGACAGGGGCGGATCGACGAGGCGATCACCCTGCTGCGCACCCGCGAGACCACGTCGGTCAACGGCCGTGACCAGCTGGCCGATCTGCTGGCCCGCCACGACCGGATCGACGAGCTGCGGGAGTATGCGGTGACCGAGACCCTCGGGGACGCGGCCCGGTGTCTCGCCGAGCTCCTGGAGGGGCGCGGGGACGTGGCGGGCGCGGTCGAGGCGTACCAGCCGCTGGAGGCGCACGGTTCGCCGAACGCGGCGGTGCGGCTCGCGGAGCTCCTGGCCAGGCACGGCAGGGGTGAGGAGGCGATCGAGGTGCTGCGGTCCCTCCCGAGCTCGAAGGGCGGCGACGCCGACTGGGTCGTCGACACCTTGTGCACGCTGTACATCGATCAGGGCCGCGCCGAGGACGGCCTGGCACACCTCGACGACCTCAAAAGCACGGCTCGGCTCGGAGGACTGGGAGTTCTTCCGCCTGCGGATCCGGCTTCTCGCCTCCTGCGGCCGAGTGGAGCAGGCGATCGAGGAAACGCGAGCCCGCCCCGATGCGGATACCTGGTACGGGGCCCAGGACCTCGCCGAGCTGCTCTCCGAAGCCGGGCGCCCGGAGGTGGCCGTCGCGGTCCTGGACCCGACCCTCCCGGCCAACTTCAGGGTCCTCGCCGCACACCTCATGGAGCTCGGGCGCGTCAAGGAGGCCGTGGCCGTACTCCACCGGCCGAGACACGTAGCTTCTCTCACCTGGAGTGCCACGCCGCCCTGGTAGCTGACAGGTGCCGGGGCCCGGCCCTGCGGCCATCGGCCGGCACCCACTCGGGCGCGAGTTCGTCACGGCACGCAGCCCTGACTAGATGTCACCTGCGCAGCTGCGGCACACACTTCAGCCGCGCGAGTCCGCCTCCGGCCTCACCACGTCCGTGATCCGCCGGCAGCACGGCGAGCACATCGCCGTAACGCCCGACCGTCCGAGCGGTGTTGGGTGCCGACCCACGCCTCCTCTCCGACAGTATTCTGTATACTAACGGTGCTTACGCTCATCGATGGATTGCCCTGTTGCCCCAACTCGGAGGAGACATGGAAGATCTGGACCCCACGGTGGTTCTGGGCATGACGGCCCAGGCACCTGACGGCGTAGTGATCATCGACCGGGAAGGGCTCATCCGTTACTGGAACCACGGTGCGGAGCGGATATTCGGGTTCTCGGCGGCCGAGGTCGCCGGCCGCAGCCTGGACGTGATCATTCCCGAACGGCACCAGCAGCGTCACTGGGACGGTTTCGAGAAGTCCATGGCCACCGGGACCACCAAGTACGGGGACGACGACCTCCTGAACGTCCCCGCGGTGGGCGCCGGGGGCAGGAAACTGTCGATCGAGTTCAGCGTGGTGCTCCTGAACGACGCGGAAGGACAGCCGGGTTACGTCGGGGCGGTCATCCGGGACGTCACCGCGCGTCGCGCCCGGGAGAAGGAGATGTACCGCCAGGTGGCGGCCGCCAAGGCGGCCCACACGACGGCCTGACCCCCGCCCTCCGAGGCCGTCCCAGGCCGTCCTAGGCGATGAAGCCCCCGTGCCGGCACGGGGGCTTCGCCGTACGCAGTCCCGCACACCCACGGGTGCCCCGCGCACGAGGATCGCGCGCGGGGCACCCGTGGGGCGGTCCGGGGTCAGACGATGATCTGGCTCTCGCGCAGCTTGACGATCGCGTCCGCGTCGTAGCCCAGGTCGGCAAGGACCTCGCTGCCGTGCTCGCCGAGCAGCGGGGCGCCCTTGATCTCGGGCTTGAAGTTCGAGAACTTGATGGGGCTGCCCACGGTCAGGTAGGTGCCACGGCCCTTCTGCTCGACCTCGACGATGGTGCCGCTCTTGCGCATGTCGGCGTCCTCGGCGAGCTCCTTCATGCTGAGCACGGGCGCACAGGGCACCTCCCACTTGCGCAGGATGTCGACCGCCTCGTACTTGGTCTTGTCGGCGAGCCACTTCTCGATCTCGCCGAAGATCTCCATGATGTGCGGCTGACGCGCCTTGGCGCTCGTGTACTCCGGGTCCTCGACCCACTCGGGCCGGCCGATGGCCTCGGCGGTGCGCTTCCAGTTCTGCTCCTGGATCGTGAAGTAGATGTAGGCGTTGGGGTCGGTCTCCCAGCCCTTGCACTTCAGGATCCAGCCCGGCTGGCCACCGCCGCCGGCGTTGCCGCCGCGGGGCACCGCGTCGCCGAACTCGCCGTTCGGGTACTGCGGGTACTCCTCCAGGTAGCCGACCTTCTCCAGGCGCTGCTGGTCGCGGAGCTTGACGCGGGTCAGGTTGAGGACGGCGTCCTGCATGGACACCGACACCTTCTGACCCACGCCGGTCGCGTTCCGGTGGATGATCGCGGTCAGCAGGCCGATCATCAGGTGCATGCCGGTGTTGCTGTCGCCGAGGGCCGAGCCGCTGATGGTCGGCGGGCCGTCCCAGAAGCCCGTGGTGGACGCGGCACCGCCGGCGGCCTGGGCGACGTTCTCGTAGACCTTGAGGTCGTTCCAGGACGAGTCGTCGTTGAAGCCCTTGACCGAGCCGAAGATCAGGCGCGGGTTCAGTTCGTGGATGTGGTCCCAGCCGAGGCCCATGCGGTCCATGGCGCCCGGCGCGAAGTTCTCGACCAGGATGTCCGCCTCGCGGATCAGCTTCTCCATGACCTCCTTGCCCTCGGGGGTCTTGGTGTTGATGGCCAGCGAGCGCTTGTTGCTGTTCAGCATGGTGAAGTACAGCGCGTCGAGGTCGGGGATGTCCCGGAGCTGGTTGCGGGTCACGTCGCCGCCCTGGGGACGCTCGACCTTGATGACGTCGGCGCCGAACCAGGCGAGCATCTGGGTGCACGCGGGACCGGCCTGGACCCCGGTGAAGTCGATCACCTTGATTCCGGCGAGCGGCTTGTCACTCATGTGGCTTCCTTCTTGTGAGTTCGCGGTGCGCGGGTGAGCAGTGCTGGAGAACGGGGCTTCGGTGATACGGGCTGTCACTTCTTCGCCGGCGTGATGTTGCCGACGGTGATGCCCTTGGGGTTGAGGTGCGAGATGTGACCGCTCTCGGTACCGGCCGACGGGTCGATCGCGCAGTCGATGAGCGCCGGTCCGCCCGAGGCCAGCGCCTCGGTGAGGGCGGCGGTGACCTCGGCGGGCGTGGTCGCGTGGTAGCCCTTGCCGCCGAAGGCCTCGATCATCCGGTCGTGCCGCGCCGCGAGCATCAGCGTCGTCGGGGACGGGGCGTCGTCGAGCGGGTTGACGTCGTCGCCGCGGTAGACGCCGCCGTTGTTCATGATGACGGTGACGACCGGCAGCTTGTAGCGGCAGATCGTCTCCAGCTCCATGCCGCTGAACCCGAAGGCGCTGTCGCCCTCGACGGCCACGACCGGCTGGCCGGTCTCGACGGCGGCGGCGATCGCGTAGCCCATGCCGATGCCCATGACGCCCCAGGTGCCGCTGTCGAGACGGTGGCGCGGCACATGCATGTCGATCACGTTGCGGGCGATGTCCAGTGCGTTGGCGCCCTCGTTGACGAGGTACGTCTCGGGGCGCTGGTGCATGACGTCTCGTACCGCCTTCAGGGCGCCCATGAACTGCATCGGGTGCGGGTCGGCCTTGAGGCGCTCCGCCATCTTGGCCACGTTCTGCGCGGAGCGCGCCCCCAGTTCCTCCCGCCAGGCGGTGGGGGTCGCGATCCGGCCCGGCTTGGTCCGCTCGGCGAGCGCTTCGAGCACCGACTCGATGTCACCGACGAGCGGGGCGGCGATGGGCTGGTTGCTGTCCATCTCCTTCGCCTCGATGTCCACCTGGACGAACTTCGCGTCGGGGTTCCACTGCGGTGCCTCGCCGTGGTTGAGCAGCCAGTTCAGGCGGGCGCCGATGAGCATCACGACGTCGGCCTTCTTCAGCGCCAGCGAACGGGCCGTGGCCGCCGACTGCGGGTGGTTGTCCGGCAGCAGGCCCTTCGCCATCGACATCGGTACGAAGGGGATGCCGGTGGACTCGATGAACTCCCGGATCCGGTCGTCGGCCTGCGCGTACGCGGCGCCCTTCCCGAGCACCACCAGCGGCCGCCGGGCACCCGCCAGGAGCTCGATCGCGCGGTCCACCGCGTCGGGTGCGGGCAGCTGGCGCGGCGCCGGGTCGACGAGACGGCTCAGCGTCCTGTCGCCGTCCGCCTTGGGAAGGACGGAGCCGAGCACCGCGGCCGGGATGTCGAGGTACACACCGCCGGGCCGGCCGGAGATCGCGGTGCGCAGGGCCCGTGCGATGCCGCGCCCGATGTCCTCCACCCGGCTCACGCGGTACGCGGCCTTGCAGAACGGCTGCGCGGCGGCGAGCTGGTCCATCTCCTCGTAGTCGCCCTGCTTGAGGTCGACGAGGTGCCGCTCGCTGGAGCCGGAGATCTGCACCATGGGGAAGCAGTTCGTGGTGGCGTTCGCCAGCGCGACCAGCCCGTTGAGGAAGCCCGGAGCGGACACCGTCAGACAGATGCCCGGCTTCTTGGTGAGGTAGCCGGCCGCCGCCGCCGCGTGTCCCGCGTTGCTCTCGTGGCGGAAGCCGATGTAGCGGATGCCCTGCGCCTGCGCGAGGCGGGCCAGGTCGGTGATCGGGATGCCGACCACCCCGTAGATGGTGTCGATGTCGTTCAACTTCAGAGCGTCGACGACCAGGTGGTACCCGTCGGTGAGCTCGGCCGGAACGTCGGCGGTCGCCGCGGTCTCCAGTGGTGAGGGGGCGGTCATGGTCCGAGGTCCTCCTTGGGCAAGTCATGCCGGTGCGGCTGCTCCTCTCACCTTCCGCAGCGCGCATCCCCGCGTCCAAGACCTATCGGCGACCAGCCGATAACCAGCATCTATCGAGTCGTGCCGCACCGGTCCGCAGCTCGGTTGATAGCCCCCTGCTATCGCGCGTTCGTCAGTGCGTATTGGACGGGCAACTCGCGCCCCGCGCAGGCTCGCAGTCGACCGCTTTCATCAGACCTGGCGCGAGGAGGTGCGGTCATGGCCGTTCCGGCCGCAGCATCCGTGCGCGACCCGAACCGGTACCCGCCCCCGGCGGTCACAGGCCTCGTCGATCTCCTCGACCGGCACGTACGTGAACGCCCCCGCGCCCGAGCACTCGTCGTCAACGGGGACCGGGGGGAGCTGTCCTACGGCGCCCTCGCCGCCCTGGCCGACGACGTGGCCGGCCGGCTGGGCGGCACGGGGCTGCGCCGCGGCGACGCGGTCGCGCTCGTCTGCGCCAACACCGCCGAGTTCGTCGTCGCGCTCCTGGGCGGGGTACGAGCCGGGCTGGTGATCGCGCCGATGGACCCGGCGCTGCCCGCGTCACAGATGTCCGCCCGGCTGGAGGCGCTGGGGGCGCGGGCGGTGCTCCTCGGTCCTCCCGCGGCGGGTGCGGCGCCGATCGCGCAGGTCCCGGTCCCGACGTGGACCCTCCGTGTGGACGTACCCCGTGGCGGGTCGCCGGTGGCCGTCCTCGACACCGGCGCACTCACGGCCGCCCCTCACGTGGGCGGCGCGACTCGGGAGCTCGCGGTCGATGACGCCCTTGTGCTGTTCACGGCGGGGACCACCGACCTGGCCAAGATGGTGCCGCTGACCCAGGCGAACGTGGCCGCCTCCGTCCAGGGCATCTGTGCCTGCTACGAGTTGGGGCCTGACGACGCGACGGTCGCGGTGATGCCGTTCTTCCACGGTCACGGGCTGTTCGCGGCGCTCCTGGCCACCCTGGCCAGTGGGGGGTGCGTCCTGCTGCCCGCAGGGGGACGGTTTTCGGCGCACACGTTCTGGGACGACATGCGGGCGGCGGACGCCACATGGTTCACCGCGGTCCCGACCGTCCACGAGATCCTCCTGGAGCGATCGGCGATCGAGCACCCGGGTCCCCTCGTCCCGGCCCTGAAGTTCGCGCGCAGTTGCAGTGCCCCCCTCAACACGGCCACGCAGCGGGCGCTGGAGCGCACGCTGGGCGCGCCGTTGCTCTCCGCGTACGGAATGACGGAGTCCGCCCATCAGGCGACCAGTGAGCCCCTGCCGCATCAAGGGCTCCTCAAGCACGGCTCGGTCGGCCGGCCGACGGGGGTGGACGTACGTGTCCTCGATCAGAACGGTCACATGTGCCCGGTCGGCACGGAGGGCGAGATCTGGGTGCAGGGTCCTACCGTCGCCCGCGGCTATCTGGCCGACCCGGCCGAGACGGCGCGCAGTTTCGTCGACGGGTGGTTCCGCACCGGCGATCTGGGCTCACTGGACAAGGACGGGGACCTGTTCCTGACCGGGCGCATCAAGAACCTCATCAACCGCGGAGGCGAGAAGATCTCCCCCGAGCATGTCGAGGACATCCTGGCCGGGTGTCCCGGTGTCGCCGAGGCGGCGGTGTTCGCCGTACCCGACGCGACGTACGGGCAGCGCGTCGGCGCCGCCGTGGTCGTGCGCGAGGGCTGGACCACCGGCTCCGAGGAGATCCTGCGGTACTGCCGCAGTCGGCTGGCCCCCTTCGAGGTGCCCGACCGGCTCGAGGTCGTCGCCGCTCTGCCTCACACCGCCAAGGGGGGTCTCGACCGGTCGGCAGTGGAGGCCCGGTTCGCGCGCTGACGCCGCGCGGGCGGGTCTCACCTGACGAGGTGCTCGGACGCCAGCGGCTGGTCGAAGAACTCGTCCAGCGACAGGCCCGCCGCCGCGGTCATGAACGCCCGCGCCGCGACCGAACCGGGGGTCGCGGCGTGGATCGCCACCGAGACCTGCGCCCGGGCGACCGGGTCCACCAGCCGGACGGCTCTCAGCCTGCCCGTCACCGGCATGGCGCGCAGCCAGGTGTGCGGCACGATGCTCGCGCACGCGCCGATGCCCACGTTGGCGTAGAGAGTGGCGACCGAGTCGGTCTCGACCTGCGGGGTCACCACGACCCCGCTGTCCGCGAAGGCGCTGTCGATGACCTGGCGGATCCTCATGTCGGGTGTCAGCAACGCAAGCGGCAGCTGGGCCGCCTCCGCCCAGGTCATGGTGTCGGTCTGGGGCAGCAGCTGGTCGCTGGACGCGAGCAGCATGTACCGCTCCTCGTAGAGCGGCATCACCTGCAGGCTCTCCCGGTCGTCCGGGGCGAAGTGGGCGATCGCCGCGTCCAGTTCGAACGCGCGCAGCTGCCGGGTCAGCTCCGTCGTCGACAGACGGGAGCGGACCTGCACCTTGGCCAGCGGGTGTGCCGCGCAGAACGCGGCCACGGGAAGGACCACGGTCGTCGATGCCGTCGGTTCCGCGCCCAGCCGCAGCGTCCCGGTGATGCCGGACTGGACGGCGGCCACCTCGGCTTTGAACGCCTCCTGCTCGGCGAGGATCCGCTTGGCCCACACGACGAGCCGCTCGCCCTCCGGGGTCAGGCCCTGGTACTTGTGCCCACGGTTGATCAGTGTGACGTTCAGCTCCCGCTCGAGCTTGGCGATCGCCGCCGAGAGCGCGGGCTGCGACACGAAGCAGGCCTCCGCCGCGCGGGCGAAGTGCCTCTCCCTGGCCACCGCCACGAAGTACTCCAGCTGACGGAACAGCATGAACGACTCCTTTCTGCCTGGGCCGCGGCCGCGCCGGCACATTCTGCTGGAGTCGCTGGGCCGCCCGTTCCCGCTGGTCAACTCCCCGGACGTGGAGAACGTCCCCGGCGGGCCGGCGACACGCGAACGGGATGCGGTGCGGCGGCCGCGTCCTTCCAGGCGGCTCCGATGTGTCTGTGCCGGAGTCGTCGTCGTACGAGGTGCACCGCCGGCCCGCCACCTCGACGGTGCCGGAGCCTGGCCCCGAAGCAGCCGGGACGGGGCCAGGTGCCGCGACATCGTAAGGGGTGGTCGGTGGTCGTCCGGACGGCGGTCCGGTGGTCTGTCGGTGTTCCGTTCCGGGTACGCGGGTATCCCGCGCCCGCGCTAGGCGGGAACCGGCTCCTGGGCCCTGCCGCCGTTCTCCATGCCTGCGGTGGAGCGTCGCGCCAGGAGGTCGGTGGCGGCGTGGACCGCACGCAACGTGGGCGCGTCGGCGCCCGTGATGTCGGCCATTTCCACCACCGCTGTCACGATGGCGTCGAGTTCCATCTGCTTGCCGGCCTCGAGGTCCTGCAGCATGGAGGTCTTGTGGTGTCCCACCCCCTCCGCACCTCGCAGTCTCTTCTCGATCGAGATGTTCGGAGTGCTGCCGACCCTGGCCGCGATGTCGAGGGTCTCCTCCATGAGTTGGGCGACCAGCCGGCGCGTGGGCAGGTGCCGGCAGATCTCGACCATCGTCGCCCTGGTGAGCGCGCTGATCGGGTTGAAGGCGACGTTGCCCATCAGCTTGATCCAGATGTCGTCGCGCAGATTCGCCTCCACCGGGCACTTCAGCCCGCCCGCGACCATGGCCTCGCTCAACGTGGTACACCGGTCGGAGATCGAGCCTCCCGGTTCGCCGATGGAGAAGCGGGTGCCCTCCAGATGCCGGATGACACCGGGCGCCTCGATGACCGTGGCGGGGTAGACGACACAGCCGATCGCCCGTTCCGGTGGCAGCACCTTGCTGGTGGCACCGTCCGGGTCGACCGCCTCGATCCGCCGTCCCTCATAGGGACCGGACAGCTTGTGGAAGTACCACCAGGGAATGCCGTTCTGACCGGCGACCACTGCGGTCCGGTCCCCCAGCAAGGGGGCGACCAACGCTCCGGAGGACGGGTAGGCGTGCGCCTTCAGGCCCAGGAACACGTAGTCGACGGGACCGATCTCGGCCGGGTCGTCCGTGGCGTGGGGCCGTGCCACGAAGTCACCGCGTGGGCTGTTCACCCGGACCCCGTGGGCGCGGATCGCCTTCAGGTGCTCGCCTCGGGCGATCAGGTGGACGTCAGCGCCACCACGGTGCAGTGCCGCTCCGACGTAGGCGCCGATTGCGCCGGCTCCGAGGACTGCGATTTTCACGGCGGCTCCTCTCGATTTGAGGGTGGAGGAATGGATACTGTATGCAGTGTTCTCTCCGGAAGTACAGTCGCATGACAAAAAGACGCTCGCTTCGGATAGTTGACCAAGCCCGGCCACTGCCGAGCCAGGACGGTCGAAAAGGACGAAAAGGAGAGCGATGTCGGATTCACCGCCACAGCAGATCGGTGTCGTCGCCGAGTCCACAGCCGGGGAGACCCGCGTGGCCGCGACACCAGCCAGCGTCCGCCAACTTCTCGGCCTCGGCTACGAGGTCGTCGTCGAATCGGAGGCAGGAGAGGCCTCGGGATTCTCCGACGACGCCTACGCCGAGGCGGGCGCGCGGATCGGCGACGCCTGGCAGGCGGACGTCGTCCTGAAAGTCAACGCGCCCTCGCACGAGGAGATCGAGAAGCTGCGGGACGGGGCGATGCTGATCGGGCTGATCGCCCCCGCGCTGAGCCCCGACCTCCTGGACGACCTCGCACGGCGGCCGATCACCGTCCTGTCGATGGACGCCGTACCGCGCATCTCCCGGGCCCAGTCGCTGGACGTCCTCAGCTCGATGGCCAACATCGCCGGGTATCGCGCCGTGATCGAGGCGGCGCACGCCTTCGGACGCTTCTTCACCGGCCAGGTCACCGCGGCGGGCAAAGTGCCGCCCGCGAAGGTCCTGGTGGCCGGTGCGGGTGTGGCCGGACTCGCGGCGATCGGCGCGGCCGGCAGCCTGGGCGCGGTGGTACGGGCCACCGATCCGCGGGCGGAGGTCGCCGACCAGGTCCGCTCGCTGGGCGGTGAGTTCCTCGCCGTCGAGGTGGAACAGGAGTCCGGCGCGGACGGGTACGCCAAGGCCACGTCCGAGGCGTACGACCGGCGCGCCGCGGAGATCTACGGCGAACAGGCCCGGGACGTCGACATCATCGTCACCACCGCGCTGATCCCCGGCCGCACGGCGCCCCGCCTGATCACGGCGGAGCACGTGGCGTCCATGAAGCCCGGCAGTGTCATCGTGGACATGGCCGCGGCGCAGGGCGGCAATGTCGAGGGCACGGTCAGCGGCAGGGCGATCGTCACCGACAACGGTGTGACGATCATCGGCTACACCGACCTCGCCGGCCGGCTGCCCACGCAGGCCTCGCAGCTGTACGGAACCAACCTCGTCAACCTGCTGAAGCTGCTCACACCCGGCAAGGACGGGCAGGTGACGCTGGACTTCGACGACGTCGTACAGCGGGCCGTGACCGTGGTGCGCGACGGCGAGAAGACCTGGCCGCCACCGCCCGTGCAGGTGTCGGCCGCGCCCGCGAAGCCGGCGGCAGCGCCGGCCGAGGCCCCCAAGGCGAAGGACTCCGGCCTCTCGCCGGCCGTCCGCTACGGCCTGATCGGCCTCGGCATGATCGCGATGTTCCTGCTCATCGCCTACTCCCCCGCCCAACTCGCCGCGAACTTCACCGTGTTCGCCCTGGCCGTCGTCATCGGCTACTACGTGATCGGCAAGGTCCACCACGCCCTGCACACCCCGCTGATGTCGGTCACCAACGCGATCTCCGGGATCGTGGTGGTCGGTGCGCTGCTGCAGATCGGCCACGGGCACATGGCCGTCACCGTGCTCTCGTTCGTGGCGATCCTGCTGACCACCGTGAACATCTTCGGAGGATTCGCCGTCACCCGCCGCATGCTCGGCATGTTCTCGAAAGGCTGAGGATCGATGAACGCAACCACGGCGGCACAAGCCGCCGACATCGTCGCAGCGCTGTTGTTCATCTTCAGCCTGGCCGGGCTCTCCCAGCACCACACCGCCCGCGCCGGGGTGGCCTACGGCATCGGCGGAATGGGGCTCGCGCTCGCCGCCACGGTCGTCGTCGCCGCGCGGGGCATCTCGGCCGGCGCCATCGCGCTGATCCTCATCGCCACGGCGATCGGCGGAGCCGTGGGCCTGTGGCGGGCCCGCAAGGTGGAGATGACCCAGATGCCGGAACTCATCGCCGTTCTGCACAGCCTCGTCGGGCTGGCCGCGGTGCTGGTCGGCTGGAACAGCTACCTCGGGGTCGAGGCCCACGGCGCCGCGCAGACAGAGGTCGCCCACGACCTGCTGCGCATCCACCACGCCGAGGTGTTCATCGGCATCTTGATCGGCGCGGTCACCTTCACCGGCTCGATCGTCGCCTTCCTCAAGCTGTCGGCGCGGATCAAGTCCAGGCCGCTGACGCTGCCCGGCAAGAACGCCCTCAACGTGGGGGCGCTGGTCGCCTTCGTGGCACTGACGATCTGGTTCACGGTGAGCCCGGGCCTCGGCCTGATGATCGCCGTCACCGTCCTGGCGCTCGCGCTGGGGTGGCACCTGGTCGCCTCCATCGGCGGCGGTGACATGCCCGTCGTGGTCTCGATGCTCAACAGCTACTCGGGGTGGGCGGCAGCGGCGGCGGGCTTCCTGCTCAACAACAACCTCCTCATCGTCACCGGAGCGCTGGTCGGCTCGTCCGGCGCGTACCTGTCGTTCATCATGTGCAAGGCGATGAACCGGTCCTTCATCTCGGTGATCGCCGGCGGATTCGGCGTCGAGGCAGCGGCAGGCGGCGACACCGAGCAGGGCGAGCACCGCGAGATCAGCGCCGAGGACGGCGCGGAGCTGCTGACGAACGCCACATCGGTGATCATCACCCCGGGGTACGGCATGGCGGTGGCCCAGGCCCAGCACCCGGTGGCCGAGCTGACCCGGGCCCTGCGCGAGCGCGGGGTCGACGTGCGCTTCGGCGTGCACCCGGTGGCCGGACGGCTTCCCGGGCACATGAACGTGCTGCTGGCCGAGGCCAAGGTGCCCTACGACGTCGTACTGGAAATGGACGAGATCAACGACGACTTCGCCCACACCACGGTCGTGCTGGTCATCGGCGCCAACGACACCGTCAACCCGGCGGCAACCGACGACCCGTCCAGCCCCATCGCCGGCATGCCGGTGCTGCGGGTCTGGGAGGCCGAGAACGTCATCGTGTTCAAGCGCTCCATGGCCTCGGGCTACGCGGGCGTGCAGAACCCGCTCTTCTTCCGCGACAACACCAGCATGCTCTTCGGTGACGCCAAGCAGAGCGTGGAGGACATCCTGCGCGCGCTGGGCCCGGCGGACTCCGGTCCCGCGGCGCCGCGTTCGGGCTCCCGTCCGGCCGAGCAGCCGGCGCACGCCTGACACTTCGCGCAGCGGCGCCGGCACACCCCGTCGGCGCCTCCTGCTCACGTTGTGGTGGGGCCGGGCAGCCGACGGCTTCCCGCCCCACCGCAACGCCGCCCCACGGAAAGGTGGAGTCCATGTTGCTCGACACCTACGGTCGGATCGCCACCGACCTACGGGTCTCCCTGACCGACCGGTGCAATCTGCGCTGCACCTACTGCATGCCGGAGGAGGGCTTGCAGTGGCTGTCCAAGCCCGACCTGCTCACCGACGACGAGATCGTGCGGCTGGTCTCGATCGCGGTGACCGATCTGGGCGTCACCGAGGTGCGCTTTACCGGCGGTGAGCCGCTGCTGCGCCCGGGCCTGGTCGGCATCGTCGAGCGCTGCGCCGCCCTCGACCCGCGCCCCCAACTCTCCCTGACCACCAACGGCGTCGGACTGGCCCGCACCGCCGAGGCCCTGCGCGCCGCCGGGCTCGACCGGGTCAACGTCTCCCTCGACACCCTGCGTCCCGAGGTCTTCCGCACCCTGACCCGCCGTGACCGGCTGCACGACGTCGTCGACGGCCTGAGCGCGGCCCACGCGGCCGGCCTCACACCGGTGAAGGTCAATGCGGTCCTCATGCGCGGTGTCAACGACGACGAGGCCGCCGACCTGCTCGGCTGGGCCGTTGAGCACGGGTACGAGCTGCGCTTCATCGAGCAGATGCCGCTGGACGCCCAGCACGGCTGGCAGCGCAGCGACATGGTCACCGCCGCGGAGATCCTCGAGAGACTCTCCGCACGCTTCACCCTCACCCCCGAGGTGTCCTCCGTGCGCGGCTCCGCGCCCGCCGAGCGCTGGCTGGTCGACGGCGGGCCCGTCCGGGTCGGCGTGATCGCCGCCGTCACGCGGCCGTTCTGCCGCGCCTGCGACCGCACCCGGCTCACCGCCGACGGCCAGGTCCGCAACTGCCTCTTCGCCCGCGAGGAGTCGGACCTGCGCACGACCCTTCGCTCCGGCGCGACGGATCACGACGTCGCCGAACGGTGGCGCGCCGCGATGTGGGGCAAGAAGGCCGGCTCCGGGCTCGACACCCCGGCCTTCCTTCAGCCCCGACGGCCGATGTCCGCCATCGGAGGCTGACCCTGCCGCTCACTGCGTTTCCATGAATCTCAGTGATTCGCTCACGATGGGCTTCAAGGCCGAGGGCCCGTCCGTTGACGGAACCTGGGCCAACGGCGACGTCGCCCTGAGCCGGTATCGCGCATCGACGCCGTCGCCGCCGCCCTCGCCCTGGAGTGGAACTCCGGCAGGGTCGAGGCAACGTGAACCGCATCAAACAGATCAGGAGGGAGGGGTATGGCCTGGCCGGCTTCGACCTTCTCCGCCTCCGAATCCTCCACGCCGACTGACCACCGTCACAGGCCGTGATCGCTCCACAGAGAGGAGATCAGGACCATTTCTCCTGGCCGCCGACACCGTTCGCAGCTGACCGCGCCTCAGTGAGCGGACGTACACCGCGCCGAGCGGCGTCTGCTCGCTGATCTCCGAGCGCGCGGGGGCATGACCGGGCCGGCGGCGGGCGGCACGCGGCATTCCCGTGACCGCCTCGCGGCGCGCCGGCTGCTCTTCGGACAACGGCGTGCGCTCCAGGCAACTGTTCGACGGCGCGTTCGGACAGCGTTGAGGGAGTCAACGCAGGAGCGATGACGGAGGGTGGAGGACGTCCGGTCTCGTCCTGGTCGCGGCCCGGTCCCGTCGCGAACAGCCTCTGATGCGGGAACAGCAGTGAGGGCCCGCCGGACAGGTTCCGGCGGGCCCTCACTGCTGGTGGTGCCTACTTGAGGAGGTAGGCCTTGATCACGGTCTGCTTGAAGGAGTTGCCCGCGGCGTCCTTCACGTACGTGCGCAGCGAGACCGAGCCGCCCGAGGTGCGGTGCGGGTGGTCGACGGTCACGGTCCGCTTCATACCGGAGCCCTCGACCTTGGCGGTGTGCCAGGTCTTGCCCTCGTCGTAGGAGACCTCGGTGGTGAAGGTACGGATCGACGACTCGGCGGCGCCGACCGGACGCTGGATCAGGACCGGGATGTCGAACTCGCGTCCGTCGTCGGCCCGGTTCCACTCGTCCAGTTGCGGGGCCATGCGCACCGCGTACAGCGGCAGCGCCTTGCGTTCCGACGTGGTCTGCGACCGGAACCGCCATTCCGCCCGCAGGTCCGTGGAGACCAGGGAGAGGGGGGCGCGGTCGCGCTGCACCTGGATGTTCAGGCGGTAGTCGGCGGGGGTGGCATCGGCCGGTACGTCGGCGTAGCCCCGGCTTTCCGTGACGAGTTCGCCGTTGCGGTACAGCTGCACGTTGTCCTTGCTGGCGGTCGACGTTCCGGCCACCAGGTCGAGGTTTCCGTTGGCCGCGTCCTGGATCGCGTAGAGGATGGTGTTCCCCTCACGGAAGGTGTTCAGGCCCTCGGGCGAGAAGCCCATGGCCTGCACGCCCTGGTTCCAGCGCTCGTCGACCTTGGTACCGGCCTTGTAGCCGTGCAGGGCGCTGAGGTACATCTGGCCGTGCGGGCTGTTCGGATCCAGGAAGTCGAGCTGGTCGAAGGCGGTCTGCCAGCGCAGGCCCTCACCCCCCGAGAAGTAGTCGACGCGCCGGCTCGGAACCGGGACTCCCTTCATCATGTGCCCGGCGAAGCGGACGTTGCCCACATGCGTGTAGACGAAGCGGAACGCGGGGGCTCCGGATGCGGTGGCGGCGAACGTGCTGTTCACCTCGGCCAGATCCGACTTGCGAGGGTTGTAGGCGGGGTCCGCCGGGATGGCGCCGAACACCGGCCGGGTGAGGTAGTAGACCGAGGACGGGTTCGCGCCGTCGGCGGCGGGCTCGGCCCAGATGCTGCTGACCAGGTAGGTGAACTTCGAGTT
>NZ_JBEOXF010000058.1:0-48091 GCF_040296405.1 Streptomyces sp. NPDC002133 | reverse complement strand
GGCTCGCACCGGGGGGCCCCGCCCCGGCGTGACCGCGGGGGGGGGGCGGTACGGCCGCCGCCGTACCGCCCCCGCCCGCGTTCCAGGGGAATCAGGGGAATCAGGGGAACCGGGGAATCAGCAGTACAGGTTGCCGCCCGTCGGCACACCCAGGATCTGTGTGAAGCGCGTGTAGTTGTCGACGCGGCTCTGGACCTGCGCCGGGTTCCTGCCGTCGCACTCCAGGGAGCCATTGATGGAGCGGATGGTGTGGCCGAAGCCCGCCTGGTTGACCATGGCGTTGTGGCCGGTCATCGTGCCCGGGCCGCTCTGCGTGTTCCAGTACCAGAGGCCGGTCTTCCAGGCGACGGCCGACTCGCGCTCGACCCGCCACGGGTTGTTCAGCAGGTCGATGCCGAGGGCGTCACCCGCGGCCTTGTAGTTGAAGTTCCAGCTGAGCTGGATCGGGCCGCGGCCGTAGTACGCGGCCTGGCCGGCCGGACAGCCGTAGGGCCGGCCGGCGTCGCAGTAGTGGGGGTAGTTGGCGGTGTTCTGCTCGACGATGTGGACCAGGCCGCCCGTCTCGTGCGAGACGTTGGCGAGGAAGGCCGCGGCCTCCTGCCTCTTCACCGTGTCGCTCCCGGTGTTCGCGAAGGCGGGGTAAGCGCTCATCGCCGCGGTCAGCCCGCTGTACGTGTAGAACGCGTTCCGGTTCGGGAACATCTGGTTGAACTGCGCCTCGGTGACGACGAAACCGGAGGGGGACGGGCCGGGACCGGGATCGCCGCCGCCCGTGCCGCAGGTGCCCTGGTCGGCCCAGACGCCCCACTCACCGGTGGTGCCGGGCGTCTCGCCCTGGGTCCACCACTTGGCCTGCCAGTTGTGGCCGTTGTGGGAGGCGACCATGCCGCCGGTGTACACGGCGGAGGAGTTCCAGGTAGCGGCACAGGCGGCCGCCGCAGCGGAGGATGCGGGCAGGAAGACCGCGAATCCGAGGATCGCCGCGAAGGCGGCGAACAAGCTCACCATGCGTCGTGACAACGTTATCGACCTTTCCCTGTGGGGGTTCGGAGCCGTGGGAGGTGCAAAGGGTGTTGCCATGGGACGTGTTGAGCACTGAACCGGGAATGGTCTGGACCTGTCAAGGGTCTAGACCATGATTGTCGCGATGGTGGCGGACTTCGGCCGGGGACGGCTTCCGGCCGGGGACGGTCACCGCAGTGTGCGGTGTGCGAGGATCCCGCCGTGGATCCGCTGATGCCCGAAGACCCGGCCGTCATCGGCCCGTTCCGACTTCTCGGCAGGCTCGGCACCGGCGGAATGGGCCGCGTGTTTCTCGCCCGGTCGGAGGGCGGGCGCACGGTCGCCGTGAAGGTCGTGCACGCGGAGCTGGCCGCACAGCGGGAGTTCCGGCTGCGGTTCACGCGCGAAGTGGCCGCGCTGGAACGGGTCGGCGGGGACGGGACCGCGCCCCTGATCGACTCCGACACGGCGGCCGACGCGCCCTGGGTGGCGGTCTCGTACGTACCGGGGCCGTCGCTGCGGACCGTCGTGGACGACCACGGGCCGCTGCCCGCCGATTCGGTGCACACCCTCGCGGCCGGGCTCGGGCAGGCCCTGGACCGCATTCACGCCGCCGGGCTCGTGCACCGCGACCTGAAGCCGTCCAACATCCTGCTGGCCGTGGACGGACCGCGCATCATCGACTTCGGGATCGCGCGCGCGGTGGACACGGTCACGGACGGCGGGCTCACCAGCACGGGAGCGGTGGTCGGTTCGCCCGGCTTCATGTCTCCCGAGCAGGTACGGGGCGAGAAGGTCACCCCGGCGTCGGACATCTTCTGCGTGGGTGCGGTGCTCGCGTACGCGGTCACCGGACGGCAGCCGTTCGGGTCGAGCGAGAGCGGCGTCCACGCCGTCCTGTTCCGGATCGCGCACGACGAGCCCGACCTCGAGGGGCTGCCGGACGAACTCGGCCCGCTCGTACGGGCCTGTCTGGACAAGGACCCGGCCCGGCGGCCGACCGCCGCCGAACTGGCACGTACCGCACCGGGCCGCGGTGACGCCTGGCTGCCGCCCGCGTTGCTGGCCCGGCTCGGGGCGCACGCGGCGCAACTGCTGGACGCCGACACGCCGGTGCCGGGCGAGGCCACCGCTCCGGGCGACGGTCCCCTGCCGAAGGTACGGCGGCGGCGGGGGTGGCGCACCGTCCTCGCCGTCGTGTCCGCGGTGGCGGTGCTCGCGGGCGGAGGCGTGGCGGCCAGGGCGCTCTGGCCGGACCAGGATCCCGAGTCCTACGAGAAGCCCAGGGGCAGCGACAGCGACAAGCCCACGGAGGGCCCAGGCGGCGGAGACAAGGGCGAGGACAAGAACAAGGGCGGCGACGTACCGGACGTGTTCATCGGCGCCTGGGAGGGAGTACTCGAAGGCACCGACGAGCACCCCAGGTCGACCGGCCGCATCGAGATCAGCCAGGGCGAGAAGGGCCGCAAGACGGCCGTGTACGTCCAGGTCACGGGCGAACGGCTGTGCATGGGCCGGTCGGTTCTCGTCTCGGCGGACGACGACGGGATCGTCTTCGGCGAGAGCGACGTGACCACCGGCGTTCCGGCCGAGCAGTGCCTGCCCGCCGCGCACCAGACCCTCAGCGTGCGCTCCCCGGACGTCATGCAGTGGACGTCCGGAGCCGTCTCCGCGACCTTCCGCAGGGCGAAGACCGGTCCACAGGTCGTACCCGCCGAACTCGTGGGCAGGTGGAAGCAGCACTTCGACGAGATCTCCGGCGGTGATCAGGGCGAGACGTTCAACAACACCGTCACCATCACCCAGGGCCCCGTCGGCGCGCCTCTCGTGCGCTTCGAGAACTCGTACCCGAGGACCGACCCGGACACCGGTCAACCGGTCGACGGCACCGTCAACTGTGCGAGCACGGCTGTGCTGGGCGGTGCCGGCGGCCCGTTGATCATCGGGCCGCAGACGCCGGACTCCGGTTCCTGGGACCCCGAGTGCTCGCCCCTTCCCGCGCAGTACCTGCGCGCCGACCGCTTCCAGGGCAAGGAACGTCTGCTCATCCACGGGATGAGTGCGGACGGGGAGCCCGGGGAGTACTACCGCGAGTAGGTGTACGTCCGCGCGTACTGCCGGAAACCGAGGCTCCGGTAGAGCTTCCCTTCGCACACCTCGACGAGGAGTTCTTCCGGCTGCGGACCGGCTTCGTGGGGGCGAGTTCGCGCAGTACGGCGTCGGCCCGGCCGTCGTCGGCGACATCGCCGCGCACACAGCCGCCGGTGAGGCGCTGCGCGACCTGGCCCGTGAGGGCAACCGGGGGAGGGATTTCCGGTTCGTCCGGGACCTCGACGAGGTCCGTGACCGGCTGCGCGGCCCGCGCTCGGAGGACAGGACGTCCCGCGCCTGAACGGGCGGCGAACAGCAGCCGACGGAGTCCTGCGGAAGCTCGCAACCGGCCTCGCACGCACGTACGGTGACGGTCCGTGGAATGGGTGAGCGCTGAGAACGTCGTGGCCTTGGGTACCGCTGTGCTCGGCATCCTGGCCTCCGCAGGCGTGCTCTGGTACGAGCGCCGGGTACCGAGCCGCAAACGCATCGGCTACCGCATCCAGCTCGACACGCCGATCGGCAGCAACGTACGCAACGGGCGCCCCAACATCCGGCTCGGGCTGTTCAACGACACACCCGACATGTCCGACGGGACACTCGTCCTCCTGCGCATCGAGAACGACGGCTCGCAGAGCATCGCCGACAACGACTACACCGGCCGTGAACTGCACGGCCTCACCGTCGACTTCACCGACCGCTTCGTGCGCGGCCTGGCCGTCACCCACACCGAGGAGACGGAACACCTGGGCGAGCACTTCACCCCGGCCGCGGGACTGCGGTTCGTCGGCAACACCCTCTACATCCCGCGTGTCCCGCTCAACCGGGGCGAGCACTTCAAGCTGCTCGTGCTGCTCTCCGGCGGCCCGGTGGGCTGCACGGTGAGGATCACCGGCGGCATCCGGGACGGTGAGGTGATGCCCAACCGCGCGATCCTGCCCGACGACAAGCCCCCGCTGTTCAGCACCGCGGCCCGCAACATCACGGTGCTGCTGACCGCCTGTGTGGTCGCGCTCGCCGCGATCATCGTCGTACGCGACGACACCCGGCCGCCGATCGGCTGCGCCAAGGGCGAGCTGACCGTCACGGGCTCGACGGCGTTCGCGCCCGTCGTGCGCGAGATGGCGAAGAAGTACGCGCGGGACTGCGAGGGTTCGACCATCACCGTGGACGCCCACGGCAGCGCCGCAGGGATACGGTCGCTCGCCGCGGCGGGCGAGAAGGCGGAGAAAGGCTCCCCCGCCGTGATCGCGCTCTCCGACGGGCCCAAGCCGGGCGGCTTCCCGCAGCTGCGCGAGAACCGGGTGGCGGTCTCCGCCTTCGCGCTCGTCGTCAACGACAAGGTGCCGGTGAAGAACCTCTCCCTGGCCGACATCCGCGCGATCTACCGCGGCGAGATCACCGACTGGGGCAGGTTCGGCCGCCCGGACCTCAAGATCCTCCTCGTCAGCCGCGACGCCAACTCCGGCACCCGCGAGGTCTTCCAGCGCCGGGTGCTGGGCCGCAACGAGCCGGCGAACTCCTCGCGCGACTGCGTGAACAAGGACGACCCCGAGTCGGGTGTCGTCCGCTGCGAACTCGACAGCACGGAGCAGGTACTGACCACGGTGGCCAGGCTCCCGGGTGCCATCGGCTACAGCGAACTGCGCGCCGGGTCCGGCCTGAAGGGGATCCGCCGGCTCGACATCGACGGCGAACCGCCGTCGATGGAGACCATCGGCACCAGCGCGTACCCGTACCGTGAGATCGAGTACGCCTACACGTACGGCCGGCCCCCGACCGACTCCCTCGCCTCCAGCTTCCTCGGCTACATGCGGCAGGGCGGCGGCCAGGACATCGTCACCACCCACGGCCATCTGTCGTGCGCGACGCCGAAGGGGCTGCGGATCTGCGGGGAGGAATGAGCCGGATCCGCGGACGGGGGCGGGCGGCCGACGCCCGCCATATAGGTTGAGCATTCAACTCCGCCTCTCTTGCCAGGGGTTGACGAGTCCATGACGATGGAACTCATGTCGCAGCAGACTTCAGAAGGCACCAGTGGCACCAGCGGCACCACACGACGCGCCGTACTCGCCGCGGCCGCCGGGACGGTGGCGGTCAGCGCCGCAGCCCCCGGCCAGGCGGTCGCCGCCGATTCCGGCCAGAAACCGGTCGGAGCGCCCGGCAGCGGACACGGCGGCCGGCCCGCCACGGCGCAGTCCCCCTCCCGCGAGCTCCGTGCACTCCTGCGAGAGATCGACCACGACCGCATCGAGGCGACCGTACGGAAGCTCGCCTCCTTCGGCACCCGGCACACCCTCTCCGTCCAGGACGACCCGACGCGCGGCATCGGTGCCGCCCGGGACTGGATCTTCGCGGAGCTGAAGAGCTACGCGGAGGCTTCCGGCGGCCGGATGACCGTCGAGCTCCAGTCGTACATCCAGGAACCGGCGTCCCGGATCCCGGTCGCGACCCGAATCACCAACGTCCTCGCCACCCTCCGCGGTTCGGTCACGCCCGAGCGGGTCTACGTCGTCTCCGGCCACTACGACTCCCGCGTCACCGACGTCATGGACGCGACCAGCGATGCCCCCGGCGCGGACGACGACGCCTCAGGGGTCGCGGTCTCGATGGAGCTGGCGCGCGTCATGGCCACCCGCCGCCCCGCCGCCACGATCGTCTTCGCGGCCGTGGCGGGCGAGGAGCAGGGCCTGTACGGGGCCGCGCACATGGCCGGCCGGTTCACAGCCGCCGGCGCGGACGTCCAGGGCATGTTCACCAACGACATCGTCGGCAGCTCAACGGCGGACGACGGCACCCGCGACCCATACACGATCCGGCTCTTCGCCGAGGGCGTGCCCAGCTCCGAAACCCCCGAACAGGCCGCGACACGACGCTCGGTGGGCGGCGAGAACGACTCCCCGGCACGCCAGCTCGCCCGCTTCGTACGCGACACCGCCGACAACGACGCGACCGGCATGAACGTCCGCGTGATCTACCGGCGCGACCGCTATCTGCGCGGCGGCGACCACATCCCCTTCCTCGAGCGCGGCTATCCCGCGGCCCGGTTCACCGAGCCGGCCGAGGACTACGCGCACCAGCACCAGGACGTCCGCGTCGAGGACGGCAAGCAGTACGGCGACCTGCCGGAGTTCTGCGACTTCGGCTACATCGCCCGGGTGGCCAGGGTGAACGGCGCGGCCCTGTGGACCCTCGCCGCGGCGCCGGGCACGCCGCGCAACGCCAAGATCGTCACCAGCACGCTCACCAACGCCACGGAGCTGGTGTGGGGCCGCGGCACGGAGCCGGACCTGGCGGGGTACGAGGTGGTGTGGCGCGAAACCACCGCGCCCGAGTGGACCCATGTCATCAAGGTCGGCGATGTGACGCGGCACGAGGTCGACCTGTCGAAGGACAACGTCTTCTTCGGCGTGCGGGCGGTGGGCCGGACGGGCGCGAAGAGCCCGGTGGCGTTCCCGGTGCCGCAACGCTGAACGAGCGGCCGGGCGACCGAGCGGCGCCCCGCGCGTCCGTCCTCACACCCCCGACGGGGCCCCGAGGGAGCCCCGTCGGGGCACGGCCCCGACGCCGGCGGCCACGAGTTCCGCGATCACGTCGGCGTAGCAGCGTTTCTCGGGCGCAGCAGCAGCCGAGCCGGCGGCCGCGCAGGGCAGGCAGGGCAGGCAGCCGGGCCGCCGGCTCCGGACGCGTCGGCGGACAGTCGCGGTACTTCCCGACCCCTTCGTCCCGCGTGCCGGCGCGGCACGGGCCGGCGAGCGGTGAGGCGTCGAGGTGCCGGCCCCCTCGGCGCAGGGTGCGGCCGACCTGCACCACGCCGGCGTACTCGGGGTCGTCGCGGTGTCCCTCGGGGTTGACCACGCTGGTGTGGCGCATGGGCCGACCAGGGCCGGCCACGAACACGCGAACACTCTGCCGATCCTGCTACGCGACCGCACCGGCACGACGGCCGGTACCCTGCGCGCCCGCCGGCCGGGAGCGCAGAGAGAAGCGGCCCGCGGGAACGGTGTCCCACGGGCCGCCTCGTGCGCCTCGCCTGCGCTTACAGGAAGGAGTTGATCTCGATCGTCTCGGTGCGGCCGGGGCCGACGCCGATCGCCGAGATCGGGGCGCCGGACATCTCCTCCAGCGCCTTCACATAGCCCTGCGCGTTCTTCGGCAGGTCGGAGAAGGTCTTCGCCTTGGTGATGTCCTCCGACCAGCCCGGCAGGTACTCGTACACCGGCTTCGCGTGGTGGAAGTCGGTCTGCGAGTACGGCAGCTCCTCGACACGCCTGCCGTCGATCTCGTACGCGACACAGACCGGGATCTGCTCCCAGCCGGTGAGCACGTCCAGCTTGGTGAGGAAGAAGTCCGTCAGGCCGTTGACGCGGGTGGCGTAGCGGGCGATGACCGCGTCGAACCAGCCGCAGCGGCGGTCACGGCCGGTGGTCACGCCGCGCTCGCCGCCGATGCGGCGCAGCGCCTCGCCGTCCTCGTCGAAGAGCTCGGTCGGGAACGGACCGGCGCCGACGCGGGTCGTGTACGCCTTGAGGATGCCGATGACACGGCTGATCTTCGTCGGGCCGACGCCGGCGCCGGTGCAGGCACCGCCGGCGGTCGGGTTGGAGGAGGTGACGAAGGGGTACGTGCCGTGGTCGACGTCGAGGAGCGTGCCCTGGCCGCCCTCGAAGAGGACGACCTTGCCCTCGTCGATGGCGTTGTTCAGGATCAGCGTCGTGTCGGCGACGTACGGCTTGATCTGCTCGGCGTAGCCCAGCATCTCCTCGACGATGCGGTCGGCCTCGATCGCGCGGCGGTTGAAGACCTTGGCGAGGAGCTGGTTCTTGTTCTCCAGCGCCGCCTCGACCTTCTGGGCCAGGATCGACTCGTCGTACAGGTCCTGGACGCGGATGCCGACGCGGTTGATCTTGTCGGCGTACGTCGGGCCGATGCCGCGGCCCGTGGTGCCGATCTTGCGCTTACCGAGGAACCGTTCCGTCACCTTGTCGAGCGTGACGTTGTACGGGGTGATCAGGTGGGCGTTACCGCTGATCAGGAGCTTGGACGTGTCGACGCCGCGCTCGTTCAGCCCGCTCAGCTCGGAGAGCAGGACAGCCGGGTCGACGACGACTCCGTTGCCGATGACCGGGGTGCACCCCGGCGAGAGGATTCCGGAAGGGAGGAGGTGGAGCGCATACTTCTGGTCGCCGACGACGACCGTGTGGCCGGCGTTGTTGCCACCCTGGTAACGCACCACATAATCCACGGATCCACCGAGGAGGTCGGTGGCCTTTCCCTTGCCTTCGTCACCCCACTGAGCACCGAGCAGCACAAGTGCGGGCACAGGCGTACACCCCTTCCGGGCGGGGCATGTCCAAGGTCAGGGGGCCTGAGCCGCCAACCGGTGTGCCCCGGAATAGACGAAGCCCCTGGCGCAATAGCGCAAGGGGCTCTTGCACAAAGATGCTACCCGAGGAAGGACCGAGGTGTCGGCTCACGACCAGCTCCTGGTGGTCATCGACCCGGTCGCCCGCCGTATTGACGGCGAGTCCGTTCGGATCGTGAAGGATGTGTTGTGTGCCGGGGCAGCGGCGAAAATCTGCCTGCCCGACGGGCCCGAGGAATTTTGCCGGGTACTGGCCCGAAGGGGTGCCCGGCGGCCTGTCGTGGTCGGTGACGACCGTGCGCTGTTGCGTGCGGTCGCCGCTCTGCACCGGGGGCGCGGGCTCGCGGACGAGGCGCTGTCGCTCGTGCCGGTGGGGGTCGGCGCGTCGGTGGAGCTGGCCGGGTCACTGGGTGTGCCGACGGGTCCTGTGGCGGCGGCGCGGGCGGTGCTGGACGGGGTGGCGCGGTCACTGGATCTGCTGGTGGACGACAGCGACGGGGTGGTGCTGGGGGAACTGCTGATCCCGGCCTCGTCGGCGTCCTCGGCTGCCGTCGCGTCGGCTGCGCCCGCCGGTTCGGTCTGGCACACCTGCCGCTCCCTCGTCCGAACGCTGGTCCGCCCGTCCTTGCCGTCCGCAGCTCCGGCCGCGCCCACGCACCGGCTGCGGGTCGAGGCGGACGGGGTGCTGCTGATCGACCTGGACGAACCGGTCGAGGACGTCCGGGTGCGCGCGGCCGAGGGCGCAGCGGAGGTGACCGTGCACCGCTCGGCGGGCGCGGAGACGCTGCGCACCCTGGCCAAGGTGATCACGGTCTCGGGCCCGAGCTTCCGCTACCGCGCGGACGCCCTGATCCTGGGCCCGGTCCGGCACCGGACGTGGACACTGCGGCCGAAGGGCTGGTCGCTGACGCTGCCGGCCGCGTGACCGCCGGAGTGGCCCCGCGCCGGCATCGGCAGGGTCCCGGTCGCTGGAGGTACGCGAGGAATCCGGCAGCCTCGACGGCGGTCACCGCTCCGGGCGGTCCCTGTCCGGCGATCCGCGCCTCCCGACTCTCCCCCACGGAGGCGCCGGCCGCGGCATGGGCCGCCGACGGTCGGGTCCGCGCCGCGGGAGCGGTGCGGCCCTCGACGGCCAGGAGCCTTCAGGAGCCCTCAGGAGCCGAAGACCTGCTCGCGGTGCTCCCGCCAGCGCTCCAGCATGCCGACGAGCTCCACCTGCATGAAGTCGAAGAACGCGACGGTCTCCGACAGTCGGCGCCCGGCCGGGGTGTCGGGACCGAGGCTGGTGACGCCCTCGCGCAGGGCGTCCGTCCATCGCTTCAGGATCGCGTCGCGGTTGGTCAGCGCCTCGTACCACTGGTTGTTGTGCACGCGGTAGCGCTCTCGCCGTGAGCCCGGTTGGCGCTCCCGCGAGACCATGCTGACCTGGGCGAGATAGCGGATGGCGCCGGAGACCGCGGCCGGGCTGACCTTGAGCTGTTCGCCGAGCTCGGCGGAGGTCATGGCCCCGGAGTCGGAGGCGAGCAGGGCGGCGAAGACCCGGGCGGGCATACGCGTCATGCCTGCCTCGACAAGTTGAGCCGCGAAGCGTTCGATGAAGTCGGACACTGCCGCGGCGTCCCGCTCGGCCCACCTCTTCGCGTTCTGTTCAGTCACCACCGGATCATCTCCCCTGTTCACAGACCCCGACCCGAGTTTATACGCTTCCTTAACTTCACAAATTTGTGAATCTAGCGTACGTTCCAAATCATGACGAAGGCAATCACGGTCGCCGGACTGCACAAGTCGTTCGGGCGCACACACGCACTGGACGGCCTCGACCTCGCCGTCGAGACCGGCGAGGTCCACGGCTTCCTGGGCCCCAACGGCGCCGGGAAGTCCACCACCATCCGGGTCCTCCTGGGCCTGCTGCGCGCCGACTCCGGCGCCGCCCAGCTGCTCGGCAAGGACCCCTGGAAGGACGCGGTCGAGCTGCACCGGCAGATCGCGTACGTCCCCGGCGACGTGACGCTCTGGCGCAACCTCTCCGGCGGCGAGGTCATCGACCTCTACGGCCGGCTCCGCGGCGGCCTCGACAAGGCGCGCCGGAACCGGCTGATCGAGCGGTTCGAGCTGGACCCGACCAAGAAGGGCCGTACGTACTCGAAGGGCAACCGGCAGAAGGTCGCCCTCGTCGCCGCCTTCGCCTCCGACGTGCAGTTGCTCATCCTCGACGAGCCGACGAGCGGCCTCGACCCGCTGATGGAAGAGGTCTTCCAGCAGTGCGTCGCCGAGGAGCGCGACCGCGGCAGGACCGTCCTGCTCTCCAGTCATGTGCTGAGCGAGGTCGAGGCGCTCTGCGACCGGGTCAGCATCATCCGCAAGGGCCAGACCGTCGAGAGCGGATCACTCGCCGACCTGCGCCATCTGACCCGTACGAGCGTGAGTGCCGAGCTCGCGGGAGCGCCCAACGGCCTCTCCCACCTGCCCGGTGTGCACGGCCTCGCCGTTCAGACGATCGAGGGGGGCCAGGGCAGGCGCGTCAGGCTCCAGGTCGACACCGACAAGCTGGACGCGGTGCTGCGCTCCCTGACCGAGTCGGGCGTACGGTCGCTGACCAGCACCCCGCCCACGCTGGAGGAGCTGTTCCTCCGTCACTACCAGGACGACGTACGCACGGAAGAGGCGATGGTCCGATGACCGCCGCAGCGGAGACCGGTGCGGTATTCGCGCCCCGGACCGGCGGAAGCCGGCCGCTGGCGGGCACGGGCGCGCTGCTCAGGCTCGCCCTGCGCCGCGACCGGGTCATGCTCCCCATCTGGGTCGTGGTGATCGGCGCGATGGTGGTCAGCGGCGTCGGCTCGCTCGAGACGCTGTACGACACCGACGCCGAGCGGGCACAGCTCGCCGCGTCGATGTCCACGAACAGCTCACTGCGCAGCCTCTACGGGCCGGTGTTCGACGACAGTGTCGGCGGGCTGGTCGCGTGGCGGTTCGGCACCTTCGCCGCCGTGCTCGCGGCCGTGATGAGCCTCGTCATCGTCGTGCGCCACACGCGCGAGGAGGAGGAGACGGGCCGTCAGGAGCTGCTGTCGTCGGCGATGGTCGGGCGGCGGGCGGCGCTGACCGCGGCGCTGCTGACCGCGGTGATCGCCAACGCGGCGGTGGCTCTGATGATCACCGCCGGCCTGTCCGGGCAGGGCACCGGAGGTGCACTCGCCCTCGGCCTCGCGATCGGCGGGACCGGAGTGCTCTTCGCCACGATGGCGGCGATCGTCGCGCAGCTGACCGAGAGCGCGCGGCTCGCCAAGGGTCTGACGGCCGGGGTGCTGGGGCTGGCGTTCGTGCTTCGGGCGGCCGGTGACGCCGGCACCGCTGGGGGTGCTCCCCCTGGCGAAGGCCTGGGGGGAGGATCGTCCGTGCTGACCTGGCTGTCGCCGATCGGGTGGGCAGAGAACGTACGGGCCTTCGCCGACGAGCGGTGGTGGGTGATCCTGCTGATCGCCGCGGCCGTGGCCGCGCAGTGCGTCGTCGCGTTCACCCTGGCCGGGCGCCGTGACGTCGGCATGGGCTTCCTGCCCACCCGCCCCGGACCGGCCGAGGGCCGGATCGCGACGGCCGGCGGACTCGCCTGGCGGCTGCAGCGCGCGACCCTCTTCGGCTGGGCGGCCGGCTTTCTGCTCGCCGGGATCGTCTTCGGCGGCATGGCGAGCGGCGCGGCCGACCTGGTCGGCGACAACGAGCAGGCCAGGGAGATCTTCCAGCGGATGGGCGGGCAGGCGGCGCTCACGGACGCCTTCCTGGCGGCGATGATCGGCATGTTCGGGATGATCGCGGCGCTCTACGCGGTGGGGTCGGTCCTGCGTATGAACGGCGAGGAGACCTCACAACGCGCCGAACCCGTGCTCGCCAACGCGGTCGGCCGGATTCCGTGGGCCGCCGGCCACCTGGCCATCGCCCTCGGCGGCGCCGGGCTGATCCTGCTGTTCGGCGGGGCCGGCATGGCGATCGGCCACGGCGGGGAGCCGGGGGCGATCCTGGGCGCGGCACTGGTCCAGGTTCCCGCGGTGTGGACGCTCGCAGGCCTGGCGATGCTGATGTACGGCGTCTTCCCGAAGGCTGCGCCGGCGGGGTGGGGAGTGGCGGGGCTGTGCCTGGCGCTCGGGTGGATCGGCCCGGCGCTGAACCTGCCGCAGTCCGTGCTGAATCTCTCGCCCTTCGGCCACCTGCCGAAGCTGCCGGGACCGGGGATGGACTGGCCGCCGGTGCTGGTGCTGACCGCGCTGGCCGCCGCCCTGGTGGCAACGGGCCTGGCCGGCCTGCGCCGCCGGGACCTGCAGACCTGAGCCCGGACGGCTCCCCTCGGACGCGCGGCGCCCGGACCCGTAGCGGAGTCCGGGCGCCGCGTGCCGTCCGTGTGCGGGCCCCGCGGGAGAGGGTCAGAGCTCCACGCGCAGCTCCCGTACCCCGCGGATCACGAACCCAGGCTTCCACTCGGGCTCCGCCGCGAGCCGCATCGTCGGTGCCTCCCGCAGCAGTTCACCGAAGGACGCGGCCAGTTCGATGCGGGCGAGCGGGGCGCCGAGACAGTAGTGGATGCCCGCGCCGAAGGAGATGTGCGGGTTGTCGGGGCGGGACAGGTCGAGCTCGTCGGGCCGCTCGAAGCGGGCCGGGTCACGGTTGGCGGAGCCGAAGAGGAGCCCGAGCTCGGAGCCGCGCGGGATGAGCGTGCCGGCGATCTCGACGTCGTCGAGGACCCAGCGCTCGAAGAGCTGGAGCGGCGTGTCGTAGCGCATCAGTTCCTCCACAGCTGTGGACAGCAGGGAGTGGTCGGCGCGCAGGGCGGCCAGCTGCTCGGGGTGGCGGAAGAGCGTCCACCAGCCGTTCGCGGTGGTGTTGACGGTCGCCTCGTGACCCGCGTTCAGCAGCAGCACGCAGGTGGAGATCATCTCCTGCTCACTCAGCCGTCCCGTATGTCTCCCACCACCGCCCTTGCACAGAGGCCGTTCGGGCCGCACCTCTTCACCCTCCTCGTACGCGGCGATCAGTGCCGAGATCAGGTCATCGCCCGGGGCCCTGCGGCGCTCGGCGATCAAGTCCCTGAGGTATGCCGAGAATTCGAGCGAGGCGCGAACGGCCCGTGCCGCTGTCTCCTCGGACGGGTTCAGCTCGTACATCCCGCAGATGTCCGCCGACCAGGGCCGCAGCAGTGCCCGGTCCGCTTCCGGGACACCCAGCATCTCCGCGATCACCGCGACCGGCAGCGGCTCGGCGACCTCCGCGAGCAGATCGCCCCCGCCCGCCTTCCTCAGGTCCGCGACCAGCCCGGCCGCGAGCCGCCGCACGGTCGTGGCGAGCGCCTCGACGGTGCGCGGGGTGAACGCCTTGGTCACCAGCCGCCGGATCCGCGTGTGGTCCGGGGCTTCGAGGTCCAGCATCCCGTTGTCGTTGAGCGTGTGGAACGGCTCGTGCGCGGCCGGCGGGGGCGTGCGGCCGAACTCCTCGTGCGTGAAGCGGTGCAGGTACGTACGGCCCAGGCGCCGGTCCCGGAGCAGCGCCGAGACATCGGCGTGGTGGGGGACGAGCCACTGGCGGGTGGGCTCGAACCAGTGCACGCGGCCGCGGGCGCGCAGGTCCGCGTACGCGGGGTAGGGGTCGGCGACGAAGTCAGGGGACCAGGGTGCGAAGGCTGCGTCCATGCCCGGACGCTAGCCCGCCCGGGCCGGCTCCGGCGACCCTGGGCGGGCGCCTGCGGCGCTTCTCTCCCCGCCCCTTCCCGAACGGGAGGCATGCCCCGACCCCCTACGCCCTGCGGGCTTGGGGCGCAGGTTGCGGTCGACCGGGCCCGTTCGTCTGCCCCCAAACGGGCTCCACAGGAGGCGTTGGGGGCAAGGGCGGTACGGGGCGGTCAGGTGCGGAGCCGTCGGGAAGGGGGTCCGGGGCGGAGCCCCGGTTCAGGAAAGGGCGAGCGGGGCGAAAGCCCGCCGCAGCGCTCTCCGTCACGCCCTAGGAGGGCGTCACCAGCCGCGCCTCATAGGCGAAGACCGCCGCCTGGGTGCGGTCGCGCAAGCCCAGTTTCACCAGGATGCGGCTGACGTGCGTCTTGATCGTGGACTCGGCGACGACCAGGTGCGAGGCGATCTCCGCGTTCGACAGGCCCTGCGCGATCAGCACCAGCACCTCCGTCTCGCGCTCCGTCAGATCGCCGATCTGGGCCATCGCCGGGGGCCGCGGGGCCGTGGAGATGCGTGAGAACTCGGTGATCAGACGTCGTGTGACCGTCGGCGCGAGGAGCGCCTCGCCCGCCGCCACCACCCGGACGCCGTCCGCGAGCTGCCGGGCCGAGGCGTCCTTGAGGAGGAAGCCGGAAGCCCCGGCGCGCAGGGCCTGGTAGACGTACTCGTCGAGGTCGAAGGTCGTCAGGACCAGCACCTTCGCGTCGGTGTCCGTCGCGACGATCTCGCGGGTCGCCTCGATGCCGTTGAGCTCGGGCATCCGGATGTCCATCAGGACGACGTCCGGGCGCAGGGCGGCGACCTGGGCGACCGCGTCCCGCCCGTTGACCGCCTCGCCGATCACCTCGATGTCGGGCATCGCGTTCAGCAGGACGGAGAAGCCTTCACGGACCATCATCTGGTCGTCGACGATCAGGACACGGATGGTCATGCGGTCTCGTCCCTCGCAACGGGGAGGAACGCGGCGACCTCGTAGCCGCCGTCCTCCGTCGGCTCGGCCGTCATCTCACCGTTCAGCATCGTCACGCGCTCCCGCATGCCGGTGATGCCGTGACCGGCGCCGGGCGAGGGCTTGACGAGTCCGCGCGCCGGGCCGTTGACGATCCGCAGGCCGAGACCGCCGAGAACGTAACTGACCTCGACCTTCGCCGACGCGCCGGGCGCATGCCGCAGCGCGTTGCTCAGCGCCTCCTGGATGATCCGGTACGCCGACAGCTCGACGCCCTGTGGCAGTTCCCGCACCGCGCCCGTGATCGCCAGGTCCACCTCCAGGCCCGCGTCGCGGACGTTGCCCAGCAGTCCGTCGAGGTCGGCGAGCGTCGGCTGGGGCGCGTCCGGCGCCTCGTAGTCCTCGGCCCGTACGACTCCGAGTACGCGGCGCAGCTCGGTGAGCGCGGCCACCGCGTTCTCGCGGATCGTCGCAAAGGCCTGCTCCAGCTCGGGCGGCGGGTTCTCGACCCGGTACGGCGCGGCCTCCGCCTGGATCGCGACGACCGACATGTGGTGGGCGACCACGTCGTGCAGCTCGCGGGCGATGGTGGTGCGCTCCTCCAGCAGGGTGCGGCGGTCGCGCTCGACGGCGGTGACGCTCTGCTGGACGGCGACCTCGCGCTCCGCGTCCCTGCGAACCTGTGCCAACGCCACGACGAGCAGCGCGACGGCGGAGACGAACATCAGCGGTGCGGTGTCGCTGGCGTAGTAGCCGCCGAGTACGGCCTCGGCGAACAGCCCGTACGCCCCGGTCAGCAACCACATCCAGAAGGCGGCCCGCGGCCGGGTCCGCGCCGCGACGACGGTCAGGACGATGAGGTGGGAGGCAATGGTGGCCGGTGACCACGGCCACCCGCCCCAGGAACCGTCGAGGACTGCGAGGAATGGCGTCGAGGCGAGCGAGGCCCAGAAGGCCAGCACGGGACGGACCAGCGTCATCAGCACCGTGGCCGCGGGCACCGCCCCGAAGACGAGGGCGACGAGGCCGAAGACCTCGGATGACATGCCGGCGCCGATGAGCAGCACCAGCAGGGCGCCGCCCGCGACGACCGCGTGCGGGGTCCAGACGGCGTACCGGCGGATCCGCGCCGGGAGCCGCCGCATCACCGGTCCGTCGCCCGCGGACGGAGCCAGCGGCCGGTACGCGAAGGCGTCGCGGAAGAGATCCTGCCGCAGACCGCTCAGCGCCCCCATGGCCAGGCGGAACTCGGGGCTGCGGCTGTCGGTTTCGGTGCGCGGTATGCGCTGCGTGGTCGGCGTGTCGGTCACGTCAGCAAAGGTACGGCCGCGGTACGGACGCGGTCGTCACCTGTGATGCGGATCCTTCCGCGTCCGTCCCAGGTACTACTCGGGTTCTGCCGGGTCAGGCTCGGAACGCCGACGCGTGCTCGGCGGCCCAATCGGCGAAGGTCCGCGCCGGGCGGCCGGTGATCCTCCGCACGGTGTCGACGGCCGTCCGGCCTTCGGGCGGGGTGTTGCCGTACACGCCGAGCAGGAAGTCGATCACGTCCTGCGGCAACCCGGCGGCGCGCCACCTCCCCACGGCCTCCTCGGGGGTGAGCTCGACCAGCTCGACGGCCTTGCCACGGGCGGCCGCGATCGCGTCCACCTTGTCCCGCAGGGTCAGCACCTCGGGGCCCGTGATGACGTACGACCGTCCGCCGTGGCCGTCCTCGGTCAGCGCGACGGCCCCGACCGCGCCGATGTCCGCCTCATGGACCATGGCGCTCAGCCGGTCCGTGAACGGTTCGCCGACCGTGTCCTCGGTGCGGACGGACTCGGCCCACTCCAGCGCGTTCGCCATGAACTCGACCGGCATCAGCACCGTCCAGGCCAGGTCGCTCGCCATCACCGCGTCCTGGAGCGGCGTGCGGTCGCCGCCGTGCAGGACCGTGACCCGCCGGACGCCTGCCTTGCGGGCGAGTTCGACGATCCGCGGGCCGGTCTCCAGCGGGGCCATGTACTCCCCGCCGAAGGTGATCAGGTGCAGTCCCGCGATGCCTTCCAGGGCCGGGATCAGACTGTCCGGGTCGGTGAGATCGCCCTGGACGACCTCGACGACGGCCGGAAGGGACGCCTTCGCCTTCGCGGGGTCGCGCGTGAGGGCGCGGACGGCATGGCCACGGGCGAGGAGCTCGGCGACGACCTGGCGGCCGACCGTGCCCGTGGCACCGGTGACAAGGGCCTTCTGGTGGTGCGCGGTGTTCGTCATGGCATGACCGTACGAAGCCTTGCGGTCAGGCTCTGTCCGCAAGGCCAGGCGGTTCACCAGGCGAGCTGAGCGATCTCCTCCGCCACCACCGCGCACGCGTCCGCCGCCGGATCGATCAGCGGGAAGTGCCCGACGTCCTCGAGGAGCGTGAAGCCGACCGTCTCGCCCGCCTTCGCCGCCGCGTCCACGTACGCCTCGGCGACCGCCTGCGGCACCACGGTGTCCTCGCGGCCCTGGACGACCGCCGTCGCGATCCCGGTGGGCAGCAGCGCCGCCGGGTCCGCGTGCGCCGCACGGTCCTCGAAGCGGTCCTTTCCGCCGAGCAGCTGGTGCACGGCGCCGCCGCACACGGACAGCTCCGCCGCCCTGCCGAGGTCCGCGATCGGAGCCAGCGCGACGACTCCGCGCAGCAGCGGCGCCGCCGCGAGCCGCCACGGCGACCCGACGGGCAGCACATGGCGCGCGGCCGCCCACAGCGCGAGGTGGCCGCCCGCCGAGTGGCCGGTGAGCACGATGCGCCGCGGGTCGGCCTGGGGCAGTGCCGTACGGGCCAGCTCCGGCAGCGCGTCCAGCGCCGCCGCCACGTCGTCGAACGTCTCCGGCCAGCGCCCGGCCACCGGACCGGTGGCGTCCTCGTCGTCGCGCTGCTGCGGCAGCGAACCGCCTCTTCGGTACTCCACGTTCGCCACGGCGAAACCGCGCCGGGCCAGGAAGTCCGCGAACGGGGTGATGTGCTGCCGGTCGTACGGAGCCCGCCATGCCCCGCCGTGCAGCACCACGACGAGCGGCACCGGGTCCCGGCCGTCACGCGGCGCGTAGAAGTCGACGACCTGGTCGGGGTGTTCGCCGTACGCGGCGGTGGCGTCCGGGGCAACGGCCGGATGCGACAGGGCCGAGGCCTCTTCGGCGGCGTCGCGAGCGGCTGCGGGGTCCGGCATGCTGCTCCAACCTTTCGGTGAGGGGGCCGAATTGGCCTGACCAGCGGGGACGGTATCAGGCCCCCGGCCCCCCGCGATCAGCCGTGCGCCTCGGTCAGGACCTCGGCGAGGACCCTGGCCGCGCGCTCGGTGTCCGCGAATCCGACGTACAGCGGAGTGAATCCGAATCGCAGCACGTCAGGGCGGCGCAGATCGCCGACCACGCCGCGAGCGATCAGGGCCTCCATGACGGCGGGCGCCCCCTCGCACGACAGCGCGACCTGGCTGCCGCGCTCGGCGTGCGCACGGGGCGTCAGTGAGGTGACCCTCCCGTCGGGGACGTACGCCTCGACGCACTCCAGGAAGAAGTCGGTGAGGGCGAGCGACTTGGCCCGTACCGCCTCCACCGAGACCCCGTCCCAGACGTCGAGGGCGGCCTCGAGTGCCAGCATCGAGAGGATGTCGGGCGTACCGACCCGGCCGCGGACCGCACCGTCCGCCGCCGTGAACCCGGAGGCCATGGCGAACGGGTCGGCGTGCGAGTTCCAGCCGGGGAGCGGCGAGTCGAAGCGATCCTGGTGGCGCTCGGCCACGTACAGATACGCCGGCGCACCCGGGCCGCCGTTGAGGTACTTGTACGTGCATCCGACCGCGAGGTCCACGCCGTGCGCGTCGAGCCCGACGGGCAGCGCGCCCGCGCTGTGGCACAGGTCCCAGACGGCGAGCGCGCCCGCCTCGTGCACGGCCGTGGTGAGCGCCGGCAGATCGTGGAGCCTGCCGGTGCGGTAGTCGACGTGGTTGACGAGCGCGGCGGCCGTACGCGGTCCGAGCGCGGTGGGCAGCTCCGCCGGGGCGACGGGCACGAGACGGCGGCCCGTCAGCCGGGCGGCGGACTCGGCGATGTATCCGTCCGTGGGAAACGTCGTCGCGTCGACGACGATCTCGTCCCGGTCGTCGCCCGCCATCCGGACCGCCGCGACCAGCGCCTTGAAGACGTTCACGCTCGTCGAGTCGCCGACGACGATCTGCCCGGGCGCGGCGCCGACGAGCGGGGCGATGCGGTCGCCGATCCGCTCGGGGGCGGTCCACCAGCCGCTCTCGGTCCATGAGCGGATGCGCAGCTCGCCCCACTCGCGGGTGATGACGTCGGCCATGCGCTCGGGGACGTGGCGGGGCAGCGCGCCCAGCGAGTTCCCGTCGAGGTACACGACGCCCGCGGCATCCGCCGCATGATCGGACACGGTGAGCGCGAACAGCTCGCGCTGCTTGGCCAGTTCGTCCGCGGCGTCCAGCCCCGCGGCCTTCTCGGCCAGGTCCGTCGAGGAGTCAGACATGGCTGCGCGCCGTCCAGAGCTCGGGGAACACGTTCTTCACGGCTCGCTTCTCCAGCCACGCCACGCCCGCCGAACCGCCCGTGCCCGTCTTGGAGCCCATGGCGCGGCGGGTGGCGACCAGGTGGTCGTTGCGCCAGCGCCAGACCAGCTCGCCGACGTCGGTCAGCGCCTCGCCGAGGCGTACGAGCTCGGTGTGCTGGTCGTCGTCCTCGTACACGCTCGCCCACACCCGCTCGACCTCGGGCGACGGCTCGTACCGCTGGGACAGATCGCGGTCGAGGACAGCCTGCGGGACGGGCAGCCCACGGCGCGCGAGCAGCCGCAGGACCTCGTCGTACAGGCTCGGCTCGTGCAGGGCCTTCTCCAGCTCGGCGTGGACGCGCGGGGCGCCGCGGTGCGGGACGAGCATCGACGCCGACTTCTCGCCGAGCAGGAACTCCATGCGCCGGTACATCGCCGACTGGAAGCCGGAGCCCTCGCCGAGGGCGCCGCGGTACGAGTTGAACTGCATGGGGGTGAGCTGCGCGAGGGGCCGCCAGGAGGCGTTCAGCGCGTCCAGCTCTCGCACGGACCGCTTGAGTGCGTCCATCGCGACGGGCAGATCGTCGCGGCGCAGGGCGCGGGACGCGGTCTCCCACTCGTGAACGATGACGGTGAACCAGAGCTCCATCACCTGGGTGGTGACCAGGAAGACCATCTCTCCGGGATCGTCGGAGCGAGGGTGCTGGAGATGGGTGAGGACGTCCGCCTGGACGTAGTCCTCGTACGGGGTCGTGCCCGCGAAGTCGAGGTTCGGGGTGTCCGAACCGGCTCCGGCGGCATCGGGATACTGCGACATTCGCTGTCTCCTGACACAAGTGTCCGGGTAGCGGTCCGCCCCTTTCCGTTGGTGGTATCGGAGCTCCGGTCCCCTGCGGGCATCATAAACAGAGGCTCCGACCCCTCCGCCAGGGGCGGACGCCAGGGAGAGGGCGCCCGCCCCGGTCCGCCGGGAGTCGCGGTCGACCGAGGGCCTGGATCAGTGGAAGGCCCGTATCGGCCGAGAGGCCGGATTCAGCCGAGGGTCTCAGCGGCCGTCTCGGACGAGTCGCGCAGGAACGTCGTGCAGCGCTCGTACTGTTCGGTCCAGGCCGACACCTGCCTGTCTGATATTTTCGCAGGTCAGGGCCCTGATGGCAGTGGGTTTCGCTGGTGCCGCAAGGGCTTGGCGAGCAGGTCGGCTCCCGGAGAGACGCCCGTCGCCTACCTCAGGATCCCGACGACGGGCACTCGCGCGATCGTTCCGTTCGGTGGGGCAGTGGTCGACGGAGCTGAGACCTGCGCATTGCGAGGACCTGCATGACCGTGACGGCGAATGCCAGCATGTGGCACAGCATCCCGTTTCCCCTGGCCGGGGACATGCTGTCTCGAACCGCGTGGCACCCGGTCCACCATGGGCTGCGCCGTCAGCTCACGCATACCGGTGGCCTGGCCACGCAGGCAGCGCCCACGGGCTACCGCCACGACCCACGGCTTGGTGCCGGCCGATGCAATCGACCTCTATCGGGAGCGGACCAGGGAGGACTCTTTTACGGTGAAGACGGTGTCACATCCGTCGCGGACGTACTCGTTGTGGGTGGCGATGACCACGGCGCATCCGGCCTCGCTCATCTCACGGAGGATGTCGACGACCATGGTGGCGTTGGCATCATCGAGGGCGCCGGTCGGCTCATCCGCGAGCACGAGGGTTGGCTGCTTGACCATGAGCCGGGCGAGGGCCACCCGCTGCTGTTCTCCGCCGCTGAGGTGGTAGATCGTCTCCTTCCCCCGCCCGCCCAGACCAACACGATCGAGGGCTTCGACGATGGTCGCACCGACCTCACGGACATCCCGAACACCTGGCCACAAGTGGCAGACTGCATCCATGACGACTCAGAAGAACCTGCTCGGCGGCCCGGAGCCGACGTACCTCCCGGAGAACGAAGAGGCGTGCCGCCTGCTGGGCGAGGAATCCCAGCCTCCGGCCGAGGTCGCTGCGAAGCACCCCACGTTCTCGCTCGCCTGGGCCATGCTCGCCGACGACGCCTTCGAGGGGGGGCGAGTGGTCGAGTCGTACGCGTACGCGCGCACCGGCTACCACCGCGGTCTGGACGCGCTCCGCCGGGCCGGGTGGAAAGGACATGGCCCCATCCCTTGGGACCACCGAGCCAATCGCGGTTTCCTGCGGTGCCTCGCCGCCCTCGCCCGCGCCGCCGGCGAGATCAACGAGAAGGACGAGACGGAGCGTTGCTGGCAGTTCCTTCAGGACAGCAGCGCCGAGGCGTACGCCGAGCTGAAGCGGTAGTCACCGCGGCAGAGTCGACTGTGCCGCCGTCACTCAGCAGGGGACGGCGGCACGGAGCGCATGATTACATGTAGCACCATTCTCCCACGGCACCGGGCCGTGGCCCTTCCAGCCGCTGCGGCGCAGCGCGTCGAGACCGCGGTGGTAGCCGGTGCGGGCGTAGGCGTACGACTCGACGACACGGCCGGCGTCGAAGGCCTCGTCGGCCAGCTGGGCCCAGGCCAGCGAGGACGTCGGGTACTTCGCGGCGACATCGGCGGGGGCGGTGCCGTTCGCGAGCAGCTCCCGGGGCTCCGGGTCGTCGGGCAGGTGGGTGGGGGGCGGTCCCCCCAGCAGGTTTTCGTTGATGGCCATGCCCTCAAGTGTCACAGAAGCGGTGGGACGGCCCGGTGCACATCCCGGCGGGGTGCGCACCTCCGGCGCTGGGCCCGCAGGACCGGGCCCTGACCCTCCGGATACAGCCGGCGCCGCAGCCGTCGGCTCAGCCTGGCATGACGACGTACGTCAGCAGGGGCGCGAGGAAGATCGGGAAGACGAGCGTGGCCGGCGGCAGCGGCCGGCGCTCGAAGTAGCGCGCGAGGACGGCGCTGAACAGCAGCGCGAACGGGTAGACGGCGACGATCGTCACCGGGGTCATCTTCCAGCGGGCCGGCGGCACTGCCGCGGTGTGCGGGACGTCGAACCAGGTCTCCAGACCGTTGGTGGTCAGCTCCGGATGCGCGGTGCGTGCCGGCGGCAGCACCCTGTCGTGCCGGGTGGCACGGTCCGCGGATGTCATCCAGTGGTCGAGGGAGTCGGGGTCGGCCCACCCGACGACCGCGTGGTGGAGCCGGATCCTGTCCTCTTCGGGCCGCAGCCATGTCACTTCCTCGTTGCCGGGGAAGCCTGCCGCCGCGTGCTGGAGCCCGTACGCCCACTGCTCGAACTCGGCCTCCTTGCCCTCGGCGACGTCCCAGGTGAAAACCACGGTGACCGGTCTTCGCACGCCAACTCCGCCGTCTCGCATGTTCACTCCGTCTTCCGCACCCCCGTGCGTGGCGACCCGACCCGTGACGGACATCCGGTTGCGACCCATTTGTCACTGTATGAGCATTGGGGGGAAAGTGCCCAGGAGGAGCTCATGCCTGCACGTCGCTCGGCCATCACCGAACGTGGTCGCACGCTCGAGGAGCGGGGACCCGGCCCGGTCGAAGTCACCCTGAGGGTCAACGGCGCCGAGCGCACGATGGAGATCGAGCCGCGTGTGAGCCTGCTCGACGCCCTGCGCGAGCGCCTGTACATGACCGGGGCGAAGAAGGGCTGCGACCAGGGCACGTGCGGCGCCTGCACGGTGTGGGTGGACGGGCGGCGCGTGCTGGCCTGCCTCACTCTCGCGATGACCTGCGAGGGCCGCGAGATCACCACCATCGAGGGGCTTGCGGAGAAGAACGAACTGCACGACATGCAGCAGGCGTTCATCGCGGAGGACGCGTTCCAGTGCGGCTTCTGCACACCCGGCCAGATCATGTCGGCCGTGGCGCTCCTCAAGGAGGGGCACTCAAGCGACGACGCCGAGATCAAGGAGTGGATGAGCGGCAACATCTGCCGCTGCGCCGCGTACCCGCACATCCGGGCCGCCATTCGCGCAGTCCGTGACGGGCCGGACCGAGCCGGCTAGTCCCTCACGGTCCGGCCCGGACAAGCGCGCAAGCACGCCGCCGCCCCACAAGCACACCGGCCGACGAGCACGCCGATCGAGCAGAGCGCGACCGACCCCGACATGTGACCGACCCGAGCACAGGGAGCCCGCCGTGCGGCCCATCACCTACTCCCGCGCCCCTGACACGGCCAGCGCGATCGCCGCCGTCAGCTCCGACCCCACCAGCGACTTCCTCGCCGGCGGCACCACCGAGGTCGACCTGCTCCGCCAGAACGTCCTCACCCCCCGCCGTCTGGTCGACATCAACGACCTTCCCCTCACCGGGATCGAGGCCACCCCCGAGGGGGGCCTGCGCATCGGTTCCCTGGCCAGGATGAGCGAGGTCGCCGCGGCACCCGTCGTCCGGGACCGCTTCCCGGTCATCGCCCAGGCTCTGGAGCTCGGCGCCTCGGCGCAGCTTCGCCACATGGCCTCCATGGGGGGCAATCTGCTCCAGCGGGTGCGCTGCTCGTACTTCCGCGACGCCGAGTCACCCTGCAACAAGCGAGATCCTGGCACCGGCTGCTCCGCGATCGAGGGCTTCAGCCGCGGGCACGCGGTGCTGGGCACCAGCGACCACTGCATCGCGACGCACCCCTCCGACGTGGCCGTGGCCCTCATGGCCCTCGACGCCAAGGTGCTCACCCAGGGGGCCGACGGCGAGCGCGCCTACGCCGTCGACGACTTCTTCCTGCTGCCCGGCGACACCCCGCACCGCGAGCACCCCATGGCGCACGGTGAGCTGATCACCGCCATCGAGGTGCCGGCCGCGCCGGTCGCCCGCACGTCCCTGTATCTGAAAGTCCGCGACCGCGAGTCCTACGAGTTCGCCCTGGCCTCCGTGGCGGTGGCGCTGTCGCTCGTGGACGACACCGTGGCGGACGTACGGATGGCCCTCGGCGGTGTGGCCACCAAGCCCTGGCGTGCCCGGCGCGCGGAGGACTTCCTGATCGGGGCGGTCGCGGAGCGGGTGAACTTCGTACAGGCCGCTCGGGTGGAGCTCGCCGACGCGCGGCCCACCGCGATGAACGCCTTCAAGGTCGAACTCGCCCAGCGCGCGATCGTGCGCGCCCTCGAAACCCTCGCGGGGAACGGGAGCCCAGCATGACCACGGCAACCCCGGCCATCGGACAGGCCCTCGACCGCGTCGACGGCCGCCCCAAGGTGACGGGTGCGGCACGCTATTCCGCCGATGTCCCGATCCCGGGCCTGACGTACGCGTACATCGTCGGAGCCAGCATCCCCAGCGGCCGTATCACCGCCGTCGACACGAGCGCCGCCCTGGCCGAGGACGGCGTGCTCGCCGTGCTGACCCACGACAACCTGCCGAAGATCGCCGCCCAGCCGCCGCTCATCCCCTCGCTCGCCGGCTCGGCCGCGCCCGGCCAGACGTTCTTCCCCATGCAGGACGACGTCGTCCACTACGCGGGCCAGCAGGTCGCCCTCGTCGTCGCCGACACCTACGAGCGCGCCCAGCACGCGGCGAGCCTGGTGCGGATCACCTACGAGGAGACCTCCTCGGTCACCACGATCGACCAAGGACGCAACCAGGCGTACGAACCCGAGAGGATCTTCGGTGGGTTCCTGCCCGGCCGCATCGAGCGCGGGGACGCCGAAGCGGGGCTCGCCCGGGCCGACGTGCGGATGGAGGCCACGTACACGTACGCCGCGAACAACCACAACCCGATCGAACCCTCGACCACCACCGCCGAGTGGCAGGGTGACGAGCTGGTGCTGTACGACGCGACCCAGGGTGTCAACGCCACCCAGATCACCGTCGCGCAGTTGCTCGGCATCCCGCTGGCGAAGATTCGCGTCATCGGTCACTTCGTCGGCGGCAGCTTCGGCTCCAAAGCCATGATCCACAACCATGCGGCGCTCGCCGCGATGGCCGCGCGCGCGGTCGGCCGTCCCGTGAAGCTCGCCCTCACGCGTGAGCAGATGTTCACGTCGGTCGGTCACCGGGAGGAGCAGGAGCAGCACCTCACCGTCGGCGCCACGCGAGAGGGCCGGCTGACCGCGATCCGCCACCACAAGATCTCGGTCAGCTCGCACTTCGACGACTGGGCGGAGCCGTCGATGGGTCTCTCCTCGCAGATCTACGCCGCCCCCGCCTACGAAGGCGTCTACCGGCTGATCCGCGGCAACACCATGACGCCCACCTTCATGCGCGCACCCGGCGAGGCGTCCGGGATGTTCGCCCTCGAGTGCACCATGGACGAGCTCGCGTCGGAAATCGGCCTGGACCCGATCGAGCTGCGCCTGCGCAACGTCAGCGACCGGGACCCCAACACCGGCAATCCCTGGTCCAGCACCGGCCTCAGGGAGTGCTTCGAGCGCGGCGCCGCCCGCTTCGGCTGGGACCGGCGCTCCGTGGAGCCCGGCTCCCGGCGCGACGGGAACTGGCTGATCGGCACCGGCACGGCCACGGCCGGATACCCCGTCTACCCGCCCGCCAACCCGCAGCGCGCCCGCGCCCGCCTCTACGCCGACGGCACGGCCGTCGTCCAGGCGGCGACCCCCGACTTCGGCACCGGCGTGGCCACCGTCATGGCCCAGGTCGCCGCCGACGGCCTCGGTATGGCCTTCGACCGCTGCCGCTTCGAGAACGGCGACTCCGACCTGCCCAGCATCGCCGCCGCCGTCGGCTCCTCCGGCAGCGGGATGATCAGTGCAGCGGTGCACAGCGCGGCCACCGCCCTGCGCAACCAGATGATCGCCCGGGCCGTAGGCGATCCCGGATCGCCGCTGCACGGCGCGGCTCCGGCCGATGTCGTCGTCCGGAACGGCGTCATGACCGCGGGGACGTCGAGCGAGTCGTACGCGGCGCTGCTGCAGCGAAGCTTCCGGCCGGACGCGGAGGCCACCGGCTCCTGGAGCCCGCCCGGCCCGGACGCGGAGTACGGCATGCTCACGTTCGGCGCGCAGTTCGCCGAGGTGGCCGTGGACCCGGAACTCGGACTGATCCGGGTGCGGAGGATGACGGGCGCCTTCGCCCCCGGGCGGGTGCTCAACCCCAAGACGGCCCGCAGCCAGCTCATGGGCGGCATGCTCTGGGGTCTGGGGCAGGCACTTCTGGAGGCCAACTACATGCAGCCGGGGACGGGGCGCTGGGCCAACTCGAGCCTCGGCGAATACCTTGTCGCGGTGAACGCCGACGCCCCCGACGTGGACGTCGAACTCATCGAGGTCGAGGACGCGGTGGTCAACCCGCTCGGGGTGAAGGGCGTCGGCGAGATCGGTCAGGTCGGCGTCGCGGCGGCCATCGCCAACGCGGTCCACAACGCCACCGGTCGCAGGATCCGCAAACTGCCGATCACGATCGAGGACATGCTCTGACCAGGACTGGGCCTGGACACTGAAGCAGGACTGAGCCAGGGCCTGAGCAGGACCCCTGAGCAGCGGCAGGCTCTGACCTCATCCGGTGGCCCTGCCCGGCCGTTCTGCGCCGCCGCCCTGCGCGGAGGCCGGCCGCGCAAGGTGTTCCAGGGCGGGCGCGCCGACCCCGCACTGCACCCTGCACTCGGGTCGGGCGCATGTCGGCGACGGCCGCCGTACCGTCGCCCAGGCGATCACCGCGCCCAGCACGAGCACACCCGCGCACATCGGCATCGCCCGCCGGAAGGTCGCCGCGAACTCCTCCGGCACCCGGTACGCCTCCGGCCCCATCCCGGCCAGCAGCGGCAGCGCGGCCACCGCGAGGAGGCCCGCCGCGCGGGCGGCCGCGTTGTTGACCCCGCTGGCGATGCCCGCCCGCGCGGTGTCGACGGACGCCAGGACGGTGGCGGTCAGCGGGGCGACCAGCGTCACCATGCCGAGCCCGAGCACCACCACGGCGGGCAGCACGTCGGCGACGTACGAGGCGTCCGCGCCGACGCGCAGCATCAACAGCATGCCGACGGCACAGAGCAGCGGGCCGACGGTGAGGGGAATACGGGGGCCGATCTTCTCCGCAAGCTCCCCCGAGCGGGCGGAGAGCAGGAGCATCAGCACGGTGGTGGGCAGCAGGGCGGTACCGGCGGCGAGGGCCGTAAAGCCCGAGACGACCTGGAGCTGAAGGGCGGCGAGGAAGAAGAACCCGCTGAACGCGGCGTACACGCACACCGTCACCACGTTCACCGCGGTGAACTGCCGCGAGGCGAAGATCGAGGGCGGCAGCATGGGGTGGGACCTGCGCCGCTCGACGACCACGAACGCGGCGCCCACGAGCACACCGGCCGCGCCGGCCCACCACGACTTGTCGATGAGCCCGTAGGTCACGAGCCCGAGGCCCAGCGCGCCGAGCACCGCGCCCAGCACGTCGAACCGGCCGTGCGCGGCCGGATCCCGCGACTCGGGTACGTGCCGCAGCGCGATCGGTACACACAGCGCGGCCAGCGGCACGTTCAGCAGGAACACCCACCGCCAGCCGGGCCCGTCGACCAGCCATCCGCCGACGAACGGCCCCACGGCCGCACCCACCCCGCCGAACCCGGACCACAGGCCCACGGCCCGCGGCCGGTCGTCCGCGTGGAAGCTCGCCTGGATGATCGCCAGCGACCCCGGCGTGAGCAGCGCCCCGCCGACGCCCTGAAGGGCCCGGGCGATGATCAGTACGGGTGCGGTGGGCGCCAGCCCGCAGGCCAGCGAGGCGAGTGCGAACCACACGACCCCGATGACGAACACCCGACGGCGCCCGTACCGGTCGCCGAGCGCACCGCCGAGCAGAATCAGCCCGGCGAGGGTGAGCATGTACCCGTTGATGGTCCACTGCAGTTGGGCCAGGTCGGCGTCGAGATCGTCGCCGATGTGCGGCAGTGCGACGTTCACGACGGTGGAGTCGAGCAGGGCCATGGTGGACCCCAGGACGGTCGTCAGGACCACCCACCGACCAGTTCCCGACGCCAGCCTGATGTCCATACGCCGATCATCCCCGCTGCTGCCGCCCGCGGCCATCGCGCGGGGCCCTGCGGCGCGCGTTGGCCTTCGCCGCCCCTGCGCGCCCCTTCCCCGGGCCCGCCCCTACGCCTGGCCGGGCACGCGGGTCCGTTCCGAGCCCGTCCGGCGTTCGAGGACGGGCGCCCGGGCTCACCGGACGGCACCGGTCACGAACCGGGGGCGGCCTGGGGGACGCCCCGGGCCGGGAAGGGGCGGGGTGGGGTGGGGTGGAAAGACGTCACACCAACCGCGACAGCGCCCGGACCAGCGCATCGGTCCCCGCCTCCGCCTTCGCCCGTGGGCAGCCCGCGTTGAGGCGGACGAAGCCGGGCGCGCCGTACACCCCGCCGGGCATGATGGCGACCTTCTCGCGTTCGATCAGCTCGCGTTGCAGCGCCTCGTCGGGCACACCGAGCGCCCGAAGGTCGATCCACGCGAGGTACCCGGCCTGCGGCGGAGTCCAGCCGAGCTCGGGGAACGCCCCGTTCAGCCGGTCCGCGATCATCGTCAGATTGCCGGCGATGTACGACCGCAGCGCATCCAGCCACTCCCCGGCCCGCCGGTACGCGGCGATGTGCGCGGTCAGCGAGAGCGCCGCGGGCGAGGCGAGGCCCTCACCCGTCTCCATCCGCCGGACGAAGGCCGCGCGCTCCTGCGGATCGCCGACGATCCCGTACGAGCCCGTCAGTGCGGGGAAGTTGAAGGACTTCGACCCGGACGTGATCACCGCCCACCGACCGCGCTCCCCCGCGAACCGCGTCCACGGCAGATGCCGGTACCCCTCGTGCACGAAGTCCGCGTGGATCTCGTCGCTGATCACGGCGACGTCGTACGTCTCGGCGAGCCGCGCCATCTCGCGCAGCTCCGCGTCCGTCCACACCCGACCCGTCGGGTTGTGCGGCGAGCACAGCAGCAGGACACGGCTGTCGCCCCGGGCCAGCTCCCGCTCAAGGCCTGCGACATCGCCGACCGGCACCCCGCGCAGCTCTCGCCCGAGCCCGTCGACCGCCTTGCGGAAGCCGTCGTACGTGGGCGTGTGGACGACCACGCCGTCGCCGGGCTCCGTCCACATCCGCAGCAGCTGCGACAGCTGGTTGAGCACGGACGGCCCGTACACGATCCGCTCCGGGTCGAGCTCCGTCCCGTACCGCGTCGCGTACCACTCGCATATCGCCGCGCGGAAGTCGCCGAGCCGCCAGTCGGTGTAGCCGAACACCCCGTGCGCAAGCCGCTCCCGCAGGGCGTCGAGCACCTGCGGCGGCGACGGGAAGTCCATGTCGGAGATGGTGAAAGGCAGCAGTCCGTCCACCCCGAAGCGGTCGGCGACACCGTCCCACTGCACACTCGCCGTACCGCGCCGGTCGACGGCGGCGTCGAAGTCGTACTCCACGATGACCCTCCGGATGACATGCCGAGGGCCCGGCACCCGCGTGGGTGCCGGGCCCGTCGGACGTTCAACGCCTACTTGAGCTTCGCGCCGGCCGAGCGCAGCGACGCGCACGCCTCGACCACACGCTCGGCCATGCCGGCCTCGGCCGCCTTGCCCCAGGTGCGCGGGTCGTACGTCTTCTTGGAGCCGACCTCACCGTCGACCTTCAGCACACCGTCGTAGTTCTTGAACATGTGGTCCGCGACGGGGCGGGTGAAGGCGTACTGCGTGTCGGTGTCGAGGTTCATCTTCACGACACCGTTCTCCAGCGCGGTGGCGATCTCCTCGGCGGTGGAGCCCGAGCCGCCGTGGAAGACGAAGTCGAACGGGTCCGCCTTGCCGAACTTCGCGGCGACGCCGGCCTGCAGGTCCTTCAGCAGCTCGGGGCGGAGCACGACGTTGCCCGGCTTGTACACACCGTGGACGTTGCCGAAGGACGCGGCCAGCAGGTAGCGGCCCTTCTCGCCCAGGCCGAGCGCGTCGGCGGTGCGGATGGCGTCCTCGACGGTGGTGTACAGCTCGTCGTTGATCTCGTGGGTGACGCCGTCCTCCTCGCCGCCGGTCGGGGTGATCTCGACCTCAAGGATGATCTTGGCGGCGGCGGCCTGGGCCAGCAGCTCCTGGCCGATGGCCAGGTTGTCGGCGAGGGTCTCGGCGGAGCCGTCCCACATGTGGGACTGGAACAGCGGGTTCTGGCCGTTGGCGACGCGCTCGGCGGAGATCGCAAGCAGTGGACGTACGTAGCCGTCCAGCTTGTCCTTGGGGCAGTGGTCCGTGTGCAGCGCGACGGTGACGTCGTACTTGGCGGCGACGATGTGCGCGAACTCGGCGAGCGCGACCGCGCCGGTCACCATGTCCTTGCTGTGCTGGCCGCCCAGGAACTCCGCACCACCGGTGGAGATCTGGATGATGCCGTCGCTCTCGGCCTCCGCGAAGCCGCGCAGCGCAGCGTGCAGGGTCTGGGACGAGGTGACGTTGATGGCCGGGTAGGCGAACTTGCCTGCCTTCGCCCGGTCGAGCATCTCGGCGTAGACCTCGGGGGTTGCGATGGGCATCTGTCCGCTCCTTGTGATGTGCGGTTTGCGTTGCTTGGCCCTGACCTGGGGGCGACGACATCGTCGCACCTATCTTTCCAGAAGCCGACGGGGGCTCCGGGGCCAAGGGGCGGGACGTTTCACGTGAAACTCCCACCCCTCGGCGAAACCGCAGGTCAGGCGAGACCGAGGTCTTCCAGCGAGTACGCGTTGACGTAAGGGAGTCCCGCCTCTGCGATCTTGGGTGCGGCGCCCCGCTCCACGATCACAGCGACCGCGACAACCTCGCCGCCGGCCTCCCGAACCGCCTCGACGGCGGTCAGCGGGGAGCCACCGGTGGTGGAGACGTCTTCGACGACCAGGCAGCGACGGCCCTTCACGTCCGTGCCCTCGATGCGGCGCTGCATACCGTGCGCCTTGCCCGCCTTGCGGACGACGTACGCGTCAAGACGCTGCCCGCGAGCCGCTGCGGCATGGAGCATCGACGTGGCGACCGGGTCGGCGCCGAGCGTCAGACCGCCCACGCAGTCGTAGTCCAGCTCGGCGGTGGCGTCGAGCATCACCTGGCCGACCATCGGCGCCGCCTGGCCATCCAGCGTGATCCGACGCAGGTCGATGTACCAGTCGGCCTCGAGCCCCGACGAGAGGGTCACCTTGCCGTGCACCACGGCCTTGTCCTTGATCTGCTGGAGCAGCTCAGCGCGTACGTCAGTCATGGCCACGAGCTTAGGCCAGGCGGCGCCACGTCCAGGTCGTGGCGACTTCGAGGGGGTCGATGGGGGTGACCAGGCGCGGGTGGGTGTTGAGGCCGTTCGGCGGGCCGGACTGCGGCTCGACGCACACCGCCTCCGCCTCCTCGTCGTAGATCACGACCCACTCGGCGCGGCTCTTCACGGTGAGCTCCAGGCGCTCCGGCCAGGTGAGGGTGACATCGACGCCGTCGGGCATGCCGAAGCAGTCGTCCCAGGGTCCGGGAGTGGGCCCGATGCGGCGGCCGGTGGGGAGGTGGTCAGCGCCGCGCTCCTCCTGCCAGTCGGCGGTGAACGCGATCTGGACGTCCTTGTCGCCGGGGAAGGCGTTGCGCAGGAACCAGGGGTGCCAGCCGGCCTGGGCCGGGAACGACACGTCGTACGTCTCGATACCGAGCTGGAGCGTGAGGGAGTCCTCGGTCAGCTCCACCGTCTGGGTGACCACTCCGCTGTACGGCCAGGGGTCGCCGAGCTCGTACATGAACACGGCGGAGGCCGGGCCGGTGCGGGCGGTGCGCCAGGCGGTGTCGCGGCCGGTGCCGTGGATGGCGTGGGGCGGGGCGTTGACGGGCAACTGATGCGGTACGCCGCCGTTGATGAACCGGCCGTTCTCGGTCCTGCCGCACCACGGGACCATGGGGAAGGACCCGTACCGCTCGCCCTGGCGCAGCAGTTCGGTCCCTCCGATCCGCAGGCTGCTGATCCGGCAGCCGTTGGCCGGGCCCATCGTCAGCTCGACGTCGCCGGCAGTGAGCCGGACGCTCTCTTCGCTACTCACACCCCGACACTACTGGGGCTCTATCTGCGGCGCCGCAGTGCCCGGCCCACCACGACGGCGGACGCGAGGGCGACGGCGGCGGCGGGCGCGAGCCAGCGCAGGGTGCCTCCTGCGGAGGCGGGCTGCGGCGCGGGGACGGGTGCGTACCGCCCGCGCGGCGGGGCATGGTCGACCTCCTCCGCGCTGCGCCCGATCATGGTCCGCCGCGCGTGGGCGGCCTCCGCCGGTGGCTCGTCGCCGTCGCCGAACTCCTCCTGGGCCATCGGGTCCAGGGCGGACGGCGGTACGTCGACCTCGAACACGGACGCAGAGTCGGTCTCGTCCACCTCGGTGCCTTCGACGCCGCCGGCACCTTCGACGTCCTCGACAGGTTCGGCCTCCGCGACGACCTCGGGCTCCTCGGCGTCCTCGGCGTCCTCGCGAGCGGACGCCTCATCCGCGTCGGCCGAGACCACCTCGTCGTTCGCCGTCGCCTCTGCCACCGCCGCTGCCGCCGCCGTCGCCAGCGACGAGGCAAAACGGTCCAGAAGGCGGGTCGCCGCCTGGGACGTGGTGTCCGCGGGAAGGTCCGCGAGGCGGCCCTCCGCGTGGGACGTCCCACCGAACGTGAGGGTGGTGCCGCCTTCCGCCGGGGTGAGCCGGAGGGTCAGGGCGAGCTTGGCGGAGCCCGGGCCGCGGGCCTCGGTGCCCTCGCCCTCGACCGCGAAGTCGCCGCCCTGCTCGGTGATCCGCAGGGCGCCGCGATAGGTGATCGTGTGGCCCGCCACACGAATCTTCAGCCGGCCCGCGAGAGGGCCCGCCGAGGCGTCGGCGTCCTGCTGGAGTCCGGGGACGCAGCGCGCAAGGCGGGCGGGGTCGGCCAGCGTCTGCCGGAGGGTCTCTGCCGGAACCGGAACGAACACCTCATGCTCCATGACAGCCGAGCCTACTCAGCCCAGGCCCGTGTGGAGCGGTTCTGCGCAGAACCGGCACCGTTCACGCCGTCACTCGGTGTACCGCGGTCGCACCAGCGTCGACTCGGGCAGCCCCCGGAGCCGCCGGTCCGCCACGCTCACCGCGCCCGCCCCCAGCGTCGGCGGCGTGCCCCTCCCCGCCAGGACGAAGCCGCGGCGCGGCAGGCCCGGTGCCCGGTACGGCACGGTCGCGAGGCCCGCCGCGCGCACGGTGGTGTCGACCGTCCAGAAGACGCGCGGCCGCTGCACAAGCGCTCCCGCGTGCACGGCGATACGGCCGCGGTCCGCCAGAACCCCCACCGCGAGGCCGTAGAACTCCTGGGAGTAGAACTTCGCGCTGGGCGTCGTCCCGGGGTCGGGCAGGTCCGAGAGGACCACGTCGTAGTCGCCGTACGCCGCCGAGCGGAGCCAGACGAACGCGTCCGCGTACTCCACGCGCAGCCGGGCGTCCCGGTACACATGACCGTTCAGCCCGGCCAGGGCCGGGTCCGTGCGCGCCAGCCGGACCATCCCCGGGTCGCGCTCGACGAGGGTCACCGAGCGCACGCCCGGATACCGCAGCACCTCGCGGGCCGCGAGTCCGTCACCACCGCCGAGGATCAGCACGCGCGTGTGCGGCCCGCGCATCGCGGGGTGCACCAGCGCCCCGTGGTACCGCGACTCGGCGCGGCCGCTCACCCTCAGGCGCCCGTCCAGGAAGAGGCCGGGCGGACCGTGCCGCGTCCCGGTCAGCACGACCTCCTGCATCCCGGTCCGCACGGCCACCCGCACCGGCTCCCCGTACACCGCCCGCCGGGCCGCCGCCTCGAATTCCCCGACCAGCACCGCCGCCGTGGCCAGCACCGCCAGCACCGTCGCGTTCGCGACGATCAGGCACCACCGGCCCCGTGCCGAAATGTCACGCCTGAACAGCCACAGCACCAGTGCCCCGCCCGCCACCGCGTTCACCGCGCCCGTCAGCAGCGCGCCCGTGAGCTGGCCGAGCCACGGCAGCAGCAGGAACGGAAAGGCGAGCCCGCCGACGAGCGCGCCCACATAGTCCGCCGCGAACAGGTCGGCGACCGTGCCCGCCGCGTCGGGCTCCCGGTCGCCGCGCCGCGACGCCCGCTGGATCAGCGTCATCAGCAGCGGGATCTCCGCACCGATCAGCACCCCGATCGCGAGCGAGAACCCCACGAGGGCGTACCGCGCCTCACCGAGCCAGGCGAACGCCGCGTACAGCACGAACACCGAGCAGCCACCGACCAGCGCGAGCGCCGCCTCCACCAGGCCGAAGCCGACGGCCGCACGGCAGCGCAGCCGCTTCGCGAGCAGTGAGCCGAGGCCCATCGCGAAGACCATGACGGACAGGACCACGGAGGCCTGGGTGACCGGGTCACCGGTCAAGTACGACGCGAGGGCGACCAGTTCGAGTTCGTACACCAGCCCGCAGGCGGCGCAGACGAAGACCACGAGAAGGACGAGGAACCGGCCCGCGCCCGGACGGACGGGCAGCCGCACCCCGCCCTGAAGCGGTCGCGCCTCGCCCTGAAGCGGTCGCGCCTCGCCGCCCCGGAGCGGTGTTGGCGCAGACGGGTCGATCATGCCGTAACGCTACGTTACGCACTCGTCGCAGCACGTCACCCACACGAGTGCAACTGCCGCAAAATGCCGCCCTGATGTGTGGAATCAACGCCCGGCGGGCACTCGCATGCCCACGCTCGTCCGGGTCACGACGAGCTGCCCCTCCTGCGGGTACGCATGCCACGTACGCCATCGCACCTGGCCGTCCAGGCGCTGCGCCACCATCGCCGTGAACGCGTGCGGCGAGCCGGGGAACGTGCCCGCGAGACCGTTCGGATGGTCCGCGACCAGCGCGAGGAGTTCCTGCGCGCGCCCCGCGAACGACCCCTTCGACAACGTCTCGACGCGCGCCGCGAACTCGTACTCCCACAGGCCGATCCGCTTGGCCACGCCGAGCGGCAGCGGCGTGCTGCTGCCGGGAATGCAGGCGACGGTCTCCGAGCAGACGCCCTGATCCTCCTCGAGGAGCACCTGATGGGATGCGCCCAGCAGTCTCAACTGCATTTTCGCGCCGCTCAGTTGGAGGTCCAGCGCAGCGAGAGCAGGGAGCGGCTCCCGACCCAGCGCCCAGGCCAGATCGGCCGCGCGGGTATCGGTGTAGGACGTTGTCAGGGTCGTGAGCATGGGTCGGCTCCGCAAACACGCGTAACGGGTAGACGGGCGGTCCAGGGCGTCCCGGAGGAAGCACAGAGGGGGGTGGGACCGCCGGCTCGGGTCCAGATGGAGGTCCGAGGACTGGACGTTCTCGACAGCGAGGGAACCATGAAGTGCGCGGCGCTCACAGCGCTTTTACCCAACTTGACGTGGTTTCCATCCCGTCGGGGGCCTTACGGTTCAACTGTTCAACAGAAAACCCGTCCGATCCGTGCGGGAGACCGGCAGATATGTGCATCGCGCGTCAACAGGACGACGCCCGGGGGGAGTTACGTTCCTCTCCCACCCGGGCGTCCTCCGCGCGCGACGGACCAGCTGCCCCGTGTCAGCTGCCTCCGCCGCAGCCACCCCCTCCGCCCCCGCAGGAGGAGGAGCCGCACGACGAGCCCCCGCCGCAGCCGCCTCCGCTGCCTCCGCTGCCCCCACCGGCCCACCAGCTGCCGCGGCCGGAGCGGCTCCGGCCACCCCGGCCGGTGTTCCTGACCGCGAGACCCATGGCCCCCAGCAGCACGATCCCCGCGAGCACAATGATCACTGCTTCCATCGTCCTCACCGTCCCCCTTCGTTCTCGCTCCTTGCGTGTGAGGGGGATGCCCTCCGCCCCGGCGGCCCAAAGAAGACTTGAGCAAGTCCAGAGGTTGCGCGCAGGATGGCCGCCATGACCTCCAGCGCGCGCCCCCTGCTGAACCGCCGCCTCGCCGAATTCGGAACGACGATCTTCGCCGAGATGTCGGCCCTGGCCGTGCGCACCGGCGCGATCAACCTCGGTCAGGGCTTCCCCGACACCGACGGCCCGGAGGAGATCCGGGAGGCGGCGGTGCGCGCTCTGCGCGACGGCCGCGGCAACCAGTACCCGCCGGGCCCCGGCGTCCCCGAACTGCGCACCGCGATCGCCGGGCACCAGCGGCAGCGGTACGGGCTCACGTACGACCCCGACACCGAGGTGCTGGTCACGGCGGGGGCCACGGAGGCGATCGCGGCCGCGCTGCTCGCCCTCGTCGAGCCCGGCGACGAGGTGATCGCGCTGGAGCCGTACTACGACTCGTACGCCGCCTGCATCGCCATGGCGGGCGGGACCCGCGTGCCCGTGACGCTGAGGCCGCGCACGGTGCCACGCGAGGGAGTCGCACATCGACGCTTCCAGCTGGACCTGGACGAGCTGCGGGACGCCGTCACCGCCCGCACCCGGCTCATCCTGCTCAACACGCCGCACAACCCCACCGGCACCGTCCTGACCCGCGAGGAGCTGGCGGCGGTCGCCGAGCTCGCCGTCGAACGGGATCTGCTGGTCGTGACCGACGAGGTGTACGAGCACCTCGTCCTCGACGGCGAGCACACGCCGATCGCGAGCTTCCCCGGGATGCGCGAGCGGACGGTGACCATCGGCTCTGCGGGCAAGACCTTCTCGTTCACCGGCTGGAAGGTCGGCTGGGTGACGGCGGTCCCCGGGCTGGTCACCGCCGTCCGCTCGGCCAAGCAGTTCCTGACGTACGTCTCCGCCGGGCCTTTCCAGTACGCGGTCGCCGAGGCGCTCGCGCTGCCGCAGGACTACTTCGACGGGCTCAGGGACGATCTGCGCGCCAAGCGGGATCTGCTGGCATCCGGCCTCGCCGCGGCAGGCTTCGACGTGTACCGGCCGTCCGGGACGTACTTCGTCACGACCGACATCCGGCCGCTCGGCGAGGACGACGGTTTCGCTTTCTGCCGGGCATTGCCTGACCGCGCCGGTGTCGTGGCCATCCCCAACGCGGTCTTCTACGACCACCGGGAGCAGGGCGCGCCGTTCGTGCGGTTCGCGTTCTGCAAGCGCGTGGACGTGCTGGAGGAGGCCGTCGCGCGGCTGAAGGGTCTCGCTACCCCCTGAGCGGGGGGCCGTCAAGGCGGCACTCGTACGCACCGCCCAGCCGGGCCACGGTTCACCTGGACGGCCGCGCAGCACTCGCGCCGCCTCCACCTGCCGCTGATCGTCGGGTTGACTGACCGATCACGCGCGCACGGAGGTGTCCCCTGTCCGCCGAGACGCTCGACAAAGCCCCGTCAGTCGATGCCCGGCCCGTTCCCCGCTGGCGCGCCGCGCTGCACCGGGCGGCCCCCGCGCTCGGGATGTTCGCGGCGGCGCGGCTCACCGGGATGGGCCTGATGGCCCTGTGGGCCTGGCACATCGGCAAGTCGCCGCGGGCCCTGCTCGCCACGTCGTGGGACTCCGACTGGTACGTCCGCATCGCCGCGCACGGCTACGGGCGCACGCTGTACTGGCCGGACGGCGCCGTCCAGTCCGACCTGGCGTTCTTCCCGCTCTACCCCGCGCTCGTGCGGGCCGGGACGACGGTCCTTCCGGTGACCGGGGGCACGGTGGGCCTTGCGTTGTCGTGGCTGGCCGCGGGCGCCGCCGCGTGGGGCATCTACGCCGTCGTCGAGCGGCTGTACGACCGGGCCCTCGCGACCGTCCTCGTGCTGCTGTGGGGACTGCTGCCGCACGCGATCGTGCTGTCCATGGCGTACACGGAGCCGCTCCTGACCGCCTTCGCGGCGTGGTCGCTCTACGCCCTGGTGACCCGCCGCTGGCTCTGGGCGGGCTCTCTGGCGGCGTTGGCCGGGCTGACCCGTCCCAACGGGATCGCGGTCGCGGCGGCGGTCGTCGCCGTCGCGGCGTACGAGCTCGTCAGACGCAGGGGGAAGAACGGACGGCGGCGGATGTGGGCGGCCGCCGCGCTGGCGCCGTCCGGGTGGCTCGGCTATCTGCTCTGGGTGGGGGCGCGCCAGGGGGATCCGCTCGGCGGGTACTTCGCCGTGCAGGAGGGCTGGACGTCGCGGTTCGACCTGGGCCTCGGCTCCCTGCAGGTGGTGCGCTCGATGGTCACCACGCCGGTGTTCTTCGGCTTCCCGATGGCACTGGTCATCGTCGGGGCGGGGGCGCTGCTCTTCGTGCTGTTCGTCCTGGACCGGCCGGCCCTGCCCCTGCTGGTGTACACGGGTGTGCTGGTGCTGATCACGGTCGGCGGCTCGGGCTTCTTCGAGTCGAAGCCGCGCTTCCTGCTGCCGGCGTTCCCGCTGCTGCTGCCGCTCGCGTCCGCACTGACGAAAGCCCGGCCGAGAGCCGCGATCACGGTGATCGCGGCCCTGGCCGGGCTGTCGTTCGGCTATGGGGCGTACCTGCTGACGCTGGGCCCGATGGCGCTGTAGCGGTACGGCCCGGGGTGGGCCTCAGGAGGCGTCGTCGGCCGGCTTCTCGTCGTCGCCGCCCGCGGGCTCGAGGCCGAACTGCTCCACGAGCCACTTGTCGAACTCGATCGAGGCGCGCACCCAGCTGACCGTCGACGACACGAAGTGCTCCAGGCTGACGCCCGTGCCGATGAGCATCTGCGCCTCGCCGATGAGGCGGACGGAGGCGGGCTCGCCCTCCTCCTCGTGGGTGTGCGTGTAGACCTTCGGCCACAGGGTGCGGCGGTTCCAGTCGTCGATCGCGTCGAGGACCTTGGCCCGGTCCTCGATGGCGTGCGGGCGGTCGTAGAACGTGCGCACCGAGAAGACCTGCTGCTCGTCCTCCCCGCGGAACATGAAGTACGTGCGGAATTCCTCCCACGGCGCCGCGAGGTCACCCTCGTCGTCGACGACGTACTTCAGCTCCATCTGGTCGAGGAGCTGCTTGACCAGGTCCTGGTCGGGAATGACCGGGCCCGCCGGTGCTTGGGCCTGAGGCTGGGGCTGGCCCCCGAAATTCGGAATCGAGGACGGGTCGATGCTCACGGGGTGTTTCCCTTCGTACGGATGCGGCCATCCTCCCCCATCCCGGGCGGTGACTGGCAACCCCCACCGGGCCTTCGGCGCGACGTGTCCGGATCGAGTCCCCCGGGCCGCCGCGGGACGGGGGCGCGGGGCGGTGCCCCGCGCCCCGGGCGTCACTGCGCCCGGCCCACGATCAGGCCGCCGTCGAAGCGGTCGACGCGGACCGTGTCGCCGTCCTTGATCTCGCCGGAGAGGATCTCCTTGGCGAGACGGTCGCCGATCGCGGTCTGGACGAGCCTGCGCAGCGGACGGGCGCCGTACGCCGGGTCCATGCCTTCGTCGGCGAGCCACTCCAGGGCGGCCGGGGTGACCTCCAGTGTCAGCCGGCGCTCGGCGAGACGCCTGGCGAGGCGGTCGATCTGGAGCTCGGCGATACGGGCGAGCTCGTCCTTCGACAGGGCCGAGAAGACGACCAGATCGTCGAGGCGGTTGAGGAACTCCGGCTTGAAGCTGGCCCGCACCACTTCCAGGACCTGCTGCTTCTTCTCCTCCTCGCTGGTCAGCGGCTCGACGAGGTACTGGCTGCCGAGGTTGGAGGTGAGGATCAGAATGGCGTTCCTGAAATCCACCGTCCGGCCCTGGCCGTCGGTGAGCCGTCCGTCGTCGAGGACCTGCAGCAGGATGTCGAAGACCTCGGGATGGGCCTTCTCCACCTCGTCGAGGAGGACCACGCTGTACGGACGTCGGCGCACCGCCTCGGTGAGCTGGCCGCCCTCCTCGTACCCGACGTAGCCGGGCGGGGCGCCGACCAGGCGGGCGACGCTGTGCTTCTCGCTGTACTCCGACATGTCGATGCGGACCATGGCCCGCTCGTCGTCGAAGAGGAAGTCCGCGAGCGCCTTCGCCAGCTCGGTCTTTCCGACACCGGTCGGGCCGAGGAAGAGGAAGGAGCCGGTGGGACGGTCGGGGTCGGCGATGCCCGCACGGGAGCGGCGCACCGCGTCCGACACGGCCCGCACCGCCTCGGTCTGGCCGATCAGCCGCCTGCCCAGCTCGGACTCCATGCGCAGCAGCTTCTGGGTCTCGCCCTCCAGCAGCCGGCCCGCCGGGATCCCGGTCCAGGAGGCGACCACGTCCGCGATGTCGTCCGGGCCGACCTCCTCCTTGACCATGGTGTCCTTGGCGGCCTCCCGCTCGGCCTCGGAGGCCTCGGCGAGCTCCCGCTCCAGCGCGGGGATCTCCCCGTACAGCAGCTTGGACGCGGTGTCGAAGTCGCCGTCGCGCTGGGCGCGCTCGGCCTGGCCGCGCAGCTCGTCGAGCCTCTCCTTCAGCTCACCGACGCGGTTGAGGCCCTGCTTCTCCTTCTCCCAGCGGGCGGTGAGGCCGCGCAGCTCCTCCTCCTTGTCGGCGAGGTCGCGGCGCAGCTTCTCCAGGCGCTGCTTGGACGCCTCGTCGGTCTCCTTGGAGAGCGCCAGCTCCTCCATCTTCAGCCGGTCGACGGCGCGCTGGAGCTCGTCGATCTCGACGGGGGAGGAGTCGATCTCCATCCGCAGCCGGGACGCCGACTCGTCCACGAGGTCGATGGCCTTGTCGGGCAGGAAGCGGGACGTGATGTACCGGTCGGACAGGGTCGCGGCCGCGACCAGCGCGCTGTCCGCGATCTGCACCTTGTGGTGCGCCTCGTACCGCCCCTTGAGGCCGCGCAGGATCGCGATGGTGTCCTCGACCGTCGGCTCGGTGACCAGCACCTGCTGGAAGCGCCGCTCCAGCGCCGGGTCCTTCTCGATCCGCTCGCGGTACTCGTCGAGGGTCGTCGCGCCGACCATGCGCAGCTCGCCGCGCGCGAGCATCGGCTTCAGCATGTTGCCCGCGTCCATCGCGGAGTCGCCGCCGGCGCCCGCGCCCACGACCGTGTGCAGCTCGTCGATGAACGTGATGATCTGGCCGTCGCTCGCCTTGATCTCGGAGAGGACGGTCTTCAGCCGCTCCTCGAACTCGCCCCGGTACTTCGCACCCGCAACCATCGCACCCAGGTCGAGCGCCACCAGCCGCTTGTTCCGCAGTGACTCGGGCACGTCGCCCTTCACGATCCGCTGGGCGAGCCCCTCGACGACGGCGGTCTTGCCGACGCCGGGCTCACCGATCAGCACGGGGTTGTTCTTGGTACGGCGCGACAGCACCTGCACGACCCGGCGGATCTCCTGGTCGCGGCCGATGACGGGGTCGAGCTTGCCCTCCCTGGCCGCGGCCGTGAAGTCCGTACCGAACTTCTCCAGGGCCTTGTACTGCCCCTCGGGGTCGGGTGTCGTCACCCGGCGCCCTCCCCTCGCCTTCTCGAACGCCTCCAGCAGCTTCTTCGCCGTCGCGCCCTGTCCGGACAGCACCTCGCCGGCCCTGCCGCCCTTGGACGCGACCCCGATGAGCAGGTGCTCGGTCGAGATGTAGTCGTCACCGAGCTCCTTGGCGCGGTTCGCGGCGTCGGCGATGACGGCGAGCAGCTCGCGGTTGGCCTGCGGCGGCGCGACGGTCGACCCGGTCACGCTGGGCAGGTCGGCGAGGACCCGTTCGGCCCCGGACCGTACCGCGGCCTGGTCCGCGTCGACGGCGGCGAGCAGGTCGGTGATGTTCTCGTTGTCCTGACCCGCGAGGAGTGCGAGCAGCAGGTGCGCGGGGGTCAGATCGGGGTGCCCGTCGGACACGGCTCGGCTGGTGGCGGCGTTGAGCGCGTCCCGGCTCCTGTTGGTCAGCTCGGCGTCCACGTGCGGTCTCTCCTCCTCGGCTCGTCACGACTCGTCACGTCACGACTCTCGGCTCGTCACGACTCGTCACGTCACGACTCGCCACGTCATTCACATGTGACCCTTCCAACGTACACAAAGTTGAGTCCATTCCGCTCAAGGTGAGGGAAGAACAGGCTCCGCCGAGATAGATTTCCGGGTATGGCCATCGACCCACGCAACCCGGACGCGTCCTACCTCGGCTTCTGGCGCGAGTACCACATGTGCACCCTGACCACCCCGCGCCCGGACGGCACCCCGCACGTCGTCGCGGTGGGGGTCACGTACGACCCCGAGGGCGGCGATCGGGGCATCGCCCGCGTCATCACCAACAAGCACAGCCGCAAGGTCGCCAACGTCCTGGCCGCGTCGCCGGAGCCGGCACGGGTCGCAGTCTGCCAGGTGGACAAGGGGCGCTGGGCGACGCTGGAAGGCCTGGCCACCGTACGTACGGAGCCGGAGGTGGTCGCGGACGCGGTCGCGCGCTACGCGCAGCGGTACGGACGCACTCCGGCACCGAACCCGGACCGGGTGGTCATCGAGATCGCCCTGACGCGCGCGATGGGCCGGGCATAGGCACACGCCCCGGCGGCCCGCCGCACGCACACAGCACAGCGGCGCCATCGTGTTTCAGGTCCACGATGGCGCCGCTGTGTGGGGGAAGCGCCTGAGCGATCTTGAACGACGGGGGAACCGCTCAGGCACTGCGGGGGGTGGCGGTGGTGGTCTGCGGTTCGACCAGCTGGTGGTCGCGCTGGTCGAGATTGACGAAGATCATGCCGTACCTGATGGCACAGCGGACGGGTTGCGGAGCCCCGCGGGGCCTCCGCAGGCAGCGGTACGCGCGGATCTCCTCGTCATCGCCACGGTTGATCACGACCGGCTCACCGAAGAGGGTCACCATCAACGAATCGCCACGGTGCGGCACCGCCGTGGCAAGGTCGATGAAATGCCACCCGGAGCGGTATGCGGTCGCCATCTCCCGTCGAAAGCGAGGGTCCTCGGGAACCGTCATGCCTCGACGTCCGCCGGCGCGCTCTCCCAGGTGGGTTCACCGGGCGTCGTGAGTACCGAGGCGGGCACGGTCTCCCAGGTGGGTTCACCGGGCGTCGTGAGTACCGAGGCGGGCACGGTCTCCCAGGTGGGTTCACCCGGGGCCGCGGTCACCGACGCGGGCGCAGTGCCCCACGTGGGCTCGCCGCTCACCGCGAGACCACCGAGAGCAGCCGCAACGGCTATAGCGCAAAGTGCACGAACCATCCTGGTCATCGCCGATCTCCACCTCTTTTTAGTACTACCTCCTCCCCCGCGCCTATGACGATGGCTCACTCCGAACGCTTCCACCAGCGAGTGCAGGCATCATGTTCCTGTAATTCAGGACCCTGAGGGGGGTGCAAATGCAGGCGAAAAGGGGCGATTCCGGAGAGAAGCACAGTCACGACGAGCTGTGCGAGGCGGGGAGAAACCTCTATGCGTCCGCTCTGCGCAATGGCCGCATAGCCCGCTCCGAGGTGGCCGACGCCCCCTGCCTCATCGATCTGGCCATGGTGCGCCCGGATCCAGAGGACAGTGAATGGCTCCGTCCGGTTTCCCCGGCCGTCGCTCTGCATCAGCTGATACACCCCATAGAGCGGGAGATCCAAGAGCGAAGACGACGCACGCTGTCGCTGACGGATGCGTTTGAGCCATTCATGGCCATCAGCGCGCACGACGCACCAACGACGCACGCGATCACCGTGCTCGAGGGCCTGGGCATGATCAACGCGACGCTGGACCGCGTCATCGTCGAGTGCACCGAGGAGCTGCTGACGGTGCAGCCCGGCAGCGGACGCAGGCCCGCGACCCTGCAGGACGGGCTGCGGCGCGTGGAGATGCTCGTCGACCGCGGCGTCGGGATGCGCACGCTCTACCAGCACACCGCGCGCCACCACCCCGCCACGATGGCCTACGTCGAGCGGGTCGCCCCGTACGGCGCGGAGGTCCGCACCCTTGAGGAGATCATCGACCGGCTCATCATCGTCGACCGGAAAGTTGCCTTCATTCCGGCCCGCAGCGACCGCCGGGTGGCCCTGGAGCTGCGCCACGAGGGCCTGGTGCAGTATCTCGTCGGCGTCTTCGAACAGTTCTGGCTCCACGGCGTCCCCTGGGACGACCAGGTCGTCTCATACACGCCGGAACTCGACGGCATAAGCGGCGTCCAGCGCTCCATCGCCAAGCTCCTCGTCGAGGGCCACGTCGACGAGGCGATCGCCCGTCGGCTCGGCATGAACGTCCGCACCTGCCGCGCCCACATCGCCAAGCTCGCCTCGGCGCTCGGCAGTGGTTCGCGAGCGCAACTGGGGTATCTGATCGCCCAGTCCGGGATCCTCTCGGCCCCGCCGGAACAGGGCTGACAGCGGTCGGGCCGGCGTGCGATCATCGCGGCTGCCGGCGCTCCTCCCACGTCCCCGGGTGCCGCCCCCACGCTCCCCACGACCGAGAGCTACGCCACCCACCCGGACGGCGACGAGCGCTGCTTCTTCATCGACGCCGTCGACGACGACTGGAACTCCCACTACAAGTGGACCCGTTCGCCCGAGATCGTGGTCGCGACCGAGCTCGACACCACGCCGAGCGTGGCGACGCCCGAGGGTTCGCCGCTGTCCGTCGAGGTGTGGTCGGCCGAGGGCGACGAGGGCAACCAGGTGACATGGCGTGGGCTCGGCGAGGACTCCCCCGAGGCTGCGGGCGGCTACCGCGTCTTCCGCTGGAACCCGGCCACCTACGAGAAGATCGCCGACCTCGACAGGCACGGGTTCGAATACTTCGACACCGGTGGCAAGCGCGGCACCACGTCCTACTACTGGGTGACCGCCGTGGCCGCCGACGGCACCGAGTCCCTGCCTGCGGGCGACTGGGCGGTCACCGCACCGGCGCAGTGACCTGACGTGAACGACACCGAAGGGGCCGGGAGGTCACGCCTCCCGGCCCCTTCGTGCGTTCTCTCCAGCGCCCGGGCGGCGTCAGCCGTCCCGCTTCTGCTTCGGCCGCCACACCACCAGCGCGCTCGCCTGCTGCACGTCCTGATACGGCACCAGATCGCGCCGGTACGACGCGTGCACCTGGGCCTCGCGCTGCTGCATCGCCGCCGCCGCACCCTCCAGTGCCGCCGAGAGCTCGGCGACCCGGGCCTGGAGCGCCGCGACCTGGTTCTCCAGTTCGATGATGCGCTTGATGCCGGCGAGGTTGATGCCCTCGTCCTGCGACAACGCCTGCACCTGGCGGAGCAGTTCGATGTCGCGGGTCGAGTAGCGGCGGCCCCGGCCCGCCGTGCGGTCCGGGGAGACGAGGCCGAGGCGGTCGTACTGCCTCAGGGTCTGCGGGTGCAGTCCGGACAGCTGAGCCGCCACCGAGATGACGTACACCGGCGTCTCGTCGGTCAGTTCATAAGGGTTACGACGTCGGCCGTCCATCGCGTCATGCTCCCTTCGCAGCCTGGAACAGTTCTGCCCGCGGATCCTCACCCGCAGTCGCCTTCCGGTACGCCTCCAGTGCCTCACGCGCCTCGGGATCGAGATCCGTCGGCACCGCGACCTCCACGGTCACGAGGAGATCGCCGCGGGTGCCGTCCTTGCGCACGGCGCCCTTGCCACGGGCCCGCATCGTACGGCCGTTGGGCGTGCCTGCGGGCAGCTTCAGCGTGACCGGGGGCCCGCCGAGCGTCGGCACCTTCACCTCGCCGCCGAGCGCCGCCTCCGTGAACGAGACCGGCACCGTGACGGTGAGATTGTCGCCCTTGCGGCCGAAGACCGGGTGGGCGTCGACATGGACGACGACGTACAGATCGCCGGCCGGGCCGCCGCGCTCGCCCGGTGCGCCCTTGCCGCGCAGCCGGATCCGCTGGCCGTCGCTCACCCCGGCGGGGATACGGACCTGCATGGTCCTGGACGACTTGGCGCGGCCGCTTCCGTGGCAGACCTCGCAAGGGGTCTCCGCGATGAGTCCGCGGCCCTTGCAGTCCACGCAGGGGTCGGTCAGGGAGAACGAGCCGCTGCCGCCGCGCGAGACCTGTCCGGTGCCGACACAGGTCGGGCACACGCGCGGTGTGCCGTTCTTGTCGCCGGTGCCCGAACAGGCCTTGCAGGGCTGCTGGCTGGACATCCGCAGCGGGACCGTGGCCCCGTCCACCGCCTCGGTGAAGCTGAGCGTCACCTCGGACTCGATGTCCTGGCCGCGGCGCGGCTGCGTCCGCGCACCCGGCCCGGTGCCGCGGTGGAACAGCCCGCCGAACACGTCTCCGAGGCCGCCCCCGAAGCCGCCGGCGCCGCCGCCTCCGGCCTGGGTGCCGCCGAAGAGGTCACCCAGGTCGAAGTTGAACGTTCCGCCGGGGCCGGGGCCGCCTGCCCGGAAGCCGCCGTTGCCGAAGAGGGCGCGCGCCTCGTCGTACTCCTTGCGCCGCTTGGGGTCGCCGAGCACGTCGTTGGCCTCGGAGATCTCCTTGAAGCGCTCCTCGGCCTTGGCGTCGCCCTTGTTGGCGTCCGGGTGGAACTCACGGGCGAGCTTCCGGTACGCCTTCTTGATCTCCGCCTCGGTGGCGTCCTTGGGGACGCCGAGAACCTTGTAGTAGTCCTTCTCCACGAAGTCCTTCGTGCTCACCGACGTCCCTCCTCTCGGACAACTCCGAATCCGTACCCGTAATCGATCACGTCAGCCCTCGTCCGGGCCACCGCTCTCCTCGCCGGCCGACTGCTCCTCCTTCGGCGCCGCGGGCGCCGCGCCCGGCTGGGGCTCGGCCACCGCGACCCGCGCGGGGCGGATGGTCCGCTCACCGATCCGGTAGCCCGGCTGCAGGATCGCGACGCAGGTCGTCTCCGTGACGTCCGGTGCGTACGAGTGCATCAGGGCCTCGTGGATCGTCGGGTCGAAGGGCTCGCCCTCCTTGCCGAACTGCTGCAGACCCATCTTGGCGGCGACCATCTCCAGCGATTCGGCCACCGACTTGAAGCCGCCCACCAGCTCGCCGTGCTCGCGGGCACGGCCGATGTCGTCGAGGACGGGCAGGAGCTCGGTCAGGAGCTGCGCGACGGCGATCTCCTTGACCGTGATCCGGTCCCGCTCCACCCGGCGGCGGTAGTTCTGGTACTCGGCCTGGAGCCGCTGGAGGTCCATCGTGCGCTCGTTGAGCGCGGTCCGGAGCTGATCCAGCTGCGCCGTCAGGGCGGCCGACTGCCCGGCCTGCGTCCCCGTCTGTGCTTCGTCCCCGGCCGGGGCCGCCCCCTCGGAGGGGGCGGCCTGCGCCGCTTCGTCAGGAGTGGCGCCGGAGGGGACGTCGGGCTTCTCCTCGAAGCCCGGGGTCTCCTCCGTCATCAGGCAGCGCCACCCTTCTGGTCCTTCTCGTCGTCGACGATCTCGGCGTCGACGACGTCGTCCTCGGCCTTCGCCTGGGAGGCACCGGCGTCACCGGCACCGCCCGCGGCCTGCTGGCCCTGGGCGTCGGCGTACATGGCCTGGCCGAGCTTCTGGGAGACCGCCGCGACCTTCTCGGTCGCGGTGCGGATCTCCGCTGTGTTGTCGCCCTCGGCGGACTCGCCCTTGAGCTTGTCCTTCAGCTCGGCGACGGCACCCTCGACCTCGGTCTTGATCTCGCCCGGGACCTTGTCCTCGTTGTCCTTGAGGAACTTCTCGGTCTGGTAGACGAGCTGCTCGGCCTGGTTGCGGGTCTCGGCGGCCTCGCGGCGGCGGTGGTCCTCCTCCGCGTACTGCTCGGCCTCCTGGCGCATCCGGTCGACCTCGTCCTTGGCGAGCGAAGAACCGCCGGTGACGGTCATCTTCTGCTCCTTGCCCGTGCCCAGGTCCTTCGCGGTCACGTGCATGATGCCGTTGGCGTCGATGTCGAAGGAGACCTC
>NZ_JBEOXF010000057.1:0-49216 GCF_040296405.1 Streptomyces sp. NPDC002133 | reverse complement strand
GACGACGACACCCCCAAGATCCGACGCAGGGGCTGTGGCCGACGGCGGCGTGGTGGGAGGCGAGCAGGTGGGCGGCAAGGGGATCGCCTGCGCCGACGGTCGCTGGACCCGCCGTAGTCCAGGCAGGCGGAATTGTACTGAGGAGGTTCATGAGGCGATCAGACACTGATGCCCCGGCGAGGGAGCCCGCCGGGGCACCGTTCGTTCTACCGGTCTGCTACGGCTGCCCCTCCCAGTTCTCGGGTACGAGGGGCGCCGGCGTCAGCCATACGAACGCAAGCTGGGCCACCAACTGGAGTAGTAGCGGCTCGGCCGTGCTGGACGCCAGTAGCGGCCAACAGAACACGAGCATGGGCACCGCTAGCGCGATCCGGAACCGGGTGGGGTCCATCCGGGTGTGATTGAGCCCCGCAAGGAGCCCAAGGATCAGCGTTGGAGTGCCGATGAACCCTAGCAAGATCAGACTTGTCTCCATTACAAGGGTGAATGGTTCACCCTCCCATGGGAAAAACAGAGCGATGATCAGCCATGCGGCTGCGTAGACGAGAAGATACGTCAGGACACATCGCCCCATCCGGCCAAGCACTCGGCGCATCCCGGGGCCAGACGGCTGCTTGACTTCTGCCAGTCGAAGCCCTCGCCGACCGTGCTGCCCTGGTTGTTCGTGTTGGCCGTGCGGCCATCCACGCTGCCCGAGTCATACGAGATCGTCAGAGACGGCTTCGGGCCGACCGCCGACGGCGGTACACGCAGCGGATAGGACCACGTGAAGGAGCCGGAGGAGCCGCCCGCCTCCCACGACGAGGACGATGCGAGCGGGGTGGCCTTGTAGTCACCCGAACCGGACTGTGTCCCGGCCGCGACCGCAAGGACAATCGTCTGCCCCGCGGCCGGAGCGGCTGCCGTCTTCGGTGCGCGGGCTGTCGCAGTGGGAGCAGCCTTGAAGGACAGCTCGGTGTCGAGGCGGTTGTTCTTGCGGTGATTGGTGAAGGCCATGGGCGTGCGGATGCGGCACTTCGCGCTCGCCGGATCCTTCAGCGCACAATCCGGCAGGCGAAGGACCTGCAGACGACCCGCCCAGTCACCGCCATAGGCGGAGGCGAACTTGCTGTAGTCGATCCCGAGTTCCGTCGCACCGCCGGTGGCCGGGCCGGTGACGGTGAGGACGACACCCTTCACACCCAGAGCAGCCGCCTGCTTCTGGTCCAGCACATTGACCTTGACACTGCCCGCAGCCTTGACAGACTTCGCGTTCTTAGCGGGCTTCGGCGGAGTCAGCGTGAGCGCGAGAGTACCCGGGGAAGCCTTGGCGGCCCCATCCGACGGGACTGTGATCGTTGCCGTGCCCGCCTTTGGCCAGGAGACCGTCTTCCCCTGATCCTTCTTCGCGCGGGCCGTATCGGCACGGCCGGCCTCCGCAGCCTTCTTCAGCAGGGCAGCTGTCTTCTTGTCCAGCTTGCCCGTGAACCGGGACACTTTCTGCGACTTCGGTGCCTTCGGCTCTGGCCTGCCCAGGGTATCGGCCGGAGCAGCAAAGGCGACAGGAGTGAGCAGGCCAGGTATCAGGCTGAAGCCAACAACCGTGGCGACATGCCGCATAGGCCCGGTGCGGGTGCGTCTGTGATTCCGACCCCGCCTGAAAGCAGGCGGCATGAACGGTTTCATGCAAATCCGTTTCTGTCTGGCCGCGCAAAGTCGGCAGGGGAGAAGACTGCTCCGTGCTGGTACGCCGTGAAGGAGCGAATACGAGCAGATAGGCCTCGTGGGGGCGGGACACGATGAATCCGCCCCCACGCTGATGACCGCACTCCAAGCCGGGTTACGAGGCTTCGATGATCTTTTCGAAGACCTGGTCGGCGGTCATGGCGCCTGCCCACATGCGCAGGTCATACAGATTGCCGGGCAGGTAGTCCTCGGTGGATCCGGCTGCCCGGCCTGCCACAAGCACGCCGCTGCCCTGCATGGGTACGGTGAAGGCAGCGTCGACGCCCGGGACTGTGGGCGCATCGGCGACATACAGGCTCGTAGCGCCATGCCCCTCTGTGATGGACTCATCCGCATCGAACACGCCGGTGACGTGAACCGAGCCCTGCGAAGCATCCTTAGAGGCGACCTGGGCGCTGTCGATGACCGCGCCTGATGCGTCGGTCGCTGTGCGTCCGAACGTCCACCAGTGGCCGTCGGCGCGCTTCTCCACCCACAGCGCCCAGGACGACTTACCCCCGAGCGGGGTGGCCTGGCCAAAGACGTAAGCGCGGTCGCCCACGTTGGCCAGCTTTACCTTGTCCAGGTTCACCGTGGCGGAGACGGTGAACGATCCGGTCTCATCCAGGACCGGACCGGTCATCGAGGCATAGCCGGCCGTGCCATTCAGCACAAGGCCCCCCTCTCCGCCGGCAAGTTCCGCACCCGACGCGGACAGCTCCAGCGGCGCGACCGGATAGTCCGAGAGGTTGGTGAGTTCCGTCCCGGTGGCAGTGGTGGCGTCCCAGTGAGCGATCAAAGGCACCGCCGGGAGGTTGCTCCCCGGCTGGATCCCTTCCGCTTCGTTGCGCAGCTCGCTCGGCTGCAGGGCACGCTGCCAGACGGCGACCTCGTCGATATTGCCGCGGTAGTACTGGGCGAATGGGCCACCCTTGGTCTGCGTACGCCCGAACTGCAGGCCACTGGGCGAGGTCCACGCGGTGTAGCTCGTGGACTGGCTGCTGGCGACAAGTTCACCCTGCGGGCGCCCGTTGATGACCAGCTCAATCGTGTCGTTCGTCGCGTCGGTGTCGTCCTTCGTGTCGAACACGCCGGCCACATGCGTCCACACACTCGCCGTCGCAGGCTGATCCGCAACGGTCACGATGTCCACCGCATCCGCAGCGTCCTTCGACCCCCGCTTGAACACCCATGTCTTCTTCGTCGGCGAATAGAGCAGTGTGAAAGCAGAGTCATGCGCGCCCGGAGCGGACAGGACCGCACGGTTGGCCGTGGTATCGGTCAGATACACCCAGGCCGACACCGTGAAGGACTCCTTGGTGCTGACCGGCGGGCTACTCGTGGCGGCGTAGCCGACCTGCTTGGCGGGATCGGTCATGGCTGTGTTGAGCGCGATTGAGGTGTCACCGTCGCCAAGACGCCCTAGCGGGGACCGAGTCATGGTGTTCGCCAGCGGCTCTATCAGCGTGGCGTCGTACCGGGTGCTGCCCTCGGCACCTGTGTCCTTTGCCGTGGATCCAGTGGCCTCTGCGAAGCTCCAGCGGCTGGTGTCCCGCGTCCCCGGCATGACAAAGATCTTGAACGAGCGAGGGTCGCCGTAGCGGTCGGGGACATCCATGGCCCAGACGGTCAGCGTCTGAACGCCCGCCTGAGACGGCGTGATTGATACGGTCACGGAGCTGCCGGTGACCTCCGTCGCTCCAGACAGTTCGGTACTCCCCAACCGCCACCGGTATCCGGTGATGTCCGTGTCCGCAGGGTTCGGTTTGAACGTGAAGCTACCGGCTTTGCCCGGGGCACCGGAGGCAACGCAGGTGTCGGCGCATTCGGTGTACACAGTGTTGGCGATGACAGTCGGAACTTTTGGTGCCTCTGATTCGTACTTGAAGTAGCACCACGCGGATCGGCCGGAGGACAACTTCCCGTTCTCGCCGCCCCAGGTCCAGTACGACTCGGTCAGCACATTGAACCGGTACTTCACACCCTCCGCCACCCCAAGGATGCGGAAGGGCACCTCGGTGTCATCCGGAACCGAGCCAGAAGAGGGCACGTTGACGGTGAAGGCGTCGGCCCAGGTGCCGTCACTCTTCAGGTATTCGGTGTTGAACAGCGCACGCAGAGATCCACGGAACTCGTTCCCCTGGGGCTGTTGCTGGGTCTGCACCATCCCCTGGATCGTGGGGTCCTCCCGGGTGACGATCGTGGGAGTGTCGGCGTCCTTGGAACAGTACTGCTCATTGCCATAGCCGGGGATGACGCCGACGTTGTTCGGCAGGTACGGCTTGGGGACATAGATGACCTGGATGTCGGCGTTGTCCTCGAACCGCTTCCACGCATCCGCGTCCCCCTCGTCCTTCGCCTTCAGCATCAGGGTGAGCCGGGAAAACTTGCCGTCAGCGAAGCTCCTCACCGTGGCCGTGAGGTTCTCGTCCGTCTCCGCCGGATTGTCATGGAACTCAATCCACTTGTCCGGCTGCTCCGGGGAACAGTTGGCGCCGCGGCCCGCCGACACATTCTGGTCACCCATGTGGTCCAGCTCAGACGGGCCCGGCCAGCGAGTAGCCTCCGACATGTTGCCGGTCCGCACCAGCTCGATCTCATGCGGACTGCACGAGAACGACCACGTCTCATACGCGCGGAACGTCGCGTCCAGCACATGCATACCGGAGATCTTGGTCGGAGCGAACTCGAACAGCATCCGGTTGGTGTGGTCCGCGTCGCAGTACCACGGGCCCACCCGGTAGCAACGGCCCACCCCGTAGTCGCCGTCGAAGTTCCACCAGCGATCCCCATCGGAGGAGATCACCGACTTCTCCGAGGCCCCGGTGCCGATCGGCGGGTCGATGTAGACCGGGAAGACGGTGTCCTCGCCGCGCAGGAGCTCCTGGTCGGGAACCACGCTCACCGAGCCATCGGCGACCTGGACCGGGAGGACGGCAGTCGTGTCCCCCGCGTCGGGCTGCGCAGGGTCCTGAGCGCCCTCCGCCGGCTCCTCGCTGTCGTCGGAGACACGGGGCAGCATCTGGGGCTGCGTACCGGCGTCGCCGGCGGAGTCCCACATCATGCCCGCCGGCCGTAGTAACAGCTGCGCCGTATTTCACGGCGGGCGTGGTCGCCCGGACCCGGTGCCTGATCACCAAGTGCGTCACGGGCAGCGCGATGTTGATCAATGGCGTGTAGCCCGCCGACGGGGGCAGCCGACCGGCGCTCCGGAGACGATCATTCGCCCACGTGCGGGAAGCCCCTGGTCGGCGGGGGCAGCTCGCCGGCGGCTGCCCATACTCGCCGCAGGCTTCTCCGGCACATCCCGCCAGGAGCGGACGCCGGGTCGGCAGCGCTCCGTGCTGGCGTTCCGGCCGCCCTGTACAGCCCTGACCAGCCTGAACGACGGTCGAGCTATCGGGCGGCTTGAAGGTGGGTACTGGGCCCGCCGAACGTGCGACGTGGCGGCGGGCCCCGGCCGGGGAGCCCTCGGGCGGCGTCCCCGCCTGTCTCTCACAGTAGGGACGCCCTGGCGGATCCGCTCGCCAGCAGGCCCGTTCGGCGGGCACGTTCGCCCGATTATCAGAATCTGCATCCCTCCGTGCGCGGAACTCCGCTCATGTGCGCTCACGCTGTGGGCTGGGCGATCGCGAAAACGGACCCTGTGCTGGATCCCGCGTACACGACACCGTTCAGGACCACGGGTGGCGGCTTCGGCTCGCCAATGGGCGCGAGATCCGCGTTCGGGTCGCGGCGCGCCGCGCTCCGCCACAGGATCTTTCCCGTGGCGGGATCGACGCAGGTGATCCGTCCGTCGCTGGCCAGACTGTACAGACGCCCGTCGGCGAGCACCGGTCGGGCGGGGGCCTCGCCTTGTGTCTCTGCGGCCCAGTGCCGTCTGCCCGTGCGCAGGTCGTATGAGGCCAGCGTGCCGTCCGTGCGGCTGATGTACAAGGTGCCGTCCTCTGCGTGGGCGGCGCCGCGTTGCGGGTTTTGCAGGGGTACGCGTTGGACCTTTCCGTCGGCGCGGGCGACGTGGGTGATGCTCTTGCCGTGAAGCAGGAAGGACACGGCGTCGCGGTCTGCCGCGACTGGTGTCCCGGGGTCCTCGTCGAATGTGGCGAGGGTCTTGGTCGTGCGCAACGTGGCGGGGTCAAGGACGGCGACAGACGTGATGAAGAAGTTGCTGGTCGTCATGAGATGCAGCGTGCCGTCCCCGCCGTCGAAGACGTCGTACCAGGCGCCGGCGGGAAGGGTCCTGGACGCGAGGAGCTTTCCGGTCCGTGCGTCCCTTCGGTCGATCCGTGTTCCGTCCTCCCCGTTCGCGTGAACCGTCGTGACCGTGGACTTCTGCACGGTCGGATGATCGGCCCCCGATTCCCGGGTCGCCCACAGCCGCTCACCGGTCTTCACGTCGAGGGCCACGAGCTGGTCCTGGTCCAAGTCCAGAATCAGGGCCGTTTCTCCCGCGAGACCCGCGAACACGCCCGGCGCCGGCCGCGAGGGCTTTGAGGTGTGCCCCGTGTGCCACATGACCCGCCCGGTGGCGGCATCGAACCTTTCGGCCACCACACCCGGCTGGGTGCACAAGAGAACATCCCCGCTACTGGCGCAGGCGGGGCGGGCACCCCCGAGGGTTTCCAGGGCGATGGTCGGCTTCTTCTCCCACAAAGCCCATCCCTTCGGCCGCACGGCCGCCACTGGTTCGACGGCGGGAGCAGCCGGCACCGACGAGGCCGAGGCCGATGGCGAGGCCGAACGCGAGGGCGCTGCGGAGCCCCGGGGATCGACACGGTCGCCTCCCGCACCGCCCCTCTGCATGATCGGCACCGCCACGGCGACCGCGATCACGGCCACGGCGCCCACCATGTAGGTGCGGGTCCGGGGCCGCAGCCGTGAACGGTGCGCGAGGCCGACGGGTCCCGGCGTCGCCCGGGACTTCTCCGGGCCCGCCGCCGCTACACCCTTCGCCTGAAGCAGAGCGAGAAGTTCGGTGGGTGAGGGCCGGCCGGTCGGGTCCTTGCACAGGCACTGCTCGATCACGGAGTGCAGAGCAGCCGGGACTGCCGCCAGGTCCGGCTCGTCCTGGACGATGTTCATGGCGATGGCGATGGGCGGGGCTCCGGTGTCGCCGTCGAACGGCCCGCGGCCCGTTGCCGCGTAGGTGAGGAGCCCGCCGAGTGCGAACACGTCGGCCGCTGCCCCTACGTCACGTGGGGACCTCAGCTGTTCGGGGGCCATGAAGGACACGGTGCCGAGTATCTTGCCGGTCTGCGTCAGCCGTTCCGCGTTCAGCGCGCGGGCAATACCGAAGTCGATGACCCGGGGGCCGTCCTCGGTCAGGAGCACATTGCTCGGCTTCAGATCGCGGTGCACCAGGCCGGCGCGGTGGATGTCCCGCAGGGCCTCGGCAAGTCCCCGGCCCAGCCGCCACACGGCGTCCTCGTCGAACGGGCCGCTCCCATGCACGCGTTCCGAAAGGGTCGGGGCGTCGAAGTACTGCGTCGCCATCCACGGGGGGTCGCAATCGGCATCGGCGCCCACCACCGGAGCCGTGAACGCCCCGCTGACCTGCCGCGCGGCCTCGATCTCATGCCGGAACCGGGCGCGGTAATCGGCATCCCCCGCAAACTCCCCGCGGATGACCTTCAGAGCGACCCGTCGGCCCGACGGCGACACAGCCAGATAGACGACCCCCATGCCGCCCGCACCGATACGGCGTTCTATGTGGTACTCCCCGACCGCCGACGGCGTCGTCTCGTCCTGCCAGCTCAAGGGCCCTCTCCTGCGACTCCGCGGTGTCCGAGCCCTCCTCCACGCGCCAACGTGAGCCGGAGGGTCCACAATCCCAATTCCTCTGAGAAGCACGGAGGTTAGCGCATCCCGCGTCACCGCCAAACGGACTCCGTTCACAGGGGCGGGTGCCAGGCGCGGCGCATCGGCGGAGGTGTCCAGGGATGGCGCCCTTCGGGTGACCGCCTCCCAGGACCCGCGTCACCGACTCAGCACCCCGCTGCGTGCGCTAGGCTCCGCCCACGCGCGGAAAGCTCGTGGCCGGCCGGGGTCAGCTCGCGCGCGGCTGCTCGCGTACGCCGCGGGCCGCATCCAGCACCACCCGCCAAGAGCGGACGCCGGGCCGGCGACGCAGCAGGGCTCTGCGCTCGCGCTCCGTCATGCCGCCCCACACGCCGAACTCGATCCGGTTGTCCAGGGCTTCGGCCAGGCACGCGATACGTACCGGGCACCCGGCGCAGACGGCCTTGGCACGGTTCTGCTTCGCGGCCTCGGCGAACAGTTCCTCCGAGTCCGCCGCCCGGCAGGCAGCCTCCATACGCCAGTGGGCGCTCGCGCCGGCCATGTCGTCCCCCTCCTCGCCTTCCTTGCCGCACAGCAACGACTCGGTGCCGCCGTCGGTTCCCGGACCGGCCGGGGACGGACGTCGCTGCCGCTCCCGTGCCCCTGATCAGGCCGCGAGGCCGGTGGGTGGCGGTGGCCTGTCAGGCGGCGTGCGGCGTGGTGGACGGGAGGCGTTTCCACGGGCCGAAGTAGCGGGCACCGCACCCGGCGCAGTGAGCGAGGTAGAGCGCGGAGGCAGGCATGTGCGCAGGTGCGGGCGTGACCGGGTAGCGGTGCCCCTCAATCACCGTGGTCAGTGCGGGCCACGGGTGCGGGCAGGTGCAGCCCTGCCCGTCGACCTCCCCGCTCACGGGCGCTCTCCATCCGCCCGGTCCCGGTAGCGGCGGCCGTCCGCCCGGCGGCCGATCTGCTTGGCCACCGCACCGACCTCGCCGTCCTTGAAGGCGGTGCGCACCCCGGAGGGAGTCATCCCGGCAGCCTGGGCGAGCTGTTCGAGCTTGTAGGGGCGGTCGGCGTGGAACTCCCTCGCATAGGCAAGCAGCAGGCGGATCTCGCGCTCGGCTGCTTCCCGCCTGGTGCGGGCGTTGCCGATCGCCAGAATGACGGGGTCCTCGTCCAGCCCGTCGGCCTGGGCCTGCAGGTCGGCGGCATGCTCGGCACGCTCCCGCTCCACCTGCTCGCAGGCGTCGGGGTAGAACTCGCCGGGTGAGACGTCGTCGGGCGTGGGCATGGGGGCGACGAGGGCTGCGATGTCAGCGATCAGATCATGATTGCGACGATCGCATGAAAATGCGATCGTCGCAATCCTGGCGAACCCCGCTAGAACACGGGCCAGTTGGCGAGCGCCGCGGATCATTCACATACTGCGGTTCCGTCACCAGGGCTCAGGGTTCGGTGAGCGCAAGCCCGAGCAACCCGGCTCACGAAGTGGCATCGAGGCCGGCGAAGAGCTCCTGGAGGGCGGCGGCGTCCTTGGGGATCCGGCGGTAGGTCACGAGAGGTCGGCCCGCGCGGCGCTGGTAGGCGGCTGACTGTGCCTGGTCCGGGACGGTCTCAGGGAGCTGGGATGGTGGGCGAGTACGGCCAGGGTCGCCAGCAGGCTGCCGACAGTGACCATCAGGCCCGGCAGGATCGGGTCCAGGATTCCTGAAAGAACCCCAGGCCGCTGTGGATCGTCCGGAGTGGAGAACTGGGCGGCGGGGCCGTCCGTGCCCGCTTCGCGTCGGTAGCGCCCTCGTTCGTCCAGGTCGAGGTCGCAGGCGGCGAGCGGGGAGAAGAGCTTGCCTCGTCCCCATTCCGTGGCGAGGTACGCCTGCAGGGTGTACCCGTCGGGCGTCGGATCGGCTTTGACCAGCCATCCGAAGGCGGTCACAGGTCCCAGGGAGCGGAGTTTCTGTGCCTCGATGAAGGTCACCTCGTGCTGTGGCAGGACCGAGCGCTCACACAGCCGAGCAAAGAGTACCGGGGCAGGTGTGCGTGCCACGCGGTCGTGGACCGCTTCGGCGGCGACGACGTGGGCTCCCTCAACCTCCCGGACCCGCACGCCGGTGCCACCGGCCCGCACGCTGCGCGCCATCCGGGCAATGTCCGGGCGGGCCAGCATCACGCGTGCCTTCGCAGCGCCTGGATCGTCGTTGTCGGTGTATTGGACGGTCTGCAGGAAGTCGTACAGCGTGGGCGGATCCGGCTGCGCAAGTTGCCGGTCGAACAGTCGCGTCACTCGCTGTCCCCTCAGACATCGCGGCCTCCTCTGAGGGCCACGGCTTCCGCCCACACTGCAACACCCCTGGCCTCGCTCAACGTGTCTGCCACCGTTCCTCCCGTCCGGCGGGCGACGGATCGGGTGCGTGTTCCGCCCTACGGGAGTGCGCCGGTAGTCCCGGACCCTGCCGAGGGCCCGCGCGAATGCGTGGCAGCAACTGGGGGACGAAACCCGCGCGCACCGGCCTTTCGGGCCGCAGTCCGCGAGACGGAACGCGAGCCCACCTACGAGTGCCGCCTGGCGGGACGCAAGCACCGCGAGGTGGGTGTGGGCTTCCTCGGTCGGCTAGACACAAGGCACCTAGCGTCCTCAGAGCGGAAAGAGGGGTTCCCCGTGATCGAGCCCAACGGCATACCCGCGTACCAGCAGCTCGCCGAGCTGATCCGCAGGCAGGTCCGCACCGGTGTGCTGGCGCCCGGGGCCGCTCTGCCTTCCATGTCACAGCTGATGAAGCAGTACGGGGTGTCGAACTCGGTGATCAACTCCGCAATGCACATCCTCAAGAGCGAGGGTGTGGTGCGGGGTCAGCAGGGAAAGGCCGTGTACGTGGTCGGCATGTCGCCTGATGGGGCCGTCGGCAGGACGGCAACGCCTGCGTATGTACAAGACCTTGAGCACAGGATGGAGCAGCTCGGCCGGCGCGTCGAAGAGCTGGAACGGTGGCGCACAGGCATGGCGGACGTACTGGCGTAGGTTGCCTCGCCGGCCGCCTGACAGGCGCCCATGCGCCAGCAGTGCCGAGCCTCCGCGTCCCCGACCCGTGACCGCCATGGGGACGGGCGCGGTCAGCTACCGCCGTTCGGCGAGGCCGACGACCGTGGCCGAGGTGCAGGCCACGGAATGGGCAGCCGGCGCTTCGGGGCGCGGCGTGACACCGATACGCCGGGCGCCCGCCGTGTGTGCGGCTGAATTGGGCGACGCCCGGATGCCGGGCGTCGCCCATGGCCTACTGGCGTCCTGTCAAGCCAGCGGTATGGCGACCATATGACAGCAGCGGCACCCGGCGCGCGCTGAAGCCCGCCGACTGGGTGTCTCCCTGCCCCGCCCCGATGCTCATCGGCACGCTGAGGGAGCCTGGCCCAGGTCCGCGGCGCCCCATCACCTCGAAGCCGATGCCGCCGCGGACCCCGACACGGTCACCCCGCCCAACGGGCCGGCCGACGGGGATGAGGGTTGCCCGCGGCCAGAGCGCTGATCCGCGGGCATCACGATCATGCCGGAAACCAACCCCCGGCGCCCCTGCCCGGCTGGCGCCGGTGTGTGGGTGTGGCTTCGTGCGTCGGGGCATGACGGTGGGTCAGTGGCACCCCGGCAGAGTGCATATCGCCCGTATCGCAACTACCGTCCGCTCGGGGTATGTAGCATCCGTGGCACACCACCCCACGACGAGAGCGAGTTGCCGTGCCCAACGAGCCGGACAACACCAAGCCCCAGGACCAGTACACAGCGCAGATTGCGGCCGTTCTGGAGACCAATACCCAGGAGCAGGAGCGCGTTCGCTCGCAGATGGCCGACCTGCAAGCACGTCTCGAGCGGCTCCAGCACGACCACAAGCTGCTCTCCGAAATGTGCGGGACCAAGGGCGTTGGGGCGCCCGAAACGCCGGTGAAGGAACGGGCCGCCAAGTCTGCGAGCGGCGAAGCGGATGCCACGTCCGGCGAGGCAGCCGCGCCGCAGGCTGTTCCAAAGCCACGCAGCGCGAAGGCGAAGAAGGCGGCCGCCGCCCCCCGACGCCAGCAGGAGAACGCGACGCAGTCGCAGTCCAAGCCACGCGGCGCAGCGAAGCCTCAGAAAGCGGCGGCCAAGAAGACCCGGCCCGCCCTGCATGAGCTGGTGCAGGGCCTCCTCACCAGCGACCCGAAGACAGCTGGCGAGCTGGTCACGGCACTGGCTGAGGCGCACCCGAAGCGCGCAGTCACCAACACCCAGCTGGTGCGCAACGCGCTGAACACCCTCATTCGCAACAGCCGGGCCGAGCGCCACCAGCAGGGCACAGCCGTCTTCTTCACGGCGCCCGAGAATGACACCGCCACGGTCTCGGTGCCCGGCCCTGCCGCCGAGAGCGCGCCGACCGAGGAGAAGGTTGCGGCTGAGGTGTAGCCAGCGCGCGGCCCCCGGTACAACAGCACGGGGTGACGCGCTGCGCCGGTTCAGGCGCGGTCCTGTCCGTCCCCGCCCGTGCGGGGACGGACAGGCCTCTCTGGCTCACGCGGGGATGATGTTCTCCGCCTGCGGGCCCTTCTGCCCCTGGGTGACGTCGAACGTCACCTGCTGGCCTTCCCGGAGCTCACGGAAGCCGCTGGTGTTGATGTTGGAGTAGTGGGCGAAGACGTCGGGGCCTCCGCCGTCCTGCTGGATGAAGCCGAAGCCCTTCTCCGCGTTGAACCACTTCACGGTTCCGCTGGCCATGCATGCCCTCCAAGGGACTCGATGTCGGCTCCCGCACCGTGCGGGGCCGGAGGTGCTCGCCGGGTCCTCAGCGGTGCTGAACAGCAAAACCGCCCGTGATGCTCACGGGCGGAAGGGACTTCGGAACCACGACAGCTGGACACGACGCTACACGGCCGGGCCTCCGCGATCACGGAAACGGCCATGCTGCAACCACAGGGGGCTCTTCACCTTCGATGCGCCCGGTCACGAGGTCGAGGTCCGTTCGTCATCTTCCGGCAGCAGCAAGAACACGGCGAGCGAGGCCTGCAGGGCCAGAGCGATGCGGTGGCGGGGCGGGGTGTCCACCAGGTCGTGGAGGACGTTGTTGCGCAGGTTCATGCCGTCCTCAGGACCGCCGATCAGCGCGCGGAAAACTGTCGGCCAGGGGTGGGGGTACCCGGCTGCTTCCATGCCCATGATGAGGGTTCCGAGCTGGCTGACCTGGCCGGGGCGGTCGCCCTTCGCGTGCTGGATGACGGGGACGTCGGCGGCCTGGAGACGGCGCCTCAGCAGGCCCTCGATGCGCGGCAGGACCAGGGCGATGGCGACGTCGTCATCGTGGTCCCAGAAGGCCATGAAGGCGCGGGCCAGGCCGCGCATCCGGGCAGCCGGCGCAAGCGGGGGACGCTCCAGGAGGGCGAGCAGCTGATCCTGGGTGGGGGCAAAGCGTTCGTTGATGCGGTCGAGCTGGGCTGCGACGAGGAGCCCGTGCAGATCCAGGGACAGGACTCGGGTGTCGATGAGGTGCTGTCCGGTGGGGCTCTCGGTGTCGGATACGGCGGTGACCACGGGCCCGTTGAGGTTCAGCAGCGCTGTAGGGAGCCGTATGAGCCCGTGCTGGTCGGTCTCGGTCGGGTCGGCGAGGGCCGGGGTGGTGGCGGCGATGGTCTGCAGGCCCTGCTCGAGGTCGGCGGCCTCGTCGATGACGGCGCGTGCGGCGTCGATGAGGTGCGTCGGCAGCTGGAGCGAGGTGACGATGGGGGTCAGTTCGAGGTCCTTGGGGGTGAGCTTTTGCTGCGTGCGGCGAATCCGGTCCAGGGCATCTGCCAGGCCGCGGTCGCGGGCGAGGACGGCGGCCTCCTCCAACTGCGTGAGCTTGGCGAGGCCGCTGAGCTGGTCGGCGTTGGTTGTGGCGGCCGCCACGATGCGCTCGTCGATCTGGCGCTGGGCGTCCGGGTCGGGCTCGGTGCGGCGCAGCTGGTCGAGGAACGCGATGTGGCTGTGGGAATCGTTGCGGTAGTGGTCGATGGCGCGCTCGAGTAGCGGGCGCAGCTGCGTGTGGTTCATCTTGTCCGCCAGGAGCGGTTCGGTCATGGCGCAGACGACGCCGGGGGCGTGCTCGGGCCAGCCGAGCGCGGTGTCGGCGAGGCCGAGCATCTCGGTGACGATGTCTCCGAGCTCAGGCTGGCGAGTCGCGACGGCCAGGGTGTGGGCGGCTCTCAGGGCCTGGCCGGCCGTCCACCGGTTGGCCGTGACGAGGGGTTCCGTGCCGGTCAGCAGGCCGGGGACTGCTTGCCGGTAGCCGGCGATGGCAGCCTGCAGGTGCGTGACGGGGCGGTCGCCGTGGCGAATGGTCCACAGCAGGTGGTGCAGGCGGGCACGCACCGTCGGATGGCTGGCCGCGTCGGCGTAGGCGGACCAGACAGCGTGGACGTCGGGCGAGAGCTCGTCCGCCCGGCGCGGCCATGGCTCGGGCCCCGGCCCCATGTAGTCGCCCCGGAAGGTGCCGTCGGGCTGGGTGAAGAAGAGCATCGCCGCGCACGGCGCGTGCAGGTGGTCGGCCTCGGTGTCGCTACGTTCCTCGTCGGCCGCTATTGCCAGAGCGGAGGCCACCGACTGGTAGGAGGTGAACGGTGTGCATGCTCTGTTCAGCTCCTCGAGGACCGAGTCCTGCACTGCCATTGCCACCCGCTGCTCCTGTCTGTCTGCGGATCGGCCGGGCGCAGCGATCGGGCCCGCCGCAGCATGTGCGACGGGCCCGATCCTTCGTAGCCGAGGCGGGATTTGAACCCGCGACCTCTGGGTTATGAGCCCAGCGAGCTACCGACCTGCTCCACCCGGCGGCCTTCACTGTACGGCGCCGAATCGGCGCGAGACGAGTGCTTTTCAGTGGTCGCCGGGCGCAGGATCAGGCAGCCGGGTGCGGGGCGTGCCGGTGTTCGCGCGGCAGGTTGTGCCGGGAGAGTGCGGGGGCGTCCTCGGTGAGCCGGTGGCGCAGCCAGACCGCCTGCCAGGCGCGCACCGTATCGGGCGGCATGCCGCTGCCAGCGGCCAGGGCCGCCAGGTCGGGCACGGTCAACGCCCGTGCGGGCCTGCTGTCGGTGTGCAGGTCCAGGCGCATGAGGTCGCGCCTTGCGTGGGTGTTGTCCGCGCGGCCCACGGCGAACAGCGGGCCGTCCGCAGGCTGGGCATCCCAGAGCGTCTTCTCCTGCTGGTACTGGCCGTCGACGTCCTGCATCAGTTCCGCTGGATCGAGGACCGTCTGGGGAAACCGGGCGTGCGGCAGGCCCGGGGCCGGGCCGTTCAGGAGCTCGGTCGCCCCGGTGTCCTGTCCGTGCACCTGGTCCAGCCGGTGGCGGAGCCCGCTCAGCAGGTCCTGCAGCAGGGGCACCAGCACCTGGGTGTCCGGCCCAGTCGGCGAAGGACCGGTCCCACAGCGTGCGGGGGTGCCCCTTCTCGGTGGCGTAGGCGCGGACCACGTCGTCGAGATGCCGCAGTTCGAACCGTGGCGCTGGGCCCGGCGCGGCGTCCAGGACCGTACGGAGAGCAGCTTCTCCAGGGCGGCAGGGTGGGTCACCGGGGGCTCCAGGGGTCATCACGTCGGCCAAGGGGTGGTGTACACCGGTCAGGGCAGGCGGGTGGTCTGACCGGTGTGCGGGGCCTGCTGGTGCTGGTGCTGTTGGTGCTGTGCGTGTGTGGTGGGTTCGTTCCGCGCAGGGGTGGCCGCGGGCTGGCGGGTGCGCTCGCGTGACTGGTCCGCGATCTGCGCGGCACGCGCGGCGATCCCGCCGCCTGCGGAGGGGTGCAGGGCTTTGACGCTGTCGAGGGCCTGCACGGCGCGCAGCGTGGTGGGGCGGCTGACGCGCAGGGCGTCGAAGCGCTCCTCCATTGCCTTCAGGTGGAGGCGGACCTGCTTGACCTGCTCGCCGGTCACCGGCGGGCGCCCGAACTCCATGTATCCGCTGTCCAGGCGGCTCTGAAGGTTCCAGAGTTTCCGTCGGGCCTCGCCGCTCGCGTGGTAGGCGCCGTTGTAGGCGTCGGTCCCGAGACCGGAGTGCTCGACCAGCTCGGTGCGCAGCCTGTTCAGGCCGCTGCTGCCCGAGGTCTGAGGGAAGAGCCGGTGCAGGGCGTCGCGGGCCAACTGCCGCTGCTCGTGGAGGGTGTGGGCGATGCCGTCTTCGGCTGCGTTCACGTGTGCCATGAACGCGTCCTGGATCTGGAGGTCGTAGGCCACGGTCCGGCGCTGCCCCGGGGGTGGTTCGGTGGCCTGTGCGGCGGCGACGACGGCCTCGCGCGCCGCGGTCTGGCCGGCTTCTTCGGCATCGGCCAGGACGGAGCCGTGCATCAGCATGGCGTGGCGGGCGGTGAGCTGGTCCAGTTCCCGCTGGGAGTCGAGGCGTGCTTGGGAGGCTGTCTTCTCGGCCAGGGTGCGGGGCAAGCCGTCGATCCTGTCGTCGGTGCTGGCTATGACCTGCAACAGGTGCGTGTTCGCTCGCACCAGCCGGTCCATCGCGTGCTCGGCGTCTCGGCGGGCTGCCGGAGAGATCAGGCGCCATGCGGCGGCGGCCTGCAGATCGTCCGGCAGGACTCTCGGGTAGCCGGGGATCGCCGCCGGCTGCTGATGCGCCTGCCGCTCCTCAGCGGGCTCTGGGGCAAGGGTGGCGGCGAGCAGGGCGTCCTCGAAGGCGGCGCGGGCATCAGCGCGCAGGCGTTCCTCGTCGGCGGGTTCGATGTAGGCCAGCCTGTTCAGATAGCCGCGGGCGGCCTGGTGGGCTGGATGCTGCGGGTCGGGGTGTGCGGCGATGACCGGTGCCGTGTCGGGTGGGTGGCGGTCAGGTGATCCATGAGCCGCTGATGTGCGGCCCTGACCGGCCCGTTGACCTGCCCCATCCCGAAGCTGAATGTGAGCCGGTGCAGCTGGCCCATGTTTCCCAGCAGGTCGCCGATGCTGTGGCCGGACGGGTCCTCGGCGGTGGCAAGGTGGTTGAGGGTGTCGCGGGCGGCAGCTTTCAGCAGCTGCGGGCCTTCGGGCTGCGGCGCCGTGTAGTGGGCGGCAAGCGGGGCCAGGATGGTGTCGTCGGGCACGGTGCCCAGTGCCATGGCCCAGACCTGGCCGCCGCGCCGCCATGAGTCCAGCTCCGGGGTATCGGGCCGCCACTGGGCAGGGTCGTCGGGCTCGACGTAGCGGATGCGGTGGTCCAGCCAGTCGGCGGCCTCGGCCGCCAGCGTCCAGGCCAGCACCTTGGCCGTGCCCGGCTCGGTGGTGGTGAGGAAGCGTTCGGCATCGGCAAGGAGCTCGCCGGGGGTGAGCGGCCGCCAGGTGGCGCCGCTGTCGTCGCTGACGTGGCCGGTGACCGCGAGCGCCGATTCGCTCTCGTGGGTGAGATACCAGCGCATCGCCAGCACCGCATCGCCGATCAGCAGGCTGGGCCCATCCACATCATCCAGCCAGGGGTGGGTGTAGATGCTGGTCAGGGCGTATAGCCGGTCGGTGTCGGACACTCGCACGCTCCCCTTTTCCTGATGTCCCATAGCGCAGCGCCGCGGGCCGCAGTGAGGGGCCAGCCTGCTGCGGCACCGGGCCGTGGCGCGGGTGTACGCGGGCGGTGTTCCAGGCCCGTGCACGCCGACCTGGAGGGCTGTCCCGCGGGAGGGGAAACGGCCGCTCCTCGCGCGCGGGCCCGCCCGCGGGTTCACGCAGGCGTGGGGCCGCCGACCTGGGCTTGGCGGGAGGCGGTGTGGGCGGCCTGCTGCGTGGGGTCATGTGCGGTGGGCGGCCGGGCCGCTGGGGGCGTCTGCTCGCGGCGGGTGGCGGCGCCGGCGGTCAGGTCTGCTGCTGCCTGCCGGATGCGCGCTGGGTCGATGCCGTCGGCGCCGGGCGGCGGCAGGTGCGGGAAGAGGCGGGCGAGGGCGGCGGTGGCCTCGTGCATGGCCAGCGCGAGCTGCCTGCGTGCCCGCATGGCTGTGGTGGCTTCCCAGGCCTGTACGTCGGCTGCGGCTGCGGCCGAGGGATCGGGGAAGTCGCTGTAGGGACCTTCCGTCTGGAAGGTGAGGAGCAGGGCCCTGGTCTGGGTGTGGAGGTTGTCGAGGTAGGCCGCGGTGGCGGCAAGGACCTGCATGGCGCGCTGCTCGCTGCCGAAGACCGTGGGCAGCATCGTCGTGACGGCGTTGGCGTTGATCCCGCGCACCATGGCGCTGTAGGGGTTGGAATCGCCTGGGGGGACGGTGGTGAGGTGGCTGAGGACGCTGTGGGTGGCGGCCGTCCGGTCGGCGCGCAGCTGCCAGTAGACGGCTTCGGCTGCCGCCCGCGGCGGGGGTGTTGGGCCCGTGGCCCGCTCGGCGGCCTGCTCGGCCAGCTGCCGTTCCCTCGACAGTGCGGCCCTCGTGGTGGGATGGCCGACCATCCAGGCGTCCGCGAACCCGTCACGCCCGCCGTCGCGAGAGGGCGCACCGGGCGTGCCGGTGGTGGCGACGTCGGTGAAGGTGCTGACCTGTGCCTCGCGCAGGGCCCGTTCGCGTACCTGGGCCGGGTGCGGGGCGAGGCCGGTGCCCTGCAGGAGCCGGGCCCGGGTGTAGGCCTCGGCCGCGGCCCGTGCGGACTCGGTCTGCTCGGCGCGGACCGGATCGAGGCCGGTCGGGCCGTCGAAGGGGCCGACGGTTTCCGCCGCCAGCAAGGCTTCGGCCTGCGGGGGTTCCAGGACCGCGCGCAGCCGCTGTGCCTCGACGCTGCGGGCGGCCAGCTCCGCCAGAAGCGGCGCGGCCTGCTCGTCGAGGCCGGGGCGGTCGGCCGTGTGCAGCGATACGGCGTGCAGCAGCTTCCAGGAGGCGGCCAGGTCCTCGTCGCTGGCTTCCGGCACGGTGTGGGGGTTGTCCGCGAGATCCAGCGCGCGGGCGGCGGCCGTTGTCCAGCGCTCCGCGTCGGTCGCCGCGTCGTCGGCGTCGGCGGGCGCCCAGCGGTCGCCGATGTCCGTGATGCGGTCCAGGATGTGGGGGTGTTCCAGGCGTAGCGCGGCCTCCAGCGCGGCGCTGAGTCCCTGGCTTTCGGCCGACGGATCGGTGCCGTCCAGAGGGTGCAGGTAGTAGCGCGGGACGCTGCCGAGGCGCGCGGTCAGCCACGCGGTCTCCAGGTGCCGCCGCTGCTCTTCGTGGACCGGTGCCCACTCGCCTGGTGCGACGAGTTCGGCCTCGGCGGCGCGGCGCAGTTCGGCGGGAGAGACGTCCCTGGTGGCGCGGTCGGCAAGACGGAGAGACTGCCATGCAGACCCCAGGCGAGCGGTGGCTCCCGCACAGCACGTACATCGAGGCTGTTGACCGCGCCCTCGGCGAGGCCGGCCTCCCACCCTCGAAGTGTTGGGCATACGCGGCGGCCCACCCCGGCCAGCAGGCCACGAGCCGCGGCGAGTTGCGGATGTGCGCCCGGCTGGACTGGATCCCCGGCCGAATTCCGGGCACGGTCGGGATGTCATGGCATTGGGCCGACGACTCCGGATGGCGCTACGCCTACCTGGATGCCTCAGGCCGACGTGCACCCGGCATGGTCCGTGCCCTGGCCATACCGCTCTATGCGGAGCCGAAGGAGCTCGTCGACGCCGCCCATGTCCTGCTGCACGTCCCGCTTTCTGAGTCTGACGAGTCGACGAAGTGAGCTGGGGGCAGTCCTCACCATGGACGCGAAGCAGATGGTGCGAGGCCCTCGGAGCGGGGCGCACTGGGCGTCCAGCCAGGTGCGGGCGTCTCCACACTCTTTCACGGGATGCCCACGCCCCGGGGGTCGCATTTCAGCAGGTCAGCGAATTCCGTCGGTTGGCCGAATCCCCTGCGCGAGGGAGGACAACGCGCGCGCCTCATCCCGATAGCAGTAGGGGCGATCGCGGGCCCATGGCCCTTACGATCGCCCCTACACGTGCTCGACGCTGACTACTCCTCCATGCCCTCCTCCAGCTCAGTGATGTCCCGATCCCCAACCGTCACCGCAATGAAGACGGTTGGCTCCTCCTCGTAGCGCCAGCTGGTCGGGTCTTCCACGAGGGCGGGTACCTGGTCCGTTGGCACCTCATCACCGACGACGGACGCTGGCCACTCCGGACCTCGACGGACCTTGAGGAATCCCAGGCGCTGCCAGCGCACGATGAGCTGGGCGAAGACCGGGATGTATTCCTCCCAGAGCTTCTCGTCCTCGCTCTGTGTGCGGTCCGCCACGATATCCCAAAGAGTTGAGCCCTCTCTGGCGTTCACGTAAAGGAGATACTCGTCATCCGTCCACTCCTTCATTGTGCTCTCCTCATGGCGGTCCACCCGTAATGGGGCGCTTGAGCGCGAGGAGCGGGTCCACAGACCGACTATCGCGCGGTGGATCCAGGCTCAGGGCATCTCGATGCCGATCTGGGAGTGTAAGCGACCATGCGTCCCGGCATCATCAGCGACCTACGGCCTCTGCCCGAATAAAGCGTACGTCGAGCCCACAGACGGCATCCGGATCGTCCGTGGCGCATAGCGCATCACCGCCGTCGACCACACTCAAGCTGATGCCACATCCGCCTTGGGGTACACCTGCAAAAGCCAGCCCGATCGTGTCACCAGAATTCGCCTCTGAAGAGACCACGAAAGTCCCACTGGATTCATCTTCTTGCACCCAGAAACCCCATGTCCCCACGGCCTTCCCGGTCGGACAAGCTTCGTCGCCGAGAGTGACATTCCAGTTCACACTAGAAGCGTCGAAGGTCCTGTCCTCTCGGAGGGTTACCTGTCCGCCGTTCGATGTTTTCCAGGAGCCGACAACATCGGACTCCTGTACGGATGTCACTGCCTCCTGTTCGGCGCATGAGGCGGTTGAGAATATCACCGCGCCAAGCATTAGGATGCATGTCACTTTGCGCGAGCTAAAGCGAGCGATCAATTCTTCCTCCCGTAGCACTGATCCGGCCGTGACCGCGCGATTCGCGCAGTCACAGCCGGATCTACCCTCGGTATACTACTGGACCCAGCACAAACACGAATTTAGCGGCCAGCGCTCTTCCCAGGCGAAGTTCTGTCTGACTGCCGCCCCAAACGTGTCCTTGAAGACTGGATTCCAATTCCTGGGGATGGTATGCGTAGCCGAATTCCAGTCGGAAAGGTTGGTCGCGGTGAATTTGAGATTCACTGTTCCCTTTTTCCTGTTGACGGAAGTGATCTGGCCGGTGGCTGTGTAGCTACCGAGGAAGGCGTCCGCCTGATTCTTCGTGCCAACCGCCCCATTTGTGAGGGTTCCCATGACGTCATTGGCAACGCCGCGGGGCGTGTTAAGGCGATACCAGGGGCTACCCGGCTCCGGCCCTCGGTCCCTGTAGGCGAAGTTCACAGGCCCCTGGGCGCCCTTTGCGTCCATTCCCTTGTAAACAGCTTGGGCGACCAGCTCGGCCCGCATGTTGCTGAATGTGGGGTCCATGGCGAGGCTTGCCGTGAATGCATCACCGCCGCGAAACTCCTGTGTCGGCCCCAGCGGATATCCACCTCCCCAAACCCATCCCAAGAAGAGCGCGAGCGATGTCTCCCACGCATTTCGCTGACTCCCGGAAATGATCCCGTAGTACGACGCTTGATACAGGGGTCCTCCCATGTTGCCGAAGTTGATGTAGGGAGTGTCCCAAGCGCCGATGATGGGATTGAACGTGGCACCTGGCACCCAGCCCCCCAGGCCGTTTCCAGTGCCGCTGGTGAGGGTGCCATCTACGTCGTTGTTTACGTCCCCGTCACCGTCGCTGGTGTTGATGGGGAACGCCGGGTCGACCTTGCCGCCGTTCTGGCCGCCGTCATCCGGCTGGCAGTGTCCGTTGCCAGGGTCGATGCACAGGCCGGTGGGGTCGCTTGCGGTGACGGGGGTGTTGTTGGCGTAGGCGTAGCCGTTGAGGGACTGGTGCTGGTCGAGGACCAGGACTGGGTCGACGCTGATGAATTGGCCGACGCCGGGGTCGTATTCGCGGGCGCCGATGTGGGTGAGACCGGTCGTGCCGTCGGCGGGCTTTCCGAGGAAGCCCTTGTCGTCCGGCCACATCGTCGGGGCGGTGCCGCGGGGGGCGCCGAAGGGGGTGGTGTAGCGCTTGGTTGCGGCGAGGGTGGTGGCGTCCAGGACGAGGCTGGAGGTGCCGTGGTGGTCGGCGGCGAGCCAGTTGAGCTTGGTGCCCGTGACGCCCAGGGTGGCGGTGCGGACGGCGATCGTCTGGCCGGCAGCGGTGTAGTACCGCGTGCCGGAAAGAGCCTTCGTGGCGCCCTTGACGTTGAGGCGGACCTCGGTGCCGCCCAGGTAGAGGACGGTGTCGCCGTCCGTGGTGGTGGGGCGGCGGATGAGGAGCTCGCCTGAGGCGTCGTACAGGTAGCTGGTGCCGGTCGCGGGTTTACCGCCTGCAGCCGGTTCCGTCGCACTGACGAGTTCGCCTTCGGCGTTCCAGCCCAGGGTCTGCTGGGCCTGGGTGCCGGGGCGGCTGGTGGTGTTGCCTGACTTGTCGTAGGTGTAGGTGGCGGCCTTGGCGCCGGTGGTGTTGGCCAGCGGGTGCGGCTGGTTCGTCGCGGTGCCGTAGTTGTAGGTGGTGGTCTTGTCGCCCGAGCTGGTGTGCTCGGTCTCCTTGGCGCGCTGACCAGATGCGTTGTAGGTGTAGCTGGTCCAGTACGGGGCCGCGCCGTCGATGTTGGCCATCGTGCGCCCGGATGCGGCGCAGTCGGCGGTCTTCGGGGTCCAGGCCTCGGTCAGGCGACGGTGGCCGTCGTAGGTGAAGCACTGGTAGTCGGCCTTCGCTGTGCCGCCCTGCGTGGTGGCGTCGAAGATCGATGTGACGTTGCCCGCGCCGTCCTGGGTGAACTTGAGCTCTTGCGGCATGTAGCCGTGGACGTCGTCGGTCACGTAGGAACGGGTGAGGCGCCGGGTGCCGTCCTCGTAGTCGTAGTTGAGGTAGGCCTTGTTCGCCACGGCGCTCACGCCGAGGTTGACCTGGCGCAGGTCGCCCTGCGGCGAATACGTGGCGGCCTGGACGTAGCCGGTGGTGCCCCTGGACGAGGTCAGCTGGCCCAGCGAGCCGTACGTGTACGAGACGGTCTCGGTGGCCAGGCCGGCGACACCAGGACTGCGGGCCGTCCAGACGGTGCCGTCCAGGTTGTAGGTCGTGGCCGTCGTCAGGGTCTGGGGGACGCCTGCGGCAACGAGGGGGTCGTTGGCGGGCAGGGTGAGCGAAGCGCCGGTCGGCTGGTAGAGCGCGTCGTAGCTGGTGACCTTCTGGGTGTAGGCCTTGCTGGTGGCCTGGCCGATGCCGTTCTCGTAGCGGACCGCGGTGTCCTGCTGGCCCTTGGCGAGCGTGTCGAACGTCCACGCGGCAAGCTTGTTCGCGTCCGACTTGGCCGCGGTGCTGGTGTCCCACAGGCCGGTCTTGCGGCCGAGGGTGTCGTACTCGTTGGTGAGGGTCTTGCCGCGGGAATCCGTGGTCGTGACGGCTTGGTCGAGCGCGTCATAGGTGGTGGTCGATGTGCCCTTGTCCGGGTCACTCGCACTGGTCTGACGGCCGAACAGGTCGTACTGGTAGTTCCACTTGGCCTGGTCCGGGCCGGTGATCGTGTCCTGCTGGCCGGTCAGGAAGTGGGTGTAGTTCGTGGTGGTGTAGTCGCTGCCGATGGGCTGGGTGCCGCCGTACTCGCGGCGCTGGGTCGTCTGGCCGAGGGCGTTGGTGACCACGGCGGTGGCCTGGCCGCCGGCCGGGGCGGTGGTGGTGACGGTGTCGCCGGTGTAGGCGGTGTCGATCGTCCAGCGGGGGACGCCCTTGACCTTCGTCACTGCCTGGATGGCGCGTCCGGCGCCGTCGTAGGTGGTGTCGACCTGCATCGGTGCCTGGCCACCGTCGACCTCCACCATGGTGCCGGAGGGGGCGTTGTTGGCGTCCCAGATGTCGGCATGGGCGGAGGCCGCGAGGCCGCGCTCGTCGTACCAGGTCAGTGCGACCAGTCGGCCGCCCGCCGGTGACGGTGTCTGGGTCTGGCGCGGGCGCAGGAGGCTGTCGTAGATCTCGTAGGTGGTGTTGTATCCGCTGCCGTCGCCCTTGAGCGTGGCCGTGGACACCCATGGCAAGTCCGAGGCGGTGACGCGGTAGTCGTAGACGTAGTTGGGGGTCTTGCCGCCCAGCTTGGAGCGGTCGGCCAGCCAGGTCTTGGTGACCCGACCCAGGGCGTCAAATTCACTCTCGGTGATCTTGCCGTTGGGGTCGGTGACCTTAACGGCTGCGCCGGTGGCGAAGTCCACGAGTGTGGTGGTGGTGTGCCCCTGGGCGTTGGCGACCGTGCTGCTGGTTACCGGACCGACGCCTGCTGGGGTGTAGGTCGTCGTGGCTTTGGTGGTGTCGTTGGTGTCCTTGACCGTGAGCGGGCGGCCCAGGGCGTCGTAGGTGGTCGTGGCGAGCTTCTGCCACACCGGGTTGTTCGCGGTGGTGTAGCCCTTGGCACGGCCGGTCCACTGCGGCTCACCCTTGGTCGGCGTCTGCGTGGCCGACCAGGTGGTGCTGTCGTACGCGGTGCCCGTATCCGAGATCACGTCACCCGGGACAGTGGAATCAACCGGCAGGTCGAGGGCATCACCCGTGATGGCACAGGGCTTACCGGTGACACGGGTGCGAGAGACCAGACTGTTGATGCCTGCGGCGTCGTTGCGGGCATACCAGGTGCGGGTGCACTTCTCGTCGCCGGTTGTGCCGTCGTCGCCCTTGTCCTCGACGGTTGTGGCCATGCCGTAGGCGTCGTAGGTCGTCACCGTGGAGCGGATGCGGTCACGTGCCGGGAGGCTTGTGGTGATGTTGGTACGTGCATGGGTGGCACCGGTGCGGACGTAGTACGCCTCGGTGTCGGCGTACGACTTGTGCTGGGTCGCGGTCACCTGGGACCAGGGGTCGTTGACCTGGCCGCCGACCTCGGGGCCGGTGGCGCCGTTGTAGGTGACGGTTTCGCGGGTGAAGCCGGCGTATTGGTCCGAGTCGGTGATCGCCGGGGCCTTGATTCCGCCGACGGTGGCTGTCTTACGTGCAGTCGGGTCGGGGGTCTTTCCGTCGGTGCCGAGGACGCGGTCGCCGTCCATGCCGCGCATGTAGACGGTGACGGTCTTGGACTGGGTGCGGCCGGCCATGCCCGTGAGGTGGGTGACCTTCTCGTAGCCGCGCCAGATGGACCAGGTGCGTTCCTTCTCCTTGACTAGCGGGTCCTCGTTGTAGTGCCAGGCGCCGCCGCCGGAGTAGGTGTAGGTGTGGTAGACGGTCAGGCCGCCGCCCTTGGGGTCGGTCGTGGAGACCTGCTCGACGGGGTACTTGTGGAACCAGTCGAGGATCGGGTCCTTCTCCCCGTTGGGCGACCAGTAGACGGGGTAGCAGCGGCGGGTGTTCTCGTCGAGCTTGGGCTTGGCCTGGCTGGCGAGGCAGTCGGCCTGCAGGTAGTTGACGATGGTTGCTGCGCCGGTTTCCGACGTGATCGTGTACAGGCGGGGCTTGTGCAGCGGCAGGATGTTGTCCTGGGCGCCGTCGACGCGGTTGGCCCGGAACTCGTGGTCGAACTTGACCGGGTCCAGGGTGATGGGTGTGCCGCGCATGCCGGTGTGGCGGATCTCGTCCAGCCACAGGGACTGGTCGGAGGAGTCACCGGTGTCGCCCGGGTCCAGGTAGGCCTGGGTGAGCGCCCACTTGTCCACCTCAGCGAAGGCGGGAGTTGTCGCCGCGGCGTCCCATGCGTAGGTGGTGACGGCGGTCATTCGCTTGCGGGTGAAGAAGGTGGGGCCGACGTTGCCGGTGCACTTGGCGCCTGCCTGGCAGATGGCGTCCAGGGGGACGTCGGGCCAGTTGTCGCGGGTGTCCGGGTCGAGGTTGCTGCAGCCGGTGCCGGACTGGATGCAGCGTTCCTTGTAGTCGAAGACGACCTTGTTCGAGGCTGCGGGGCTGCCGCTGAACAGGGCGTCGGCACGCTGGCCGTAGCGGATCTCGTTCAGGTATCCGCCGCGGGTGTAGGGGGTGCCTGTGGTGTCGTCGCCGAGCTTGTCGTAGTTGTTCTCCTCGGCGGTGTACCAGTAGGACATGGCGTTGCCGTGGGTGTCCTCGACGTAGTCGAGGTTCCAGCGCCAGCCCTGCTGCTTGTCGCGGCTGGAGAAGCTGGTGCCGTCTGCGTAGCCGGGCTCACCGGCGTCGTCGCCGAAGACCGGAACGGTCCACACCGACTGGGTGCGCTCGCCCGCGGGTGCGCCGGTGAGCTTGTTGAGGCCGAAGACGTGCTTGGTGCCTTCGCCGGTGATGACGGTCCAGTGCTCGCCGTTGTCGTCGCCGTTGTCGGCGCCGGTGGAGTGGATGACGGTGGAGGCGTCGTCGTTCTTCAGGCGCCACTTGCCCGTGGTGTCGTCTTTGACCAGCTCGGTGGCCTTGCCGTTCAGGACGAGGGAGGCGTTCTCGTACTTCCAGCACAGGTCGAACTTGTCGGTCTGGCCGTCGTCGTCGCACGAGCCGTACTTGCGCTCGATGTAGGACGAGGTGATGTCGAAGCCCTCGCCGACGGTGCTGCCCTGGTTGTTCGTGTTGGCCGTGCGGCCGTCCACGCTGCCCGAGTCGTAGGAGATCTTCAGGTCCGGCTTCGGGCCGGCCGCCGACGGCGGAACACGCAGCGGGTAGGACCAGGTGAAGGAGCCCGATGAGCCGCCAGCCTCCCACGTGGAGGACGACGCGAGCGGGGTGGCCTTGTAGTCACCCGAGCCGGACTTCGTTCCCGCGGCCAGCGCGAGCACCATCGTCTGCCCCGTTGCCGGCGTAGCCGTCATGTTCGCCGCACGGCTCGTGGCCGTGGGGGCCGGCTTGAAGGAGAGCTGCGCGTCGAGGCGGTTGTTCTTGCGGTGGTTGGTGAACGCGACGGGCGTGCGCTTGCGGCACTTCGCGCTCGCCGGATCCTTCAACGCACAGTCCGGCAGGCGAAGTACCTGCAGACGCCCGGCCCAGTCACCGCCATAGGCGGAGGCAAACTTGCTGTAGTCGATGGCGAGCTCGGCCGCACCACCGCCGGCAGGGCCGGTGACGGTGAGGACGATGCCCTTCACGCCCAGAGCGCCCGCCTGCTTCTGGTCCAGCACATTGACTTTGACGCTGCCCGCAGCCTTGACCGGCTTGGTCTTCTTGGCGGGCTTCGGCGTGGTCAGTGTGAGCGGGAGGGTGCCGGGGGCAGCCTTGGCCGTGCCCGTGGCGGGAAGCGTCAGCGTCGCCGTGCCGGCAGTCGGCCAGGAGACCGTCTTGCGCTGGTCCGTCTTCGCGCGGGCCGCATCGGCACGACCAGCCTCGGCGGCCTTCTTCAGCAGCCCGGCGGTCTTCTTGTCCGTCTTGCCCGTGAACCGGGACACCTGTTGCGACGCGGGAGCCTTCAGCTCTGGCCTGCCCAGTGGGTCGACCGTCGCGGCGAAGGCTACGGGAGTCAGGAGGCCGGGTATGAGGCTGAAGCCGATGACGGCCGCTACACGCCGTACTGGCAATGTGCGAGTGCGTCTTTGGCTACGGCCCTGTCCGGGGGCAACGGGGAGAGGCGGTTTCATGCACATCCGTTTCAATCTGGGCGCGCGAGGGCGGCAGGAGACGAGTTGCACTGATTCTGGGTATGCGTGATCGGCCGAATCAGAGGCGATGCGGCCGGGTGGGGGCGGACATGAGGAGTCCGCCCCCACGCTGGTTTCTGGGCCGCGGCCGCGTTATGAGGCGGCGATGACCTTGTCGTAGATCTGGGTGTCGTTCATGGCACCGGTCCACACGCGCAGGCTCTGCAGGCTACCGGGCAGGTAATGACCGGTCGTACCGGCAGCGGAGCCCCGGCCGGCCGCGATCGTGCCGCCGCCTTGCATGAGCGTGGTGAAGTCGGCGTCACTGTCCGGGGGCTGGGGTGCATCGCTGACGTAGAGCCTCGTGCTGCCGGAGCCGCCAGTTGCAGGTTCGGCGGCGTTGTACACGCCGGTGACCTGCACCCAGTCGTCCATTCCGGCAACGTCGCGGGACGTCACCTTGCTGCTGCCGATGATCTGGCCGGATGCATTGGTCGCGGTGCGCCCGAACTTCCAATACCAGCCGTCGGCGGCTTTCTCCACCCACAGGGCCCAGGAGGACTCTGCCCCTGTCGGCGTGGCCTGCCCGAAGATCTGGGCGCGGTAGCCCACAGGCTTGGCATCGAGCTTCGCCTTGTCCAGTTTCACCGCGGCGGAGACGGTGAACGATGCCGTCTCATCCAGAACCGGCCCGGTGGCCCACGCATGTTCAGTGGTGCCGTTCAGGACCAGGCCCGCGTCCCCGCCGACGAGCGAGCCTGAGGCCGACAGCGTCAGTGGTGCGACCGGATACGGCGAGAGGTTGGCCAGCGCCGAACCGGTAGAGCCGACCGCATCCCAGTGGGCGATCAACGGCACCGCCGGATTGCCGTCCAGCGGCTGCATCGCCTCGGACTCGTTCAGCAGCTCGCTCGGATCCAGCGGGCGATGCCAGACAGCAACCTCGTCAATGATGCCGCGGTAGTACTGGGCGAACGGATTGCCCTTCGTCTGCGTGCGGCCGAACTGCAGACCATTGGCCGAAGTCCACGGGGTGTAGGTGGCGGACTGGCTGCTGAGCACGAGCTCGCCCTGAGCCCGCCCGTTGATGATCAGCTCAATGGTGTCGTTCGCCGCGTCGGCGTCGCCCTTCGTGTCGAAGACGCCAGCCACATGTGTCCACACACCCACGGTCGCCGGCTGATCTGCGACCGTCACGAGGTCGACCGCATCCAAAGCGTCCTTCGAGCCTCGTTTGAAGACCCAGGTCTTCTTCGTCGGCGAATACATGAGAGTGAACGCCGAGTCCTTGGCGCCCGGCGCGGACAGGATCGCACGGTTGGCAGAAGTGTCGGTGAGATACACCCAGGCCGACACGGTGAAGGAGCCGTTGGTGTTGACCGCCGGCGTGGTCGTGGCGGCGTAGCCGACCTGCTTGGCCGGATCGGCGATAGCGGTGTTCAGCGCGAGCGAGGTGTCACCCTCGCCACGACGGCCCAGCGGGGACCATGTCACCGTGTTCGGCTGCGGCTGGTAGAGCGTGGCGTTATGCCGGGTGGTGCCTTCAACCCCGGTGTCCTTGGCCGTTGTGCCCGTGTTCTCGGTGAAGCTCCAGCGGCTGGTCTCCAGAGAACCCGGCTCGACCTTGAACACAAACTCTGCCGGTGTGCCAAAGCGGCCGCCAGTTGCGGTGGGTTCCTTGGCTTCGACGGACAGCACCTGCGTACCGGCCAACGTCGGCGTGATGTCCGGGACCGTGGCCGTGCTGCCGGTGACTTCCTTCGCTCCGGACTCCGCGGTGGTCAGCAGCCGCCATCGGTATCCGATGATGTTCGTGTCCGCAGAGTTCGGCTTGAACGTGAAACTGCCCGGCACGTTCGGGCCGCCGTTCGCCTCACAGGATTCCGTCGTGCACTCGGTGTATCGCTCACCGTTGACCTCATTGGAGGTGATGACCGGTGCCTTCGGCGCGGTGGTGTCCACCGTGAAGTAGCACCAGGCCGAGCGGCCGGAGGACAACTTCCCGTTCTGCCCGCCCCAGGTCCAGTACGACTCAGTCAGCACGTTGAACCGGTACGTCGCACCTTCGGCAACCCCGTCAATGGGGAACGGCACCAGGGTGTCGTCCGGGACCGATCCCGAATCAGGCACGTTGACGGTGAAGGCGTCGGCCCACGTGCCATCACTCTTCAGGTACTCGGTGTTGAACAGAGCTCGCAGCGACCCGCGGAACTCGTTGCCCTGGGGCTGCTGCTGGGTCTGCACCATGCCCTGGATCGTGGGATTCGTCCGCGTGACCGTGGTCGCGGAAGCCACGTCCTTCGCGCAGTACTGCTGCTTTGTAAAGCCGGGGATGACGCCGACGTTGTTCGGCAGGTACGGCTTGGGCACGTAGATGACCTGGATGTCGGCGTTGTCGTCGAACCGCTTCCACGCGTCCGGGTCGCCCTCGTCCTTCGCCTTCAGCATCAGGGTGAGCCGGGAGAACTTGCCGTCTGCGAAGTTCCTCACCGTGGCGGTGAGGTTCTCGTCCGTCTCGGCCGGGTTGTCGTGAAACTCGATCCACTTGTCCGGCTGCTCGGGAGTGCAGTTGTCGCCGCGGCCGGCTGAGACGTTCTGGTCGCCCATGTGGTCCAGCTCGGACGGGCCCGGCCAGCGGGTGGCCTCCGACATGTTCCCGGTCCGCACCAGCTCGATCTCATGCGGGCTGCACGAGAACGACCACGTCTCGTACGCCCGGAAGGTCGCGTCCAGCACATGCATGCCGGAGATCTTGGTCGGGGCGAACTCGAACAGCATCCGGTTGGTGTGGTCCGCGTCGCAGTACCACGGGCCGACCCGGTAGCAGCGGCCGACTCCGTAGTCGCCGTCGAAGTTCCACCAGCGATCACCATCGGAGGAGATCACCGACTTCTCCGAGGCTCCGGTGCCGATCGGGGGGTCGATGTAGACCGGAAAGACGGTGTCCTCGCCGCGCAGGAGCTCCTGATCGGGGACCACGCTCACCGAGCCGTCGGCTACCTGGACCGGAAGAACCGAAGTCGCGTCACCCGCGTCGGGCTGTGCGGGGTCCGAAGCGCCCTCGGCCGGCTCTTCTCCCTCGTCGGAGACGCTGGGCAGCATCTGGGTCTGTGTGCCGGCGTCGCCGGCGGAGTCCCACATCATGCCCGCCGGGCCGGAGAAGACCGTGTTTCCGTCGCCGTCCAGGGCGCGCAGGCCACCTCCCGCGCCAGGAACGATGTTCAGGCGGTCGCCGTTGGCCGACATGGTGATCTTGTTCAGTGCCGGGTTCGCGGCCGCCTCGGCGGACTTGACGACGAGGACCTCGCGAAAGCCATCCGAAGTGGCGGTGAGCTGCAGGTCGACCCCCTCGTACACCTCGGGGTAGGTGGCCGTCGGACCCTCGAGCGTCGGCTTCGGAAGGGTCTCCGGCCAGCCCAGCTCGATCGCGCCCTTCGGCGACGCAAGACGGATCAGGTCCTTGCCCGCGCCGCCACCGGAGAAGGAAAGGTCCACGACGGTGGACTTCGGTCCGACCGACCCGTCCGACCGGCGCTCCAGCGTCGTATCGATGCTCCGCCACGAACCGTCCTCGGCCCGGGCGCGCTGCGGACTCGTCGACTGCGTCAGCGTATATGTGCCATCCGGATTCGCCATCGTCTTCGAGTACTCGGTGCGCTCACTGACGACCTCAACAGGCTCACCCGACTCGGCGGCAAGTGCCGCCGCGCTCTGCGCCGACATCGGCGCTGCAGCTGATTGCTGTGCCGCGGCCTGACCGGCCAACGGCTGCAACACCGAGGCCATGACCGCCGCCGCGGTCAGCGCGACCGTTCTGCGGCGCGCACGACGCCACACCTCACCCCTCACAAACCCACTCCAAGCCTTACATGATCCCTACACAGACCGACTGAGTATCAGCTTCCGCTTTCGATCACGTCAAGGCTCCCTGAAGTTAGGAACTCGCAGATCAGAGCCCAGGTATCTCTGACGGCACCTCAGGAAATCGTCAACCGACGGGATTCCGCTTGCAGTTAATGAGAGCCTGCCCGGTCACACAGGACCGGCTGGCCTCACTCGAACTCAACACGCCTACCCACCTATCCGTAGAAGGCATACTGAAAGAAATGATGCAATTCGCCTGAATTAGGAGAATGTCGCGTGATGTCGTCGCGGGGAGCGCTGGTCACCGACCCATCCTTGGCGCGTGGAGACTGCAGCCCACGCTGCCGGCGCACCGACAGTCCGATCAGCACCGGGCGGCCCCCGACAGCGACATCGGCCAACGTGCGGCAATAGCGACTGTGCACCCGGGCAGAACCGCGACCGCACTCCGGACACGCCACCATCAACTCACGGGTACGGGAGGCCACATGCACAGTGCCGGCCTCCGCCCACACCCGTTCCACTCGCACCGTATCCAGGTGCGGAGACACAATCCGTACGAGGTCATCACACTCGCTGACAATGCCGTCACCTGTGACGGAGCGTCACCGGCGCACGGTGGCGCACCCCGGATTCACGGAAATTTGGCCAGGGCCACATTGGCGGGTACACCGACAAGGGCAGAGTGGCGGCGCTCGCGCTGCTCCCATTCTCCAAGTCGGCACCGCGGGACCTCCCAGGGCGCCTCGGGTACGCTCCAGCGGGGGACACGATGTGCAAGGCACTGTCAGGGTCACACCGTTGCTTCTTCGGCGAGCTGTACTGGAAGGCCTGCTTGGCACAGCGACGTGCTCTCCGTAGACGTGACCCGCAGCAGCGCGGCAGTGTTATGGCATGAGACGAGCGAACCCCGCCCAGGCCGCCGCCACCGTGGCCCTGTCCATTGCCCTGACCGGCTGTATCGCGACAGACAGCAGCACCGGCAAGGCCTCCCGCCCGCCGGTCACCACAAGCCCCGCGCCCATCCCCTGGAGCACCACCGCGGCGGGCAAGCCCATCGGACCGACGCCCGCTGTGACCCCGCTGGCGGGCCAGCCTGTGACCGTCATCCTCCTCACCCCTAGGGCCGTCACTCCGGGCAAGCGGTACGAGTTCACTGTCCGCCTAGCCAACGCCGGCGCCCGCTCCATCTCCCTGCACCCCTGCCCGCGTTACCGCGTCCAAATGGCGAAACTGGTAGAAATCGGATACCTCAACTGCGCCGGGGCGCCCGACGCCATTGCCCCAGGGAAGCACCTGGACTTCGCCATGCAGATCGGCACCCTCTCCTCCCCGTATGGACCGGCCGCCGACCTGACCTGGCACCTGGGTGGCGAAGGAACCGAAGGAGCCGGTGCCACCGTCCGCGTACCCATCGACGAGAGTTGATGAGTTTCCCCATCCGGGGAGCTCAGAGGGCCCCCAGGCCGATACCGCTCGCGCACGGAGGTTCGCTGGGAATCTCCGCACTACGACGCGGGACCTACCGCGTGAGTCGTGTTTCAGCAGGTCAGCGAATTCCGTCGGTTCCTCATGAGTACGAAGGAGCCGAGAGCCCCCGAGGCAACCGGGACACGGAGCAGCACCAGGCGCGGTACCGACGACGAGACCAGCAGGGGGCGGGCACGGCCCGGGGCCGGCCTTCGGCCGACCAGGGGCTGCCCCTTGACGGGAGCAGCAGGGACGGCCCGGCCGGGCCCCTGCCGGGGCCCGGGTCGCCAGGGTGGCGACCTGGGACTGTTGGCCCCAGGACCGGCAGGGGCCCGCGGCGTACGCGGAAGCACGACTCCCCGGACCGCGCGACGCGGGACCTTGTGCTCCCCACCCGCCGGCGCACCACAAGAAGCAGCCCCGAGCGACCCATGCAGCGACCGCGGGCCGGACGGTCACATCCCCCGGCGCCTGCACGACGATCAGGCGCCGAGCGCGCGGGCGCGGGCCGCACTCGGCGCAGATGCTCGGCGCTACGCGGGACGTGACAGGGTGTAGGAATTCAGCCGGTCGACCTCGATGAACCCGGCGGAGTCGTAGAGCGCGTTGGCGGCCCTCCGGTCGCGTTCGTCGCCGGGCGGCGCGTCGTCGTCGACGTAGAGGATCGCCGCCGCGGCGCCGAGCCCGGCGAGGACGTCGAGTGCAGAGCCGAGCATGGCCCGGCCAAGGCCGCGCCCCCGTGCGCTGGGCTCCACCCCGATCCACCACAGGACACCGGTGCCCTGAACGGGCAGACCGACAACGGCTTCCGCGACGAGGCGGTCGTCCTGCCGTGCCTCCAGTCGGCGGGCGTCCTTCTCACCCGGGTCCGGCTGTACCCGGACGTGGGCGAGGTGGGGCAGGCCGCGGACGGGCAGGTCGGCCCGCATGTACCGCCACAGCCGCTGACCGGTGAACCCGGCACGCTCGTAGACCATCCTGCGGATACGCTGCCACTCGTACTGCGTGGCATGAACGGTGCGCGCGGCACTTCCCCAACAGGTCGAGGGGATCAGGTCCACGTACAGTGCGCTACCGCCCAGCGACCTGTCTTCCCCGTCGATGGTGTGCGGGACGGGTGGCCTGTTGATCCGAGGCATCTTCCGAGTGTAGGTGCGACGCTGACCGGTGTGTACGGGTCCGGCCTACGGCCTTGACGTGCCCCGCCCGCCCCCGGATCTCAGACAGGGGCGGGCGCTTCCTGGTGTGGCTACACGACGTCCTGCTGCCGCTCATGCTGCTTACGGATGTCGCGGACGCTGGCGTTAAGGGTGCCGTCCTGCTGCTCGTAGTGGGAGAGGGCCAGCCCGAGGCCGAAGAACGTGGGCGCCCACTCGCCGACGAAGATGCCCCACCGGTCTGCGCGATCGAGCCCGACGCCTGGCTCGACTTTGAGGGAGGCGGCCCAGGTGAAGATGGAGAAGCCGATGGACATGAAGGCCGCGGTGTAGGCGTGCTCGCTGCGCAGGCCCTTTTCATGCAGCATCTTGATCATTGCGTTCTCCCTGGTGTGTGGGGTCAGGGCACTTCCACCAGGGTCACTCGTGTGGCGGAGGCTCGCATCTGGGGGTGTCAGGTCCCGGCTTGGGGATGCGCCGACCGTAGGCGCGCCGTTGTCCCGCTGGGGTTCGTCTGCGGGCGATGCGCACTCCGAGTCCGGCTCGCCGGAGCCGGACCCGGGGGAAGCGCTCCTGGAACCGAAGCGCCCATGCCGGCTGTCTCGACGTTTCGCGAGAAGCAAGGGCCCTGCGCATTGCAGCGCCCCGACGGATGATCGCCGGGGCGCTGTCGTGTCGGGTGGTTTCTATCGGCGGCGTACCCAGCGGATGCCGCGCTGTCCGTCGGGTTCCCACTGCCAGCCGAACCAGCCGAGGACGGTGATCTTCGCGTTGCGGAGGTGGCGGCCGCCATGCTCCCAGTACCAGGTGAACAGGCGCAGGCGTGTTGTGGTGCGGTCGGATCCGCGGCCGAGGGAGAGGGCGATGAGGGGCTCGGGGTGTTCTTTTGCCTGGTTCATGCGCATGCTCCTTGCTGATGGCGGCACCGGGGCTCTCGGCTCCGCCGGAGTCGGGCCCGTTCGGATCGTTCAGGGCCTCCACTGTGGCCTGCATCCTGGCCGGTAGTACCCCGGCTTGGAGGGTACCGATGTGGTGACCTGCTTGACTGCGTTCTTGACGGGCGAAAGGTGGTTCGACTGCTTGCCGACCTCCTCCCGCTTCCCGCCCGGTCCGCGCCTTTCCAGGATGACGGTCAGCGAGTGGTTCAGTACCACTTCCCGGCACGTGGCGTCGGCGTATCCCCAGATGAGGCCGCCGGTGACGTAGGCCTCGGAGAGCCGCTGCGTCCACCCGCCAGCCGGGATTCAATGACAGTGAGCCCCTGTCCACGTCGCGCGCCGTTGCCAGGACGGGGGCTCACCCACGCGCTGCGGCAGCCAACCGCGCAGGGGCAAGAAAATGCCCCGGCCAGCCGGGACGGTGGCTGGCCGGTCTTGGAGTCGGCCGGGAAGTCGACCAGGCCCATGAAACGGTGCGGCCTGCCGAGGGCCCAGAGAGTGTCGCCGGGGGCGTAGTCGGTGGGACTGACGAGCACCGTGTCGGCGGGCCGGTACTGGCACCATAGGCGCGCCCCTGGGGCGTTGCAGACCAGCGCCAGGGACTCGAACACCGCGAAGTGGCTGTCGTCGTCCATGCCCGGCGCGCTGTCGGTCTCGGCGCTGTCTCCGGTGAAGTGGACGGTGCCCCGGATGTCGATGCGGTCGTATCCGCAGAGCTCGGCAAGGGCGGCTGCGACGTCTGTAAGTAGCGCCCGGCGGTCTCGGCCGTGCCGGTCATGCTGTCTTGGTGGGCAGGGCCCCCGGCCCAGGACAGGGGCTGCCGGCCAACGGCCGCTCCCTGGACGGTAGGCGAACAGCGGACTCGAACACGGACCCACGTCACCGGGCCGGCCGAGCTCCACGGCTCAGGCTGGGCTGAGCGCGCAGGGTCGCCAGCCTCTCGTGATCACCGGGGCCGGCCAGGCTCTCGCCCAAGGCCAAGAGCGATAGAAGCTGCACGGGACGTCCCGCCGATGCTGCCGCCTCCAGCTTGTGATGGCCGTCGAGCAGGAAATGCGTCAGCCCCCAGTGCTCGTATTCGTCGGACGACTGGATACTCACCGCAGGCTGACACAGATCCAGAGTCGAAACCGCGGCTGCTGTCGGCACAGACCCTCGCCCCATCCGCTCGACATACTCCTCCACCCGCCCCCGTTCGTTCCAGGACGGAGGAACCATGGGTACGACGAACTCGTAGAAATGCGCGGTGTCGTCGACCACAGTCTCGAACGTGCGGTAGTACGGCGTGCGCGGGTGCTCCGGAAGTCCCCAAAACTGTTCGAGTCCCCAGGTGGCCACCTGTTCACCGCTGAAGTAGTCACCCTCCTGCCCCGGAATGACCAGCCGCGGCTCGACACGGAGCAGCAAAGGAAGGTAGTCGCCTTCCGGCAGCAAGGAGCCGAACGCATCCAGGATCCCGTCGTCCAGGTCGGAGACCCGGCCGGCGAGGCGTTCCTGCATGCCCTCCAACGACAACGTCTGGTTGGCACCCTCAAGCCGCTGGAACAGGAACTGACACGTCCCACACCACGGGGAGAGCTCGAACGCGGGCTTCCCATCGAGCACCAACAGCCTGCGCCGCGGCGCCGACCCCCGTTCCTGGAGCTCTGTCTCGAACCGCAGCCTCGCCTCAGGTCCGGGAACTCCGAAGCGGCGCGGCTCGCCGACGATGTTCATCACGCCCACGACGGTACGAGGCCCACCACCACACACCAAATGGGTTCTTCAGGGCGAGCCCGTCCAGCTCCCCTTCAAAGAATCCGCGCGGGGCGTTCAACACAGGAGCCATCCTGTCGCTCACTCAGTCCGCAGGGGCAGGTACAACCGGTTCCCCACCTGGGCGAACTCCTTCGACATCTTGGGCAGGACGGCGGCGATGAGCAGCTCGCTGCTGTCGACATCCAGGGGCCAGGCCGATGACGGTGAACGACTGGGTAGCTGCTGCGGTCAAACGATCAGCTCGAACGTCGCGTCCTCGATGGCCTCGGCGCTCAGGTCGCCCGCGAACGCCGCGACGACGTAGGCGCCGCCCTCTCCGCCCCAGAGAGTTTCGGCGCTCTCACCAGGGGAGCCTTCCGGAACACCGCCGGGCACGAGGCTGGACGACGTCGGGGGCGAAGCCGCGCGCGGCCGCCTTCTACTGGCGGATCTCTTACGGTTTCATTCACCACGTGCCCGACATCGAGGCCGACGGACGCGGCTCCGAGGCGGGCGAGCTGCTCCGTACTACCGTGGCGGCACCGACCGCGGCTGGCTGCACCTGTGGCGCGGTACCGATGACTGCACACAGTGCCGCGCCGGGTGCCACAGCCCCAAAGCACTGACTCGCCCGTCCTACGGCCGGCCGTGCCCCACTGCCGGGCGCCCGCCCCCGCACGTGAAAGGCCAGCACGTTGACGGACACCCTCGCATGGGACGTGTATGCGAAAGACAGCATCCAGCGGCGACAGACGAACGCCGCCGGTGAGGCCACCTGGTTCAACTGGACCCAGTACCCCGACCACGGTCCGGGGGCGGAGGTCCTCGGCATCGGCCCCGGCTCGATGACACTCGACCTCGGGTGCGGAAGCGGGGGCAACCTCGCGCACTTGGCCTCCCTCGGTGCCCGCGCCATCGGCGTCGACGTCTCTGCCGCCCAGCTCGCCCTCGCGAAGGACCGCTGGGGCTACATGCCCCGCCTGCAGCTGGAGCACGTGGAGGCGGTCGCCTACCTCGCTCAGACCGACCTCGAGTTCGACGCCGTGTTCTCCGTGTTCGGTGCGGCCTGGTTCACCGACCCCAACGAACTGTTGCCCCTTCTCCACAAGCGCCTCCGCCCAGGCGGCGTGTTCGCCTTCTCCCACCGGCCGGCCATCGACGGCTGCTACGGCTGCCAGGCCGCACACATCAACCGCTCCGAGGACCAGCACCCACTCGTCGTGAAACGCTGGGACTACGAAACCGAGCGCTGGGTGGAGATCCTCGCCGAGCACGGCTTCACCGCCACCGCCGCAGTACTGCCCGCCCCACCCGGGGATCGGACGGTCGGCACCCTCCTCGTCCGCACTGAACCATAGGGCCGCAGCTGCCCCGGTCAACCACCCCTGGCTGACCGGGCTTCTCCATGACCGGTGGCGCAGAGGATCGCCACGCAGGTAAGACCCCGCCCCGGAAAGCGCGCGTGGACGAACGCGGATCCGTTTCCATCGCGCACCCGGCCAGCGGGCAGTCGCAGCCTGGAGCCCCTGCCCGAACTCCTGCCGGATGCGCTCTCCGGGGCCCTCGATCCGGGGCCCGTCTTCGACGGTGCCGTCCCCCTGGCCGAGGTGCCGGACGGTTATCGGGCGAGGGACGACCGGTCGGCGCTGAAAGTGCGCATCACCGTCAGAGTGCGGGGGCCGGCGGCGCGGGTGTGGTTCCTCCCGTGCCGCGTGGCGCCCTTGTGATGTCAGGCGGCGCGCTGCACGTGGCGGACCAGCCACATCAGCAGGGCGTCCAGGTCGGCGGCGGCCGAGAGGACCCGGTCGACCGCCTCGGGGGTGTGCAGCCACTGCTCGCAGCCGAGGGGACGGGCGGCGATCAGCGAACGGTGGCGCAGCAGGTTCGTACGGGAGTGGTCCGTCGGATAGCCGCGCGGGGGGCGTTTCATCACGTCCCCGGAGATGTCGTAGCCCTTCTTCCGCACGTCCTCGACGATGGCGGACAGTTCGCGGCCGCTCCCCTCGGAGGCCACGGCTTTGCGGAACATGTCCACCTGGCCGGGATCGGGGTACCACCAGGCGCCCTGGATCCGCAGGCCGTCCAGGTCGAAACGGAGACCGATCTCGATCTTGCGGCCGAGCCGGATCACCGCGCCCTGGTGCTGCCACCACCAGGAGTCGGTGCGGTAGTGCCAGACGGAGAAGTCCTCGTACCGGGGGTCGGTGTCCGCGACCTCGTTCAGCAGGGCGATCATCGGCTGCCGGACCAGGCGTTCGCGGTCCGCGCGGTAGCGCTCGCGAGTCGCGTGGGTCGGTTCGCCCTGGAGCTGCCACAACACGTCCATGGCCTGCTCCGGCCAGCCGGTGAACTGTCCGCGCATGCGCGCAGGATAGCTCACCCACGATCCGCGCGCCGGGAGAGTGAAACGGGCAGGGAGGCGTAGCCCCAGACATGGTGGGAGGCGTTGCGGCGGGGCTCGTCGGCCAGTTCGATGTCCCGTGCGCGGTGGGCGAGTTCGTCGAGGAACACGGAGAGCAGGAGCCGGGCGAGCGGGGCGCCCAGACAGAAGTGCACCCCAGAGCCGAAGGTGAGATGGCGGGTGGGCCGGCGGTCGAATCGCAAGGCGTCGGGGGCTTCGAAGACGGAAGTGTCGCGGTTGACCGAGGCGATCCACACCACGACCGCGTCACCGGCCTTGATCTGGGCGCCGGACAGGCTGAGATCGCGGGTGGCGGTGCGCAGCACGTGCATCGCCGGGGACGTCAGACGCAGGATCTCCTCGACGACCGGTGCCGTGTCCAGGTGGCCGTCGCACAGTTCGGTCCAGGCCGTCGGGTGCCTCAGCAGGGCCAGGAGCCCTGAGGTCATGGCGTTGCGGCTGGTCTCGGTGGCGGCGACGATCACGTTGTCGCAGGCCAGGATGATCTCCTCGTCCGAGATGTCCTGCCCCAGGGAACGGGCGTGCAGCAGCGCGGAGACCACGTTGGCGTCGGGCGCGCCAGGCGGTTCGAACAGTGCCTCGGCGTAGTAGCGCAGGATCTCCAGGTGGGCCTCCTGGACCTCGTCGCTGTCCACGTCGGCGCGAGTGACACGGGCCATGGCGGCTTCCAGCGGGCCGACGGCCTCGTCGCGGACACCAAGGAGTTCCGCGGTGACGACGAGGGAAATGCGGGCGGGGGCCCGGGTCAGGGCGCGGTGAGGCGCGCCGGGGCGGTGCTGGTGCTGGTGGTGGGCTCGGCATGGGTGGTGGCCCCGACGGGATGGGGGCGGCCATGTGTGTGACATGCCGCTGTTTGGTAGCGAGGAGCGTCCGCGGGAAATGGCCGGGGGTGATAAGTAGCTGAATGTTCCCGGCTAAAGGCGGCTAAAGGAACCGGCTCCCGTCTGGATCGCGGTGAGCAGATGCCAGTTGCGGTCGTTGGGAAAGTGGGCCGGCGAACATACGGGTGTGAACCGCTTGGGAGGTTTCATGGGCAGCGCCGTCAGCGAAGTGCCGGAACGCAGTAGCCGTGGCCATGAGGGCGCGGGAGGGTGGTGGGCCCAGCTACGCGCGTGGGTGGCCGTCTGTGCGGTTCCCGTCAGCTTGGTCATGCCCGTCGCCATGGCCACGCCGGCCATCGCGGCCCCCGGCACTTTCGCCTACGTCGCCGACTTCGGCGGGGATGGGGTGTCGGTGATCGATACCGGCACGAACACAGTCATCGCCACCATCCCGCTCGGCGCCGGCAGCGGTCCCAACGGCGTGGCGGTGTCCCCGAACGGCACCCGCGTCTACGTCACCGAGGTCGGCGGGGATGAGGTGTCGGTGATCGACACCGGCACCAACACGGTCATCGCCACCATCCCCCTCGGCGTCGGCAGCGATCCCAACGGCGTGGCGGTGTCCCCGAACGGCACCCGCGTCTACGTCACCGAGAACATCGGGGAGGTGTCGGTGATCGACACCGGCACCAACACAGTCATCGCCACCATCAACCTCGGCGGTGCTCCCAACGGCGTGGCGGTGTCCCCGAACGGCACCCGCGTCTACGTCACCGAGCGCGCCGGGGACGAGGTGTCGGTGATCGACACCGGCACCAACACAGTCATCGCCACCATCAACCTCGGCGCCGGCATTATTCCCAACGAGGTGGCGGTGTCCCCGAACGGCACCCGCGTCTACGTCACCGAGGTCGGCGGGGATGAGGTGTCGGTGATCGACACCGGCACCAACACAGTCATCGCCACCATCCCCCTCGGCGCCTTCAGCGATCCCTGGGGCGTGGCGGTGTCGCCGAACGGCACCCGCGTCTACGTCGCCGAGAACGGCGATCACCAGGTCGCGGTGATCGACACCGGCACCAACACAGTCATCGCCACCATCCCCCTCGGCGCCCCCACCAGTTTTCCCCAGGGCGTGGCGGTGTCCTCGAACGGCACCCTCCTCTACGTCGCCGAGAACATCGGGGAGGTGTCGGTGATCGATACCGCCACCAACGGCGTTGTCGCAACCGTCCCCAGCGACAGTCCCGTTGAGGTGGCGCTGGGGTCAGTGCCGGCTACGACTGCGGCGACATGCCCCGCGGGCAGTGTGCTCACTGGCGGAGGGGCTGAGTTGACGGGTCCCGCGCCCAGTGAACTCACGAACAAGCCGGTTGGTGACTCCTGGCAGGTGAGTGCCCAGAACAAGGCACTCCAAGCCATCACGCTCACCCCCTACGCGGTCTGCGCGCCGGCCTAAGACCGTAAGGGCGGGATGGCAGGGGCCGTCACCTGCCATCCCCCGCCCTGCAACAGCAGGCTCAAGTCATGCCCGGCTGGCCCGCGGCCCCTTGTGGTTCCGGGCGCAACCTGATGGCGCAGACGGTTCCTGGAGGAACGGCGGCTGCCGTCGCAGCGCTCGCTGGCGACTGGTTGATTCTCGGAAAATCGGGAGAAAAGTATGACCTCTGACCGCACTTCATGGATCACGCTGGGGCCGATGCCTCGACGAAGGGCTTGGACGACCAGCGGCGCATTCGCGTCGCTCGCACTCGCACTCGTCGCATTCACGAGTCCGACAGCAAACGCCAACGCCCCCCGCGAGAACGCGGGTTCCGACCTGGGCGCGGAGATCCAACCCACCGACGATGACGAGTGCCGAGAGCACCATCCGAGAGACAGGCGGTGCAAGGAAGGCCCCACCGGCCCTCCTGGACCTCCCGGACCTCCCGGACCTCCCGGACCAGCCGATACCTTCATTGTCCGGGGAGCGACAGTGACGATCCCCGGCTCGCCATAGAGCTTCATATGACTTGGCGTCCGTCTGGCGTGCTGGGCCCGGGCGGGCGCCATCCCCCTGATGCGGTGGCAGGGTCTTGGGTGGTCGCGGGCGGTGCTTCTCGATGTTTAAGTGGCCTCTGATCCAGGCGGCGAGCTGGGCCCCGGTGGCCTGGCCGGGTGCCAGGCTGGTGATCAGGTAGACGCGCTCGATGGAGAGTTTGTCGGTGCCGAGGCCGCGTCGCCAGCGAACGATCTGGAGGGCCTGAGTCGCGTCGGGGTAGTCCAGGTGCGCGAACGCAGCGGCCGTGTCGGGGTCGAGGGCGTCGAACGCCTCAGCCCCGCCAATGAAGTCGACCTCGCTGGTGGCCAGCAGCTCGATTTGGTCGGCGACCGGGCCGGGCAGGACAGCGGCAACGAGCAGTTCACTGCTGTCGACATTCAGGGTCAGGCCGATGACGGTGAACGACTGGGCGGCTGCGCTCATGCGATCCGCTCGAACGTCACGCTCTCGATGGCCTGGGCGCTCAGGTCGCCCGCGAACGCCGCGACGACGTAGGCGCCGCCCTCTCCGCCCCAGAGGGTTTCCGGGGTCTCACCCTTGTCGCCCTTGGCGCGGTGCGGGAAGTGTTCCAGGACGGCTTCGGCTGCATTCTGTTTGGCCTCGTCGAGGCTTGCTTCGTCGGCGACGACGGCGAAAGCCGAGGCGAGGTCCCAGCAGTCGTACCAGTCGCCGATGATCCTGTATTTCATGGCTTTCCCTTACTCGGTACTCCGGAAGGGCCAGGCCCCGGAATCCGCCACCGGAACCCGGCATGACCTGATGTCAGCGGCACTGCGCGCCCGGCATGGGGGCGTTGACGCGCAGCAGGTAGAGGTCGACCAGCGTCAGGACCTGGTCCTCGGTGAGCCCGCGGACGGCATCAGCCCCGGGGTCCGTGGCGCCGGTGAAGACGACATCGCCGAAGCGCAGGCCAGGGTGCGGCCGGTAGGCCCGCAGCACCTCGGAAGCGGGATCGTTGCTCGGGCGGCGCAGCCAGATGGCGTCCTGGTCCGTCCACATGGCCAGCTCGGGGGCGAGGCTGACGTCCTGGGCGGTGCCGCAGCTCAGCGCGTGCTGCGGGGTGGTGACCATGTCCCAGTCGAGCAGGCGGAAGGTGCCGGTGGGCGATACCCACAGCGCGAAGATCTCTATGGCCGTGGCGGTCGCGGGCATAGCCGTCCCCTTTGTTCGGAGTGCGGGCTTCAGTGCTGGCCGACTGCCACCGCCGACCAATAAGACAACTATACCATCTATGAACCACAAAGGGGGTGGCGGAGATCTTCCTAACGGCATTTCCCGAGATCAGCGGCCACTCGAGGACGGCCGGCCCGGGCGCCACGCGCCCGGCCGACGCATCCGCGAGCAGCCGCCAGAGGGCCCGGGCGGCCGGCCGGGGAGACAAGTACGCCCCGGCACGGCGCGGGGCCGTACCGAGGCGAGGGAGACGGTGATCAGGCGGGGAGGGCGACGTGCGGGGCGGCGCCGCCTGACGGGTCGAGACACCCGGGATCCAAGTCGACGGTGACCGTCTCGGCGTCGCCATGGACGGTGAAGACGGTGACCCAGGACGCGGCGTTGCGGGGCGGAACCGATCGGTTCCGCCCCGCGCCTTCGTCCGCCCTCTCAGCAGGCGTTGAAGGTGGTCTGGTTGTGCCTTGAGCGGCCGGGATCCGGAATCCGGCGCGGGCCCCAGGTCCGTCGTGCCGGGGCGACGGACCTGGGGCCCGGTGTGCGCTGCGTGCCGTGTCCGGCACGAGTGGATGCCTGTACTCACGTGCCGCTCAGCGGCTCGGGGCGTCCGGACTGGCGGCACGGGCGTGCGAGTGCCTCAGGACAGGTGGCTGGCAAACCAGTTCAGGGCTGCGGTGCTGGACTCGTCGAAGCGGTCGACGTACGGGGTGAAATGCGTGCCCGGCAGCATCAGCAGGGACTTCGGCTCCAGTGCCCGCTCGTAGGCGCCGAGAGCGAGGTCGGCGGGCGTCATGGTGTCGTTGTCGGTGACGATCATCAGCAGCGGGGTCGGCGAGACGAGGTCGGCGTAGCTGCCGGGTTCGTAGATCCGCGTCCTCCGGCTGGAGCGCAGTGTGATCTCGTTGCTCCACTCCACCCCGGCCGGGCGCTTGTCGATGTAGGCACGGGCGATGTCGGGGGCGTGGTACAGCGCGTCGGCACCGGGGTCGGTGTCGACCATCTTGATCATCCGCGGCGGCTCACCGCGCAGCTGGCCGCGTTCGTCCTCGTCGTAGCGCTCCTGCCAGGCCGCTTGCGCCTCCGGCAGAACGCGGCGCCGGAAATCCTCACGGCCGCTGATGAAGGGAACCTGGGAGACGACGGCCTTCAGACGGCGGTCGGTGGCGCCCAGGACCAGGGCGTGACCTCCGGCGAAGCTGGTCCCCCACAGCCCGATGCGGCTCGCGTCGACCTCTTCACGGGACTCCAGGTAGGAGATGACGCGGCGCCAGTCCGCGATCTGCTGCCAGGGGTCGATGTCGTGCCGGTGGGTGCCGGTGCTGCCGCCGAAGTTGCGGTGGTCGTGCAGCACGGCGACGAATCCGGCCTCCGCGAACGCGGTCGCGTAGCTGTCGAGAGACTCCTTCAGCCCGGCCATGCCGTTGGCCAGCGTGATCGCGGGAGCCGGGGCTGCAAGATTCTCCGGCGTGTAGAGGACGGCGGCCAGCGTGGCCCCCTCCACCGGGATCTCTATTTGTGAACGGGCAACCATGACAAAACATCACTTTCCTGTGCGGCCGGCGGCAGACCACAACGACATCCGCGCTCGCGGGATCCGAGGGTGCGGGCGGACGCCCTCGGCGGCTCCGGCCCATCTGATGTCCAGAACACTAGACCCTGACTTGTAAAAATAAAGTTAGACAGCGGATCCGACGCTTCCCTGCATGTGACGCCGGTCTCGTAGGCGAGCGTGACGTCGACGCCGGTGACCTGGGTAAGGTGGACGCCCAGCTGGTACACCTGCCTGCTGCGGTTGCTCACTGTCCGGTCTCCTCGGCGGTGTGGGGGGAGGACTGAGGCTGCGAGCTCGCGCTGCTTCTCGGCGCGGGCGCGGTGCTCGTCGACGATCGCCGGCTCGGCGATGGCGTGTTGGTCGTAAACCTCGGCCTAAACAGTGTGAGTGTCGGCCCAGTGCTGGCGCGCGGCGGCTTGGCCGTCGGTGCCGGTGGCCTCGAATGCGGTGTTGAACGCCGCGGTGTTCTCCTTCTTCAGCTCGTCCAACCGGGCGTACAGCAGCCGGGCAGCGACCCGGTGGGCGGCGGCGGTCTGGGCCTCGGCGACACCGCGCGTGGGGTCGGTCGACGTGAGCCCGGCTGTGATGGCGTGTTCCTCGTCCGGGTGCAGCTCGGCGTACCACTCGTCGATACAGCGGGCGAGGTGGGCGGAGCCGAACTCGGCGGGGTGGCGGCGTTGGTTGACCACCGTCCAGGCTCCGACCGCGGTGCCCCACTTCTCGTGGGCGGACTGGTTGGTCATCCCCGCGGCGTTGCCGATGTCGGACCAGCTGGCGCCACGTTCCTTCTCGACGATGACGGCCTTCTCCACCAGGACGTCGGCCAGGTAACGCAGGTGCAGGGCCGCGCTCAGGAAGCCGCCGTACTCACGGTCGAGCGCGTAGCTCCAGCGGGATGTCACGCAAAGCGCCGGCGGCAAGGCGCCTGAGGGCGTCGGCGTGGGCGACGTACGCCTCATCGAGCGAAGGCAGCGTCGCCGGTCTCGGCCTGATCTCCCGCTCCGCGGGCTGCGGCATCGCTTGCGTGGCGGAAGCCGGGATGAGCCGTCATGGAGGACGCGGCGAGCGCTGAACTTCGGGTCAGTGATCCACTGAAGCAACAGCCCGTAACGGATCTGCAGGGCGCGTGATCTCGTGGAACGAGGCGCAGGACGCAGCCCAAGGAACACGACGACGAGGAAGCCCAGACCGTACGCACCATGCTGCGCTGGCCCAGGACGGCGGGTGTCCGTCTGGTTGTCAAAGGCCGACCTGCCGCTGCCTGGGATCGACGTCGACGACCGGGCGATCGCGGTGTAGAGCTCGGAGCAGTTCATGAACGCCTGGGTCGTGGGCGGTTCACGGTGGGAAGCAAGGGGCCTTCTGGTTTCGGTGCAGATGTCTTAATCCATACTGAAACCAGAAGGCCCTCACCTCGTCAAAGTAACATCGACGACGTGTCGCCTGTCGCCAACGCACGGATCGACGAACTTCGTTTATCTGTGTGTGACTTCAGTGAGCGTTGCGAACTAAAGTACGCGGTCGGAGTTGTCGCGCCACTCCCAGGACGCTGTTGGCTGCTGATCGCCTGCATAGAATTCGTAGCCGTTGTATTCGTTACCAATCCTCAGCTGTTGACCCGGATAGAGGGCCCAGCTTCTGAGCGACGAGGTTTTCCAGGCCATGTAGCTAGGGAGATACTTTACCTGGCCCCCGATCCACCACTCGAAGCAGTCGCCATTATAGTATTCGTCAGTGAATACCTGCGCGTATCCAGCCTGTCCGTAGTGATAGCAGTTTCCCTGCGCGCTAGCACTAGGGGCGGTCGCGACGAGACCCGCGGTGGCCACCATGGTCGCCGCGACAGTTATGCCGACTGCCTTGAGTCGACTCTTCATCATCATTGGAATTACCGTTTCCTGTGAGCGGAATGGGAATTTCGTGCGCTATTGCGCGCCCCCTGCGACCAGGCGCCTGTGCCGACGATGCCGCAAAGTCGGGGGTTGGTCCGGTCATTCGACTACGTGACACTTTGCGTCGGCGCCCCCACTCTGAGCCTAACCAGTACTCTACGCAGATTCATCTGCATACCTTCTATATCGCCGCCAGGCTCTGCCAATTTACTCTTTCGGCCCGCAAAGTTCACACTCAGATCGAGATAAGTGGTCTCACGACATGGCTATCCCTCAGCTAATTCCAGACCTGACGAATCACCCCTTGCCGACTGTCGAGTCCAGCCTCCCCTTCGATCAATACGATCTCAACCTGATTCGCCCCCACCCGAAGAACGACACTCCGGAAGGATCCACGCAGACCGTGATGGTTTATCGCATACACTTCACGGTTCAAGATCTGGCGAGCCGGCCGACGACTCCGATGGCCGTGACCCGACACGTGTGGCCGCGGCGCCGATGCCGTGCATGAGCTGGAACTCGCAGCGCGGGCTGTACAGAGCCGCAGCCGGCGGGGCGGCACATCGCCGACAAGCCACCGTTACCGGGGCAGCAAAGAAACGAGCCAGCCCCGCCGGTACCTGTCACTAAGTCACCATCCGTAGGCCCGTGTCTCAGAGACTGTCATTGACGAGAAGAAAGCCGACGCCGCCTTCAGGATCTCGTTGGCCCAGCGCAGTTCGGCGTTCTCGGCCTTGAGCCGCTTGATCTCCGCGGTCTCCTCCGAGGTGGTTCCGGGACGCTGACCGGCGTCCACCTCGGCTCTGCGGACCCAGGTCCGCACCCTCTCCGCCGCGCCGATGCCCAGCTTCGCCGCGACCGCCTTCATCGCGGCCCACTCGGTCGGATAGTTCGGACGGATCTCTGTGACCATGCGCACCGCACGCTCACGAAGCTCGGGAGGGTAGGGGGACGGACGTGCCATGACTCGATCCTCTCAGGGAATCGAGCCTCCATCAGACCCGGAGCGGTTCAGCCTTCCTCTGCGGTGTTGAGGAGTGCCAAGCCCAGGGAGGTGAGGCTGTGAAGCACGGAGTTTCGGTGGCGGATGGAGAGGAGCAGTCCGGCTTCGCGAAGAATGGTTGCGTGTTCGCTGGCGCTCGAGGGTGCGATACCTACATGAGCGGCCAATTCCTTGGTGGAACAGGCTTGGTGCTCCGCGATGGTGGCGAGCACCATTGTGCGCGTTCGGCCCAGAAGTGTCGACACCCCGGAAAAGCGCGCGTAACCAGTTACGGAGTCAAGGGAAGTGAGCTCACTGGGGCGTGGATGGGCAGGATAGCTCACGGAAACGGGCTGGCCATCGGTGACCACGGCGTGTGTGCAGAACATTGACGGAATTAGCAAGAAACCTTCCCCTTCCAGGTAAAGGTCACGATCGGCTCCGTACATCCTCCGAACTTCCAAAATTGGCGGGTGCCAGCGCATCCACTGGGGGTTGGCCTGGCTCAGCAACTGCTCGACACCGCCGGTGAGTAGTTGCTGCAGGCGCAGAGTTCGATCGACCGCTAGCAGTTTCCTGAACTGGACCCAGTGCGGAGCGAGCAGGCGTTCATGAAGATGGCTGAGCCCTGTGCAGAGCTCACCAAACAGAGACGCATCGTCTGCTAGACGGCCAGCCCACTCGGGGAGGGAAGGATAATAACTTGCTACTTCCAGTAGATCGGTCCTCACGCGTTGGCGAGGCGTGCTACGCACGTGTTCCAAGAGTTCCTCAGCAGTGCCCACTTTGATAGGACTGAGGAAGTTTGGGGAATACCCCATGGCAGGCATGAGGACCAGGACCATGCTGGCTTGGGTAGACAATTGGGCGCGAGTACGGCGCCGCCAGGCGTCGAGCCAGGCGGGCTGGCTGCGGCTCTGCAGAGCTCGCGCTGCCAGCTCCAGCTCATGCAGCAGGATCGGCGCCTCGGCCACACGAGTCCGGGCCAGATCCTGAACCGTGAAGTGTATTCGGTAGACCATGACAAGATGCAGACCTTCCGTGGCGGGGCTGTCCGTATCTGCCCCTTCGACGGGGTGAGAGTGTTGCGGCCAACTCGCCGAACAACTGCCGACAGGGACTAACGGGGTATACGGCTTGGGTCAGAGCAGTTGGTGCTGCCTGGAAGTGCGGTCTCGTAGGTGATGGGGCTGCGTTGCACGAGGCGGGAGTGGCGGCGTCTGGTTTGTAGCGGTCGGGCACGTTCACCGCTCCGGCCAGCCATCCGGGCGCGGCGGTCGCCAGGGCCTCCAGCGCGTCCCGCACGCTCTGGCCGGCCAACTCCAGCTGGTTCAAGTCCCGCACCGCGCACTGATCACATGAGCGGAATCAGTGCCACGCTTGTGTCCAGCGGCCGAGTCGTCCCAGGCCGCCAGGTGCACTCATGCCGTGAGGCTATCTGACAGCGCAATTTAAAGCCAACTCTCATCGTCTTGGCGGCGGCGCCGCCGATGATGATGAGCCCTGATCGTCGGCTCTTTTGCTCGCCCGCGTGGGCAGTAGTGTCACCAACGAAGGAGTAGTCGTGGTGGATGGTGCTGCGTTGCATCGTGGTGCCGTTCTCGACCACCCACGGGACGCCGGACCACTGGCAGAGTTCGCGCATCTGCGGGATGAGGTCAACGTAGTGGCGGCCGCGGTTGGTGCCCATTGTGAGGGCGTGTGGGCCCGGCAGGGCGGGGAGACGTGGACCAGGTGGAAGTCCTGGCACATCCCGCGCATGGCATCCAGGGCGTCGCCCTCGATGAAGCGGAAGGGGTAGCGCGGACGGGGGTGATGTCGACGCCGACGACGTCGAAGCCTGCGCGCCAGTACCCCATGCCGGCGCCGCCCGAGCAGCAGAACAGGTCGAAGACACGGGGGCGACGGCGCAATGCCGCGCCGGGGAAAGCGGACATGGTTCTCCCGGAAGGTGTGCGTCTCGGTGGCGTGGGCCGGCTGCCACGACCGGCCTGCGTTGCCGGGGCTGGGTAACGGCGGACGCCGCCTACGGGCAGGACAACCGCTTCCGCCGGATGCTGGAAACATCCGGCGTCGGCTACGTCCTGGCCGTCCCCAAGTCCCAGTTCTCCCTGGCCGGCCCGCGCATCGACATGGTCTTCGAGCAGGCACCCGACCAG
>NZ_JBEOXF010000056.1:0-49243 GCF_040296405.1 Streptomyces sp. NPDC002133 | reverse complement strand
GCCACGCGGCGGCGCGCCGGATCGAGGCGGCCGGTCAGATGCTCGGCGCGGGTCGCGGCGTCCGCGGCGGCCTCGATGCGTTCCTGAAGGCCGCTGCGTGCGGTCTCCCAGCCCGCCAGCCAGACGTCCGCGTCCTGGAGGACCTCCTCGTCGGCGCGGACCTGGCGGTCCAGGTCGGCGCGCTCGCGGGCGAGTTCCGCACTGCGCTGCTCGGCGCGGCGCGCCGCACCGAGACCGCCGAGCTCCTGGCCGAGCTCGCGTTCCAGCGCGGAGAGCTGCTCGCCGCCCGCGTCCACCAGGCTCGTGGGCAGCAACGCCCGCGCCCGCTCCCAGGCCAGGCTCGCCGCCCGGTGGTCCCGCTCCGCGTCCTCGCGCATCCGCAGTGCGGGGCCGACGAGTTCGGCCTTGCGGCCGAATTCCAGCAGACCCTGGATCCTGTCCCGCTCGGGCCGACGGGCCTCCAACTCGTCCGAGCGCCGGCGCGCCTCCGCGTGGCGCTGCTGCAGCGCGGCCAACTCGCGCTCGTCGTCCAGGGCCCGCCGGGCAGCCGCCTGCCTGCTCTCCGCCGCGGACAGCGCGCATCCGGTGATGTCGAGGGCTTCGCGCGCGCCCGCGCGGGCCACGGCCGCCCACTCCAGGACGGAGCCGGCCAGTCCGGGGTCCCCGGGCCGGGCATCGGGGGCGGGCAGGCCGTCGGCCGCGTCGCCCGCAGCCTGGACCATCCGGTGGGTGACGGCCAGCAGCCGTTCGTCACCCTCACGGACCTGCTGCTCGGCGCCACGCCGCAGCTCGGCGAGCCGCTCCTCGACCGCGGCGAAGCGCCGGGTGTCGAAGAGCCGGCCGAGCAGCCGGCCGCGCGCCTCGGCGTCGGCCCGCAGGAACCGGGCGAAGTCGCCCTGCGGCAACATCACCACCTGGCAGAACTGCTCCCTGCTCATCCCGACGAGCTGGGTGACCTCCTCGCCGATCTCCTGGTGCGAGCGGCTGAGCGCCTTCCACTCGCCTCGCGCGGGGTCGTACTCCCGCAGCAGGCTCTGTGCCTTCTCGGTCGTGAAGCCCGTGCCCTTCTTCTTGGGGCGCGGCTGCGCGGGCCGCCGGGTGATCTCCAGCCGCCGTCCGCCCACGGTGAGTTCGAGGCGGACTTCGGTGTGCGTACCGGCCGGGGCGTGGTCGCTGCGCAGTGACGCGCCCGGGTTCTGCCGGGCACCCGGCACCGCCCCGTACAGCGCGTAGCAGACGGCGTCGAGGACCGACGTCTTGCCGGCGCCGGTCGGACCGTGCAGCAGGAAGAGCCCGGCGGCCGAGAGCGCGTCGAAGTCGACGTCCTGCCGCCCGCCGAAGGGCCCGAAGGCGGTCATGCCCAGTCGGTGGAGTCTCACCCCGTCACCTCTCCTCTGCGGCTCGGGGCGCCTCCGGGGCGCGCTGAAGCCGGTGTCGACGGTCGGCCGTGCTCGGCCACGCACGCGGCGATGGCCGCATATCGATCGAAGCCCTGGGGACCCCCACTCCCGTGCGCGGTGCTCGACCGGCACGCACCGGCCGCGGGCGTCGCGCGCCCCTTCGGTTCACTCGGCACCGCGCACCGCCGCGTCCACCCGGACGTCGTCGAAGGCGCCGCGCAGCACGGCGCGCTCCCGCTCGTCGGGGCCGGCCCCGCCCCGCACATGGGCCACGAAGTCCTCGGCGACCTGGTGGTCGTCACGGTCGCGCAGCCGCTCCGCGTACGTGGCGAGCGGGTCGTCCTCGCACCGCTCGGGGGCGAAGACCAGGCTCAGGGTGTGCGGGAAGCGCTCGGTGAGCCGGACCATCGGCTCGTCGGGGCGCACGGGGTCGGTGAGCGTCGCCTCGACCCAGGACTGCTCGTGACGCTCCAGAGCGGGGTCCTCCAGGAGGTCGTCGAGCCGCCCCTGGATGCGGGCGAGCCTCCGCGGCACCGGGCAGTCCACCCGCTCCGCCTCGATCTCCCCGTCCGGTCCGAGGTCGACGAGCCACATGCTCTTGCGGTGGCCGGCCTCGGAGAAGGAGTAGGCCAGGGGCGAACCCGCGTAACGCACACGCTCGTTGATGCTCTGGCAGCCGTGCAGATGACCGAGTGCCACATAGTCGACACCGGCGAAGACCCCCGCGGGGACGGCTGCGACGCCGCCCACCGTGATGTCCCGCTCGCTGTCGCTGGGCTCCCCGCCGACCACGAACGCGTGCGCGAGAACGACGGACCGGGTGCCGGGCGCGCGCCCCGCGAGATCGGCCCGTACCCGCTCCATCGCGGCTCCGAGCACCGACTCGTGTCCGGCCGTCGCCGTACGGAACTCGTCCCGCACCAGGGCGGGCTCCAGATACGGCAGTCCGTACAGGGCGATGTCCCCGTGGGCGTCGGTGAGCACCACGGGCTCACCGCAGCCCGCCGGGTCGGTCCGCAGATGGATTCCGGCGCGGTCGATGAGTCCGGCGCCGACGCCGAGGCGGCGGGCCGAGTCGTGGTTCCCGGAGATCATCACCGTCGGCACGCCCACACCGGCCAGCCGGTGCAGAGCGTCGTCGAACAGCTCCACGGCGGACAGCGGCGGCACCGCCCTGTCGTACACGTCCCCTGCCACCAGCACCGCGTCCACGTCGCGCTCGCGCACCGTCGCCACCAGATGGTCGAGGAACGCGGCCTGGGCGTCGAGCAGGCTCACCCGGTGGAACGACCGTCCCAGGTGCCAGTCCGACGTATGCAGGAATCTCATGATCCCCGAGACTAACGGTGGGGTCTGACATCCCAGGCAGGTACCGAAGTTCCCCCTGTTTTCGCCCGATTCATCCCGCCTGCCCCGCCCTGCGCTCTGCCCGCGCTCTGCCCGGAACCGGCACAGCGTCCCGGTACGCCTCAGGCGTCCCCGTACGCCTCGCCGCCGAGCTCCAGCGCCGCCGTCCCGGCCGTCGCGTCGGCGAGCCACGCGCGGAAGGCCTCGACATCGGCGTCCGGCAGCCCGATCTCGATCGTCACGGCCTCGCCGTACCGCACGTCCCGCACCGACCGCCCGGTCGCGCGCAGATCGTTCTCCAGCTTGCCGGCGCGCTGGTGGTCCACGGTCACGGTGGCCAGCCGGAAGCGCCGGCGCGCGACGGTACCGAGCGCGTCGAGCGCCTCGCCGACCGCGCCCCCGTACGCGCGGATGAGACCGCCCGCGCCGAGCTTGACGCCGCCGAAGTAGCGCGTGACGACGGCCACGACGTAGCGGACCTCACGGCGCATCAGCATCTGCAGCATCGGCACCCCGGCCGTGCCACCCGGCTCCCCGTCGTCGCTCGCCTTCTGGACCGCGGCGTCGGCACCGATGACGTACGCGAAGCAGTTGTGGGTCGCGGTCGGGTGCTCCTTGCGGATGCGTGCGACGAAGTCCTGCGCCTCCTGCTCGGTCGCGGCGGGCGCGAGGGCGCAGATGAAGCGCGATCGGTTGATCTCGGTCTCGTGCACGCCCTCACGGGCCACCGTCCGGTACTGCTCCTGCATTCCGCCACCCTATGCGGGCGGACGGGAATGGTCCGCGCGGGCCTTCCGTTGAGCGGGCATGTACGCAGACGCAGAGACGATCCGGAAGATCCTCACCGAGACGGGCGACACCTGGGCCGTGGTCGGGCTGTCGAACAACGAGTCCCGCGCCGCCCACGGGGTCGCGAGGGTCCTCCAGCGCTTCGGCAAGCGCATCGTGCCGGTGCACCCGAAGGCGGAGACGGTCCACGGCGAGCAGGGGTACGCCACGCTCGACGAGATCCCTTTCCCCGTGGACGTCGTGGATGTGTTCGTCAACAGTGACCTCGCCGGGTCCGTCGCGGACAACGCGGTGGCCAAGGGCGCCAAGGCGGTCTGGTTCCAGCTCGGCGTGATCGACGAAGAGGCGTACGGCAGGACCCGCGGAGCCGGGCTCGACATGGTCATGGACCGCTGTCCGGCGATCGAGATCCCGCAGCTCGGCTGAGGCACGGGCCGACGGCTCCGGGCCGCGCAGCGGGGACGAGCAGCGGGCGACGGGCCGCGAACCTGGAGCCCGGGCGGACCCTGGCCGCGACGGACCAGGGTCGCGAGCGGACCAAGGACGTGCGCGGACCGGGGACTCAGGCGACGCCGAGGCCCTCCAGGACCACCGAGCCCGGCAGCCCCGCGAAGACCTTCCCGGGCACGATGAGCTTGCCCCGACGGAGCCCGCTGCCGATCAGCACCCACTCGGTGTCGACGACGGCGGAGTCGACGAGCAGCGGCCAGCCGGCCGGGAGCCCGATCGGCGTGATGCCGCCGTATTCCATGCCGGTCTCACCGGTGGCGGTGTCCATGGAGGCGAACGAGGCATTGCGGGCGCCGAGTTGCTTGCGTACGACGCCGTTGACGTCGACCCGGGTCTTCGACAGGACCAGGCAGGCGGCGAGCGTCGACTCGCCGCCACGCTTGCCGGCCACGACGACACAGTTCGCGGAGGTGTCGAGGAGGTCGGCGCCATGGTGCTCGACGAAGGCCGACGTGTCGGCGATCCGCGGGTCGGTGTCCACGTACAGCAACTGCTCGGCCGGGACGTCCCCGCTCCAGCCGCGCACCGCGTCGGCGACGGGCGGCGTGAGCGCGTCGAGGCAGTCCGGGGCGGGCCTGGCGTCGTCGAAGTCTCCGATGGGTGCGCGCATACCCGTCACGCTAACAGCCCTCGGCCACGCCACGATTGGGCGTCTCAGCGAGCGGGCGGCACGGAGATCGCCATGGTCATCTCGACCTTCTCCGTGCCGCTGTTGCGGTAGACGTGCGGCAGGTTCGCCTCGAAGGTCGCCGACGTCCCGGCGGGAACGCCGTGGGACTCTCCCTCGACGACGAGTGTGAGCTCACCCTCGGTGACGTGGATGAGCTCGACGGTGCCGTCGGGGTGCGGATCGGACGCGCTCTCGTCCCCGGGCATGAGCGTCCATCCCCACAGCTCGAACGGACCGCGGGCCTCGGTGCCGACGAGCAGTGTGGTGGAGCTCCCGGCGGGCGTGGACCACATGCGCACGGCCTGTTCCTTCGGCACGAGCTGGACCTGCGGGCCCTGCTCGTAGTCGAGGAGCGTGGTGATGCTGACGCCCAGTGCGTCGGCGAGCTTCACGGTCGTGCCGACGCTGGGGTTCGTGCGGGCCTGCTCGATCTGGATGATCATGCCCCGACTGACGCCGGAGCGGGCGGCGAGGGCGTCGAGCGTGAAGCCCCGCTCGCTGCGCCAGTGCTTGACATTGCGGGCGAGCGACTGCGTGAGCTGGTCCAGGTCCGACACGTTCCGTCCAATATTCTGGATGTTAGAGTTCAATAGACTGCACTACGGTGTGGTGCACCGGATCGTTCACCGAACTGTACTGCGAGGCCGCCATGACCGCCCTGTTCGCCCTGGCCACCAGTCTCCTCTGGGGGCTGGCCGACTTCGGCGGCGGGCTCCTCACGCGTCGTACGCCCGCGCTGACCGTGGTCGTCGTGTCCCAGTCGATCGCGGTCGTCGTGCTCGGCGCGATCGTGGTCGCGACCGGCGCTTTCACCGAGGCGGGTCCGCAGCTCTGGTACGCGGTGGCGGCCGGTGTGGTCGGCCCCGTCGCCATGCTCAGCTTCTACAAGGCGCTGGCGCTCGGCCCGATGGGCGTGGTGTCGCCGCTCGGCTCGCTGGGGGTCGTCGTACCGGTCTCGGTGGGGCTGCTGCTGGGCGACCGGCCCGGGCTGCTGCAGTTCGCGGGCATCGGCGTGGCCGTGGTCGGCGTCCTGCTGGCCGGCGGACCGGAGCTGCGCGGGGCGCCCGTGCAGCGACAGGCGGTCCTGCTGACCCTGCTCGCGGCATTCGGCTTCGGGTCCGTGATGGCGCTGATCGCCGAGGCGTCGACCACGCTCACCGGGCTCTTCCTGGCGCTGTTCGTGCAGCGGGTCACCAATGTCGCGGTGGGCGGTGCCGCCCTGTACGCCTCGGTGAAGCGGGGCGGCCGGGCCCTGCCGCCGGCCGAGGAGGGCGGGCCGCGGCTCGTCCTGCGCTCGCTGCCGGCCCTGGCGTTCGTGGGCCTGGCCGACGTCGCCGCGAACGGTACGTACTCGATCGCCGCCCAGCACGGTCCGGTGACCGTCGCCGCCGTGCTCGCCTCGCTCTATCCGGTGGTGACGGCGCTGGCCGCGCGGGGCGTCCTGAAGGAGCGGCTGCGGGCCGTGCAGGCGGCCGGTGCCGGGCTGGCGCTGGTCGGCGCGGTGCTGCTGGCGAGCGGCTGACCAGCTGCGGACCACCCGCCCGGGCCCCGGGTGAGCGGCCGTGCTTCCGTGCCCGGTCAGCCCTCGTCCGGCTCCAGCGCTGCGAGCGCCCTCAGATCCTCCGGAGTGACGCCCTCCGGAATCGGCACCGGCGCGGGCGTGCGCAGCGGCGGCCGCCAGCCCTGCTCGGCGTCCCAGCGGCGTACTACCTTGGCCGGCGCCCCGGCCACCACCGCGTGGTCGGGCACCTCACCGCGTACGACGGAGCCGGCCGCGACGACCACATTGCGGCCGATGCGCGCGCCGGGCAGGACCACCGCTCCCGTGCCCAGCCAGCAACCGGGGCCGATCTCGACCGGCTCGGCCCGGGGCCACTGCCTGCCCACCGGCTGGTGCGGATCGTCGTAACTGTGATTGGTCGAGGTGATGTAGACGTACGGGCCGCAGAACGTGTCCGAGCCGATGGTCACCGTCGTGTCGGCGATCACGTGGCTGCCCCGCCCGAGGACGACGCCGTCGCCCAGGGTCAGGATCGGATCGGGCCCGAGATCCAGATCGGGCATCATGCCCGCGGTCAGGGTCACCTGTTCGCCGATGATGCAGTGGTCACCGAGCTCGATCCAGGCCTCGCCGAACACAGTGCCCTGCGGAAAGGCGAGCCGGGTGCCGGTGCCGATCCTGCGGAAGCGCAGCGCTCCCGGCGCCTCCGCGGTGACCGCGCCCGCCTCCTGCACCCAGCGCCAACCGCGGTGCACGGCCCGGGCGACGACGCGGCGCCGCCACGCGGACAGTGAGGAGAACGTGTTTCTGTTGTTCGGCACCCGGACACGGTAGTGGGCGGGGGCATCGCAGGTCAGAGAGGTGAGCTGTGATGTTCGCCCTACGGCGGGGCTTCGCACGCGGTCGCGACGGGGAAGGGGAAGAGGGTGCCCGAAGCCACCGAACCACTGCGCGACCTCGTACGGCGTCACCGGGAACCGGCCGTCGTCCAGACCGTGCGCTCCACCGCCGCCGCGGTCATCTCCTACGTCGTCGCTCTCCAGCTCAGCAGCGAGCCCGCGCCGCTCACCGCACCCCTGACGGCCCTCCTCGTCGTTCAGGTCACGCTCTACTCGACCCTCACCAACGGCATTCGCCGGGTGAACTCGGTCGTCGCGGGTGTGCTCATCGCGATCGGCTTCAGCGCACTGGTGGGCCTCAGCTGGTGGAGCCTCGGCCTGGTGATCCTGGCGTCGCTGGTGATCGGCCGCTTCGTCAGGGTCGGCGAGTACGTGCCCGAGGTGGCGATCAGCGCGATGCTCGTGCTGGGCGTGACCCAGGTGACCGCGACGGCGTGGGACCGGGTCGTGGAGACACTGATCGGCGCGGTCGTCGGGCTTCTGTTCAACTTCCTGTTCGTACCGCCCGTGTGGGTGAGTGACGCGAGCGAGGCGATCACCGGCCTCGCCGGGCGGATGCAGAAGCTGCTCGCGCACATCTCCCGACAGCTCGGCGAGCACACGCCCGTCGAGCAGGCCGCGGCCCGGCTCCACGAGGCACGCCGCCTCGACCACGACATCGTGCAGGTGGACGCGGCCCTGCGGCAGGCGGAGGACAGCCTGCGGCTCAATCCGAGGGTCAAGGAGCCGGTGCTCTCCCGGCTCGTGCTGCGCACGGGCCTCGACGCGTTGGAGATCTGTGCGGTGATCCTTCGGGTGTCCGCCCGAACGCTCACCGATCTCGCCAAGACCCGAAGTGCCGGAACGTTCTTTCCGCCGCCCGTGACCTCCGAGCTCCAGGAGCTGTTCGGTCATCTGGCCAACGCGATCGGGAGCTTCGCCGAACTGATCACCACGCAGGTGTCGGCGAACGCCGAGGAGGCCGAGTCCCGGCTGGCCACGGAGCTGGCCGCGGGCCGCGAGTGCCGGGACCGGGTCGCCCGGCTCCTGCTGGACGGTGTCCGCGAGGACGCAGAGCACTGGCAGCTGCACGGAGCACTGCTCGCGGAGGCGGACCGTATCCTGGACGAGCTGGACGTGGAGAAGCGCTCCGAGCGACTGATCGAGGAGCTCGACCGGCACTCCAGTGCACTTCCTGCGGGCCGCGAGTGGTTCGACAACGTCACACGCAGGGTGCGCGGAAGCTTTCGGCGCGGCGGCGGCGAGCCCGGCTGAGCAGCCAGGCCCGGGACGTACGTCCGGACGCGCCGAGGCGGCCGTACCCGTGGTGTGCGGGCGCGGCCGCCTCGGGTCATGCAGGCGGGACCGGGAGGCTTACCGGCCGGACTTCTTCACCCGCTCGGCCTCGTTCTCCAGGGACTCCTGGGTCTTGCCCATCGCCTGCTCGCCGCGGCCCTCAGCCTGCATGCGCTTGTCGCCCATGGCCTTGCCTGCGGTTTCCTTCATCTGACCCTTGGCCTGCTTCGCCTTGGCCTTTGCCTTGCCCATGAGGGTGGTCCCTTCACTGTGGGAGGTGGACTGGCGTATCCACCTTGCGCCCATCACCCAGTGTCCGCAATCGGTGACACTGAGCGCATGGTCGGACGGGGTCCTGTCAGTCGGGCGGCTCAGGCAGCGGCCGGGTGCCGGGTTCCGGGTCCGGAGGCGGCGCGTGGTCCGGCTCCGGGGCCGGTTCGGGCGGCTGCGGGTCCCGCGGCACGGGATCGGGACCGCTCGGCACGGGCGCCGGGCCGTCGGGGGGCGGTTCCTTCGGGGTGGTCATGGCAGAGCCTTTCAGGTTCGCACCTTCATCCCCCGCCCGCTGCGACTACCCCGTGCCCCGCGGCCCCAATCAGCGGACCGGCGGCAGCAGCAGGCCGCTCAGCCGTCGAGCGCCGCCCGGTGCCCCTTCACCAGCTCCAGGTACATGGCCGCGTTGAGCTTGATGCCCTCCCGCTCCTCCTCGGTCAGCTCGCGCCTGACCTTGGCGGGCACGCCCGCGACGAGGGAGCCCGGCGGGATCCGCATGCCCTGCGGGACGAGTGCCTGCGCGGCAACGAGCGAACCGGCGCCGATGTGCGCGCCGTTGAGGACGGTGGCCCCCATGCCCACGAGGACGTCGTCCTCGACCGTGCAGCCGTGCAGTACGGCGTTGTGCCCGACCGACACGCGCTCGCCGACGGTCACCGGGAAGCCCGGGTCGACGTGCACGGTGCAGTTGTCCTGGATGTTGCTGTCGGCGCCGAGGACGATCGGACCGCAGTCGGCGCGCAGCACGGTGTGATACCAGACGCTCGCACCGGCCGCCATCGTGACGTCGCCGATCACGACGGACGTGGGCGCCGTGAACGCGTCGGGAGCGATCTGCGGCTCCTTCCCGCCCACTCCAGAGATCAGTGCCCGCTCGCGCTCTGCCATCGCCGTCTCCTCACCACGTCATCGCGTCATCGCGTCACGTCATCGCGTCGTCACGACGTCATTCTGCGTCGCGCCCGCGTGCACCGTAGGCGACGTCTCCTCGGCAGCCTCGGCGGGGGCGCGGTCCACTGCGCTCTCCATGCGTGCGGCCGCCTTCTTCGCGCGGCTCTTGAGGACGAGCATCGAGGTGACGCCGATCAGTACGGCGAGGACGAGGCCCAGCCAGGAGAAGCGCTTGAGCCAGGCCTCGGCGACGACGCCGACGGAGTAGATGACGGCGGTCGTGCCGCCGGCCCAGAGGATTCCGCCGAAGACATTGGCGATGAGGAACTTCCAGTACGGCATGCGCAGCACACCGGCGAGCGGTCCGGCGAAGATCCGCAGCAGCGCGACGAAGCGGCCGAAGAAGACGGCCCACATGCCCCACTTCTCGAAGGACCGCTCGGCCACGGCGATGTTGGCCTCGCTGAAGTGCTTGGGGAACTTCCCGCCGAGCCGCGTCAGCAGGGGGCGGCCGCCCTTGCGCCCGATGGCGTAGCCGATCGAGTCGCCGATGATCGCGCCGGCCGTGGCGCACGCGCCGAGCACCCAGGGGTCGATGTCGCCGTGCTGGGAGGCGAGAAGCGCGGAACTGACGAGGACGATCTCGCCCGGTAGCGGGATGCCGAGGCTCTCGAGGCCGATGACCACGCCCACCAGGACGTAGATGCTGACCGCGGGGACGGTCTCGAGCCACTCCTGGACGTGCAACGCCGCTTCCTCCCGTTGTCCTCGGCGCCGGCCCGTGGTCATGGTCGTGGTCGAGCCCAGCTGCCCGGCGTGCGCCACGAGTGGCGTACGCCGGGCAGCCTACCTGGTCGCACCACCCGGTCCGCCGCGCATCCGGCCCGAGGGAGATCGCAGGCCAGGACGCAGGGCGGGCACGGGACGGGGCGGGGGCGCGCAGCGGGCGACGGGAGCACGTCCCGGCCGTGGCAGCGCACCGCTCGGGCGACCGGGACGGTCACGCCGCCGGCACGCTCGGGCCCTTCCAGCCCGGGCAGTCGGGACGCTCGGGCCTTTCGGCGGCCCGGGCAGTCGGGACGCTCGGACCGACGGAGGGCTCAGGCGTTGGGCCGAAGCGTCCAGACGACGGTCATCTCGCCCGTGACGGCGCCGTCTGCGCGCGTGATCGCAATGTCGACGGGGAACTCGGGGCGGCGGCCCTCGTCCAGTTCCGCGACGACCTCGGCGGCGGGCCGGCCGAGGGTGGCGGTGGCCGTGACGACCCCCATGGCGAGCTTCTTGTAGCCGATCTCGGCCTTGACGGCGAGCGGCACCGCGCGGTTCAGCTGGTCGCCGAAGGCGGCGAGCACGATCGCTCCGCTCGCCGACTCGGCGAGCGTGAACATCGCTCCGGCGTGCGGACCGCCGACGTGGTTGTGGTAGTCGGGCTGGTCCGGCATACGGACCACGGCACGCTCCGCGGTGGTCTCCACGAACTCCAGGTTGAGGGTCCTGGCCATGGGCACCGTGGCGGCGAGCATCTCGCCCACGGTCATCTGATCTGCGCTCATGCGAACCGATGTTACCCATGAGTAGGCGCGCTTGACCATCCCCCTGGGGGTGACGTGGCAGTGGGACGCCCGTCACCTCTATGGTTATCGGCCATGTGGCCAGGACAGCAGCCGCCCGGGGGCGAGCAGAACCCGCAGGACCAGAACCCGTACGCGCAACCGGGTTACCAGCAGCCGAATCCGTACGCGCAGCCGGGATACCCGCAGCAGCCCGGGTACCAGCAGCCTGGTTACCCCCAGCAGCCCGGGTACCAGCAGCCGCCGAGCCCTTACCAGCAGCCGACCGTGCCGCAGTACTCCGTGCCCGGTCCGCCGCAGCCCGGTGGGCCCGGCCCGTCCGAGAAGAAGAAGACGGCGATCGTCGCGGTCGTCGCCGCCACGGCCGTCGTCGCCGCCGCTGCCATCACCGGCGTCGTGGTGCTGAACGACGACGACGCGAAGGGTCCGCAGGCGGACGGCAGCAAGCCCGCCGCGTCGGTGACGCCGTCGGAGCGGAACTCCTCCCCCACGGCCAACCCGCGGGACGGCTCCGGCGCGGCCGAGCCAACGATCGCGGGCTGGAAGGTCGTCACCAACCCCAAGCACGGAACGCGCTTCGACGTCCCGGCGACCTGGGAGGTGTCGGGCAGCGGCGTCGGCAGCGGGTTCGAGGACTCCGAGAAGGGCGACGGCTCGCCCCTCGTCATGATGTCGGCGCCGGCGTTCTACAAGAGCAAGTGGTGCTCCGTGGACTCCGACAAGGACGGGAAGACGGAGGACTCCGGTCTGGGCGGCACCGGAACCAAGGGCGGCCAGGGCGCGAAGGACACCGCGGACGCGGCCTATCAGGAGGCGGGCACCTGGGTGTTCGCCGCCTATGCCCAGAAGCAGAAGAGCCTCGTCAAGATCACCAAGGCGCGGCCGTACACGACGAAGTCCGGCCTGAGCGGGCATGTCGCGACGGCCACCGCGCTCGGGGTGAAGAAGGACGACAAGTGCGACACCGACGGCAAGTCGATCGCCTTCTCCTTCAAGAACGCCAAGGGTGACTTCGCCACCTGGGTCCTCTACGCCAACGTGGGCGTCCCGGAGGAGATCCCGGACGCGACGATCCAGCAGATCCTCGGCACCGTACGACTGGCCGACGAACCCGCGGCGTAATCCGGTTTGGCAAGGAGGGCCGGCGGCGGCGATAGTCCACGGGTGAACAATCCCGCCGCATCCCTCCCCAACCGCCGAAAGCGCCGCCCCGAGTGGGCCGGGCGCAACTACTCGCTGCTGACCGCAGCCGCGATCGTCACCAACCTGGGCACCCACGGTGCCCTGATCGCGGCGGCGTTCGCAGTGCTGGAGTCCGGCGGCGACGGCGGCGACGTCGGGCTCGTGGCGGCGGCCAGGACCCTGCCGCTCGTGCTCTTCCTGCTGATCGGCGGGGCGATCGCCGACCGGGTGCCACGGCACCGGGTGATGGTGGCCGCCAACGCCCTCAACTGCGTCTCGCAGGCCGCCTTCGCCGCTCTGGTGCTGGCCGGCGAGCCGCAGCTGTGGCAGATGATGCTCCTCACCGCGCTCTGCGGCACGGGGCAGGCCTTCTTCAACCCGGCCGCCGAGGGCATGCTGATGTCCAGCGTCGACGGCGAGCAGGCGAGCCGGGCCTTCGCGCTCTTCCGGATGGCGATGCACGGTGCCGGCATCGGCGGTGCGGCGCTCGGGGGCGCGATGATCGCCGCGGTCGGCCCGGGCTGGGTGCTCGCGATCGACGCCGCGGCCTTCGCAGTGGCGGGCGCCCTCCGCGCATTCCTCGACGTGAGCCACATCCCGGACCGTGCCCCCGGCGGCGGACTGCTCGCCGATCTGCGCGACGGCTGGAAGGAATTCATCGGCAGGCCCTGGCTGTGGTCGATCGTGGCCCAGTTCTCGGTGGTGGTCGCCGTCGTCGGCGCGGCCGATTCGGTCTACGGGCCGCTGGTCGCCGCGGAGTCACTGGGCGGCGCGCGGCCGTGGGGCCTGGCTCTGGCGGCGTTCGGACTGGGCACGCTGGGCGGCGCGCTGCTGATGATGCGGTGGAAGCCGCGGCGGATGCTGCTCGTGGGCACCCTGTGCGTCTTTCCGCTGGCGCTGCCCTCGGCCGCGCTCGCCGTTCCGCTGTCGTTCGGTCCGCTGGCCGTGGTGATGTTCGTCAGTGGCGTCGCGATCGAGGTGTTCGGCGTCGCGTGGATGACCACGCTGCACCAGGAGATCCCGGAGGAGAAGCTGTCGCGGGTCTCCGCGTACGACTGGTTCGGCTCGACGGCGATGCTGCCCCTGTCCACGGCGCTGGCGGGGCCCGCGGAGGGCCTGTTCGGCCGGGAGCAGGCACTGTGGGGGTGCGCGGCGCTGATCGTGGTGGTGACGGCGCTGGTGCTGCTGGTCCCCGACGTCCGGAATCTGACGAGGCGTACGCGGCACGTGACCGGGCGGGAGGCGACGACGCTCTCAGCCGATGCCGAAAGCCCCGTCGGGCGGCTCGGGTGACGCGACGGCGTCCTCGTCCCGCACCGCACGCGCATCCCCGATGAGGCGCCGAAGGGCCTCGCCGTGCTCGACGCGGGCCGGGAAGGCGTCGGACGCGGTGCGACGGGCGAGTGCCGCCGTGTCGATCGCGCGGTGCGACGCGAGCAGTACGGCGTTGCCGAACCTGCGGCCGCGCAGCATCGCGGGCTCGGCGATGAGCGCCAGTTCCTCGAACTCCGCGGCGAAGGTGGCCAGCTGGGAGCGGAGGAAGCCGAAAGGAGCACCGTCGGCGAGGTTGGCGGCGTAGACCCCTCCGGGGCGCAGCACGCGCTCCGCGGTCCGTGCGTACTCGCCCGATGTGAGGTGCGCGGGCACCCGCGATCCGCCGAACACATCGGCGATCAGGACGTCGGCCGAATCCGCCGGGGCCCGCTCGAGCCACTCGCGGGCGTCGGCGCCGTGCACGGCGATCCCCGCGCCGGGCGGCAGCGGCAGGTGCTCGGCGACGAGCGCGAGCAGGCCCCGGTCCGCCTCCACGACGTCCTGCCGCGAGCCTGGCCTGGTCACCGCGATGCAGCGGGGAAGCGTCAGGGCCCCGCCGCCGAGGTGCAGGACGTCCAGGGGCACACCCGCGTCGGCGACGCAGTCGACGACATGGGCCAGCCTGCGCGCGTACTCGAACTCGAGGTGCGTGGGCTCGTCAAGATCGACGTACGACTGCGGCGCGCCGTCCACGGTCAGCAGCCAGGCCCGCTCCCGGTCCACGTCCGGCATGAGCTTGGCGGTGCCGTGGTCGACGGCGCGGACGACGGGTATGGACTCGTTCACCCGCCCATTGTCCGCCCGACGGACGCCGCCTCGTCGCAGGGGATACGGCTCGCCCATCCGGCCCGCGCGGCGCTCGAGGACGGACGCCCGCGCCCACCGCCCGGTACCGGACACACATCGAGCCCGTCCCGCGATCGAGGACGGTCGCACCGGCTCGGTGCACTCGGGCGGCCGGCTGCCCGAACCCGTCACCCGGGCCAGAGACGGCGGACCTCGTCCGCGTGGGCCGTCGCCTGGGCCAGGCCGGCGCGGGCGGAGGGTGCCCGGCGCGCAGGGTCCAGGACATTGCGCCCGAACGCCTTGCGGGCGGCCCGGTCCGGAGTGATCAGGACCACGCGCGCCCCCGCGGCGGCGAGCAGGGCGGCCTGTGTCCGGGCGGAGATGACCGGCCCGCCGCCGACGGCGATGGGGGCGACGATGACCACCGTGTCGTAGCCGAGGGCCAGGTCTGCGTTGGTCGAGGAACGGACTCCGCCGTCAATGAAGCGCCGCCCGTCGATCGTGACGGGCGGCCAGACGCCGGGAACGGCGCAGCTCGCGCCTACCGCGTCGATGAGACCCACCCCGCTCTCCCGGTCGAACGCCCGGAACTCGCCGGTCACCGCGTCCACGGCCGTGACGACCAGCCTGCGTGCCCGCGGCCACTCGTGCGCGAGCAGGCGCTCGGTGAAGACGGCGCGCCGCACCTCCTCCGGTTCGGTGCGGGTCGACAGCGCGAGACGGCCCATGTGGGCCCCGTACGCCTCGGTGTCGCGTGACCGCAGGACACCCCAGAGATAGCGGGCGAGCACGGCCGGGCCCATGCCCGCGGGCACCTCCCCCCCGGGGTCGCTCAGCTGACGCTCGTACAGCTCCGGCAGGGTGAGCCGGCCCGAGGTGAGCTGCGCGCCGACGACCGAACCCGCCGACGTGCCGACGATCAGATCGGCGCCGGTCGGGTCGGCGCCGGCACTGGCGAGGCCGTGCAGGACGCCGATCTCCCAGCCGATGCCGGCGAGCCCGCCGCCACCGAGCACCAGCGCCCGGTTTCCGTTCTTCTTCGCGTCGTCGTCCTTCTCCGCCATGGCAGCAGTGTGGCGCCTGCGGGGTGGGTCCGCCCCCCGCATGTGGCGGGAGGCGGACCCTGCGGAGCCGAGTGGCTCAGACCAGCCCGGTCACCGTGCCGGCGCCGACCGTGCGCCCGCCTTCGCGGATCGCGAAGCCGAGTCCGGGCTCCAGCGGGATGTCGCGGCCGAGCTCGACGGTCATCGTGACCGTGTCGCCGGGGCGCGCGACCGCCGTCTCGCCGAGGTCGACGTCCCCGACGACGTCCGCGGTCCGGATGTAGAACTGCGGCCGGTAGCCGGTGCCGATCGGGGTCGTCCGGCCGCCCTCGCGACCGGACAGGACGTACACCTGCGCGATGAAGCGGCGGCTCGGTGTGACGCTGCCCGGCGCCGCGACCACATGCCCGCGGCGCACCGCGTCGCGCGGCACTCCGCGCAGCAGCAGCGCCACGTTGTCGCCCGCCTCGGCGGACTCCATCGGCTTGCCGAAGGTCTCCAGGCCGGTGACGACGGTGGCGACCTCCGCACCGAGCACCTCCACCTGGTCGCCGACGCGCACCGTGCCGCGCTCGACGGCGCCGGTGACGACGGTGCCGCGCCCGGTGATGGTGAGCACGTTCTCCACCGGCAGCAGGAACGGCGCGTCCGTGTACCGCACGGGCATCGGCACGTACGTGTCCACCGCGTCCAGCAGCGCCTCGATCGCCCCCGTCCAGCGTGGGTCGCCCTCCAGGGCCCCCAGCCCGGAGACCCGGACGACGGGCACCGCGTCGCCGCCGTACCCGTGCGCGGTGAGCAGCTCGCGGACCTCCAGCTCGACGAGGTCGGTCAGCTCGGGGTCGCCGGCGTCGGCCTTGTTGAGTGCGACGACGATGTGGTCGACGCCGACCTGACGGGCCAGCAGGACGTGCTCGGCGGTCTGCGGCATGATCCCGTCGAGCGCGGAGACGACGAGGATCGCCCCGTCGAGCTGCGCGGCGCCGGTGACCATGTTCTTGACGTAGTCGGCGTGACCGGGCATGTCGACGTGTGCGTAGTGCCGGGTGTCGGTCTCGTACTCGACGTGCGAGATGTTGATGGTGATGCCGCGGGCGGCCTCCTCCGGGGCCCGGTCGATCCGGTCGAACGGCACGAACGTGCCGGTGCCGCGCTCGCTGAGGACCTTGGTGATGGCTGCGGTGAGGGTGGTCTTGCCGTGGTCGACGTGGCCCATGGTGCCGATGTTGAGGTGCGGCTTGGTCCGCACGTATGCCGTCTTGGGCATGGCTGACGCAGTTCCTTCCCGGAACTCGAAGAGTGGACTCCACGTGGAGGGGGACCCCTGGGCCGTACCGACCCTCCCCCTACGGGGTCCGCCGGACAGTCCGGGAAGGGTCAGCTTCGGGCGCCGTCGAGGGGCGCTGCGGCAGCGGCTGCGGCTGCGGCCACGCCCGCGGAGAAAGCGGCAGCCTTCGGCGCGTCCGCGACTGCGGACGGCGCTGTGGTGAAGGCGAGCCGGAACATGCGTCGATGATCGCCGCCACGGACGGCCCGCGTCGAATGGTTTTCCCGGTGCCGCCGGCTGGATCGCCGGGTGCCGCCGGCCGGTATCCCGGTGCCGCCGGCTGGATCGCCGGGTGCCGCCGGCCGGTATCCCGGTGCCGCCGGCTGGATCGCCGGGTGCCGTGGGCGCTACCCGACTACAGGTTCTTCAGCGCTTCCCGCACGGCGAGCGGCGCGAGCCGGTCGCGGGCGCCGGCGACGAAGTCGCGCACCGCGTCCGGGTCGGTCTTGGCGTACTCGCGCAGGCTCCAGCCGATCGCCTTGCGAATGAAGAAGTCGCTGTGGCCGGACTGACGGAGGCAGTACCGGAAGAGCCGTTCCGCGTCGGTGGCGCCCTTGTAGCGGAGCTGGTGGAGCAGGGCGGTGCGGGCGATCCAGAGGTCGTCGTCCTCGATCCACTCGTCCATGACGGGCACCAGCCGCGGATCGGCGGCGACGAGCCCGCCGACGACGTGCGAGGCGAGTGCGTCGACGGTGTCCCACCACGAGACGGTGGTGACGAGGTGGCGGACGACCGGCAGGAACCCGGAGGAGCAGCGTCCGACGTGGCGGCGCAGATAGTCGACGGCGAAGTAGTGGTACTCGCGCTCGGGCAGCGCCCAGCAGCGCAGCGCGACGGCCGTGCAGTCGGCCTCGGTCGGTCGCGGGGTGCCGTCGAGGACGGTCCGGGACAGGGCGCGCCGCTCGGGTGTGCGGATGCCGAGGAACGGCGCGACGTCCTTCATGTACGCGGCGGCCTCCACGGCCCTGGCCGGGTCGGCCGCGGCGGCGTACGTGGTGGTGAGCCGCTCCAGCACGGTGTCGGCGAGAGCGCTGCGCGGGGTGGCCGGGGGCGTCATGCGGCACAGGTTACGGCGATCAGCGCGGTGTGTCGGTTACTCTCCCCGGATGCTCGACCCCGTCCCCGGGCCGCGCGACGGCCTCGCTCTCCGCTGCAGCCGGGCCCTCGTCTCCCCTTGGGCCCGGCTGGCGCTGCTCGTGCTGCTGCTGGCGTGCGCGGCCTCCGTGATGGTGCTGTACGAGCCGCAGCGGCTGCTCGCCGCGGGGCGGCCGTTCCAGATGAGCGGCGGCGCGGCGGTGGTCCTCTTCGGGGCGGCGTACGGACTGTGCACGGCGGCGTTCGTGCCGCGGCCCCTGCTGAACCTGGCCGCGGGCGCGCTCTTCGGCGCCCAGGCGGGCCTTGCCGCCGCGCTCGCCGGAACGGTCATCGGCGCGGGCATCGCGTTCACCCTGGGCCGCGTGCTGGGGCAGGACGCGCTCCGGCCCCTGCTGCGCGGCCGCTGGCTGACCGCGGCGGACGGCCAGCTCAGCCGGCACGGTTTCCGCTCCATGCTGGCCCTGCGGCTCTTCCCCGGCATTCCCTTCGCGGCTGCCAACTACTGCGCCGCGGTGTCCCGCATGGGCTACGTGCCCTTCCTCCTGGCGACGGCACTCGGCTCGATCCCCAACACGGCGGCCTACGTCGTGGCGGGCAGCCGCGCGGCCTCGCCGACCTCGCCGGCCTTCCTCGCGGCGACGGGCTTCATCGCGGTCTCGGCCGCGGCCGGCGCGCTCCTGGCCTGGCGCAAACGCCACCGCCTGCGCGCCTCCTGACCTCGTCGGATCCCGTCGGACCCGTCGAACCGGACGCTGCGGCGGGCTCCCTCCCCGCGCCCGCCCCTCCCGCAGTGTCGCTGTACGGCTCCACCGCGTGGGGCTCCGGCGCGGCCCCGCCCCCACGCCCTCGCGGGCGTGGAGGCGCTGGGCTCCCGTGCAGCCCGTCCGGCGCTCGAGGACGGATCCCGCCTCCCTGTAGGGCCCGGCGCCTGTCACGCCCGTCCGACCCACCGGTACCGGACTCACACCAATCGAGCCCGTCCGGCGCTCGAGGACGGGCACCAGGGCTGACCACCCCGTACGGGGCACACATATCCAGCCCGTCCGGTGCTCGAGGACGGGCACCCGGGCCGGGCACCGGGAACGCCCCCGGGGTTCGGGGGCGCAACCCCGATTCGGGAAGGAGCGGGGCGGGGACAAAACCCGCCGACGGCGCCCCCCGCGCGTGCGGGACCTACAGGACGTACAGCACCTACACCGCCTCCAGGATCGTCGCGTTCGCGAGCCCGCCCGCCTCGCACATCGTCTGGAGCGCGTAGCGCGCGCCACGCGCCCGCATCGCATGGACGAGCGTGGTCATCAGGCGGGTACCACTCGCACCGAGCGGATGCCCGAGCGCCAGCGCCCCGCCGTGGACGTTGAGCCGCGACGGATCCGCGCCCGTCTCCTGCAGCCACGCGAGGACGACGCTCGCGAAGGCCTCGTTGACCTCGAAGAGGTCGATGTCGTCGAGGGCGAGCCCGGCCCGCTTCAGCACCCTCTCCGTGGCCGGGAGCACTCCGGTCAGCATCAGCAGCGGATCGGAGCCGGTCACGGCAAAGCTGTGCAGCCGGGCGAGCGGCCGCAGACCGAGACGCTCGGCGGTCTCGCCCGACACGATGAGGACCGCCGAGGCCCCGTCGTTCACGGGGCTGCTGTTGCCCGCCGTGACCGACCACTCGATCTGCGGGAAGCGCTCGGCGAAGGCCGGGTCCTCGAAGGCGGGCCGCAGCCCGGCCAGGACCTCGGCCGTCGTTCCCGGCCGCACGCTCTCGTCCCCGGTCAGCCCGGCGACCGGCGCGACCTCGGCGTCGAAGAGCCCGTCCGCCCAGGCCGCGGCCGCCCGCTCGTGCGAGGTCACCGCGTACGCGTCCATCGCCTCACGTCCGATGGACCACTTCGCGGCGATGAGTTCGGCGCTGATCCCCTGCGGCACCAGCCCCTCCGGATACCGCTTGGCGACCCCTGGTCCGAAGGGGTCGGCGCCGGGCGGCACGTTGGACCACATCGGTACGCGGCTCATCGACTCGACCCCGCAGGCGATGACGACGTCGTACGCCCCGGCCATGACGCCCTGCGCCGCGAAGTGGACGGCCTGCTGGGACGAGCCGCACTGGCGGTCGACCGTCGTGGCGGGCACGGACTCGGGGAACCCGGCGCCCAGCCACGCGTTCCGAGTGGTGTTCATGGCCTGCTCGCCGACCTGGTCGACGGTGCCGCCGATCACGTCGTCGACGAGGGCCGGATCGATTCCGCTGCGCTCGACGAGGGCCGTGAGGGTGTGGGTGAGCAGCGCGACCGGGTGAATCTGTGCGAGCGCGCCGTTCGGCTTGCCCTTCCCGATCGGCGTACGGACTGCTTCGACGATGACGGCATCACGCATGGAGCGCGCTCCTCGCTCAGGGCACGGCACGACACCGCGGCGTGCGGAGCGTGCGTGAGTTGGAAAACTGGACTCACTGGCTACTCAACGGTAGCCAAGTAGGTAGGGAATTCCAACCCATCCCTCTAAGGTGGTCCCATGAAGGCCCCGCGACCCTGTTCCATCGCCGACACGCTCGCTCTCGTCGGCGAGAAGTACGCCCTGCTCGTTCTGCGCGAGGTCTTCCTCGGCGTCCGCCGCTTCGACCGGATCGCCCGCAACACCGGTGCCCCTCGCGACGTCCTCACAGCCCGGCTGCGCCGCCTCGTCGAGGCCGGGGTACTGACGAAGGTCCCGTACAGCGAGCGCCCGCAGCGCTTCGAGTACGTTCCGACGGACGCCGGCCGCGAACTGCAGTCCGTCCTGCTGACCTTGATGGCCTGGGGCGACCGGCACCTCGCGAAACACCCCCCGATGACCCTGGAGCACTCCTGCGGCGAGCAGCTCACCCCGGTCGTCGTCTGCGCGTCCTGCGGCGACGAGGCGACCCCGGACACCCTCACTGCGCACGTCCGCGCGCCGGGCTGGACGGTGACGGGCCCCACGGACGACTGAGGCCCGCCCACCGGACGGCAGGGCCCGCGCCCCACCGCGGCATCCCCTCGCCCGGAAAGCCGAGTCGGCGCCGCGGACCGCGGAGCACCGCCGCCTCGTCAGGGAGCGCCGCCCCGATCCGCGGAGCGGGCCGGTGTGCAACTGCCCGCCCGGGAAGGGCGGCCGGGGGCGATCTTGCGCGGGGCCCTGTGCGACAGCCCGCCCGCAGGCCGGAAATCCGATGACGCTACGCTGCCACGGGCCGGATGCATGATCGCGGTCCGCACCGTACATTCCGACCTGACCAGCACTTGGACGGCTTAGCTTTCATGTCGTGGTTCGAATCACTCATCCTCGGGCTCGTCCAGGGGCTGACCGAGTTCCTGCCCATCTCGTCCAGCGCGCATCTGCGCCTGACGGCGGCGTTCGCGGGCTGGCACGACCCGGGTGCGGCGTTCACCGCGATCACCCAGATCGGTACGGAGGCGGCCGTCCTGATCTACTTCCGCAAGGACATCGCCCGCATCGTCTCCGCCTGGTTCCGCTCCCTGACGAACAAGGCCATGCGCCGTGATCACGACGCGAAGATGGGCTGGCTCGTGATCGTCGGCTCGATCCCGATCGGAGTGCTCGGCGTCACACTCAAGGACCAGATCGAGGGCCCCTTCCGGGATCTGCGGCTGATCGCCACCACGCTCATCGTGATGGGCATCGTGCTCGGCATCGCCGACCGCCTGGCGGCCCGCGACGAGACGGGCGGCAAGCACCGCGCGATCAAGCACCGGAAGTCCCTGGAGGAGCTGACCGTCAAGGACGGTCTGATCTACGGCATCTGCCAGGCGATGGCCCTGATTCCGGGGGTCTCCCGCTCAGGCGCCACGATCAGTGGCGGTCTGCTGATGGGTTACACCCGCGAGGCCGCGGCCCGCTACTCGTTTCTGCTCGCCGTCCCGGCGGTGCTCGCATCCGGCCTGTTCGAGCTCAAGGACGCCGGCGAGGGCGGGCATGTGTCCTGGGGCCCGACCATTTTCGCGACGGTCATCGCCTTCGGCGTCGGATACGCGGTGATTGCCTGGTTCATGAAGTTCATCACCACCAAGAGCTTCATGCCCTTCGTCATCTACCGGATCCTGCTCGGCATCCTTCTCTTCATCCTCGTAGGCACGGACACGCTCAGCCCCCACGCAGGCGAATCGGCGGGCTGAGCCCGAGGGCCCCCGCGCCCGTCCGGTGGCTGTCGCCCGCGTGAGTCCGGCGCGGCGGGTCGCGGCGAGCGAGGGTGCGACGCATACGCTCACGCCGTGTTCAACGTCACGGCGATCCTGAAACGGCTGGTCATCGGGCGCGCGCTGCGCAGCGAGGAGCTGGGCGAGACGCTGCTGCCGAAGCGGCTCGCGCTGCCGATCTTCGCCTCGGACCCGCTCTCCTCGGTCGCGTACGCCACCCAGGAGATCCTGCTCGTGCTCACGCTCGGCGGCCTGGCCTATCTGCACTTCACGCCCTGGATCGCGGCCGCGGTCGTGGCGCTGATGACGGTCGTCGTCCTCTCGTACCGCCAGGTGGTCCACGCGTATCCGAGCGGCGGCGGCTCCTACGAGGTGGCCTCCACCAATCTGGGCCCGTCCGCGGGTCTCGTGGTCGCCGCCTCGCTGCTCGTCGACTACGTGATGACCGTCGCCGTGTCCGTGGCCTCCGGTGTCGACAACATCATCTCGGCCATTCCGGAACTGGCCGAGTACCGGGTGCTGATGGCGCTCGTCTTCGTCGCCCTCCTCACCGCGATGAATCTGCGCGGGGTGCGGGAGTCGGGCCGCGCGTTCGCCGCCCCGACCTACCTGTTCATCGCCGGCATGCTGATCATGTGCGGGACGGGCCTGCTCCGCTACCTGCTCGGCGACGCTCCCGTCGCCCCGACCGCCGCGTACGGCATCGAACCGGATCCGGCCGACGCGAACCTGATGGGTCTGGCGCTGGTCATGCTGGTCCTGCGCGCGTTCTCCAGCGGCTGCACGGCCCTGACCGGGGTCGAGGCGATCTCCAACGGGGTGCCGGCCTTCCGCAAGCCCAAGCCGAAGAACGCGGCCACCACCATGGCCGCCATGGGCCTCATCGCCATCACGATGTTCGTCGGTGTCACGACGCTCGCGATCGTCGCCAAGGTGCACATCGCCGAGGACAGCTGCAGCCTGACGGGCCTGCCCGACTGCGAGAACTACACCCAGCGCACGGTGATCGCCCAGCTGGCGGCCTCGGTCTTCGGCGGCGAGAGCAGCTTCGGCTTCTACTACGTCCAGGCCGCCACCGCGCTCGTGCTGATCCTCGCGGCGAACACCGCCTTCAACGGCTTCCCGCTGCTCTCCTCGATCCTCGCCCAGCACCGCTACCTGCCGCGGCAGTTGCACAACCGCGGGGACCGACTGGCCTTCTCCAACGGCATCCTGGCACTCGCGATCGTGGCGGGACTGCTCCTGTGGACGTACAAGGCGAATGTCACCAGCCTCATCCACCTGTACATCCTCGGCGTGTTCACCTCCTTCACGCTCTCGCAGACCGGCATGGTCCGGCACTGGAACCGGGAGCTGCGCACGGAGACCGACCCCGCCGTGCGCCGGCGCCACCACCTCACCCGGATCATCAACGCGACCGGCGCGGTCGTCACCTGCCTGGTGCTGGCCATCGTGCTCGCCACCAAGTTCACCCAGGGCGCCTGGCTCGCGGTGCTCGCCGGGATCGTGCTGTGGGTGACGATGCGGGGCATCCGCCGCCACTACGACCACACGGCGGCCGAGCTCGCGGTCACCGACCCGCGCGCCGAACTGCGCCCGCCCTCCCGGGTGCTGGCGATCGTGCTGGTCTCCACCCTGCACAAGCCCACCCTGCGGGCGCTCGCCTACGCCCGTGCCCTCCGTCCGGACCGGCTGGAGGCGCTGACCGTCGCCGTCGACCGGGATGCGTCGGCGGGCCTGCAGCGGCAGTGGGAGGAGTACGGCATCGAGGTGCCGCTCAAGATCCTCGACTCCCCGTACCGGGAGATCACCAGTTCGGTGCTGGTGTACGTCCGCTCCATCAGGCGCGAGAGCCCCCGGGACGTCATCGCCGTCTTCATCCCGGAGTACGTCGTCGGGCACTGGTGGGAGAACCTGCTGCACAACCAGTCCGCGCTGTGGCTGAAGAGCCGGCTCCTCTTCACCCCCGGGGTCATGGTCACGAGCGTGCCCTGGCAGCTGAGCTCCTCCGCCCGTGCCGACCACCCGGCCGCCCGTGCCCCCGGAGCGGTCCGCCGCGGCGAGCCCGTCGGCCGTCACCGGAAGTGATCGCGGATCCTGCATGGCCTCTTGGCGTGAGGCGTCCGCTGACCCACACTTGGCCGATGACGCAGCGCGTGAATCTCGCGACGGTGATGGACCGGCTGGCGATCGACGACGTGATCACCGGCTACGCGGTGGCCGTGGACGACTCCGACTGGACCGGCTACCGGGCCCTGTTCACCCCGGACGGCCGTGCCGACTACCGCGGCTCCGGCGGTATAGAGGGCGCTGCGGCGGAGGTCGCGGACTGGCTGGCGGAGACGATGCAGCTGTTTCCCGTACGGCAGCATCTGATCGTCAACCGGCGGGTGCGGATCCAGGATCTCGGCGGCTATCCGGGCGACGGGGCGGACGTCCAGGCCGACTATGTCAATCCGATGCGGCTGGAGTCGGGGGACGACTTCGTCTCTGGCGGGCGGTACGCGTTCGGTCTCGTGCGTACGGACGGTGGATGGCGGCTCCGTTCGGTGACCGTGCACGAGAAGTGGCGGCACGCCGCCTTCCTGGCCGCCGCCACCGACTGATCCCCGTCCACGGACTGATCCGAGTCCACCGGCGGGTCCGGGGCCGCCGCCCGACCCGGAGCCGCCGGATCCACGGCCACCGACTGTTCCGGTGCCACCCACCGATCCGCGGCCGCCGGCCGGCCCGGCCGAGCACCCGGGCACTGTCGGGGTGCGCGCCGCTCCTTCACACTGGAGGCACACACTGCTCCCGGGGCTCCGGGCCCCCGGGTCTGGGGCGAGGAGGCGCGGTATGCGGGTTCCGGTCGGCCGGCGGGAGCAGCTGACGAGGCTGCTGTCGTCCCCGTGGTGGCGTGGCGCGGCCGTGTTCGTGGCGGGCGCGCTGCCCGCGCTCGCCTTTCCGGCACCGGGGCTGTGGTGGTTCGCGTATGTCGCGCTCGTGCCGTGGCTGCTGCTGACCCGTACGGCCGCGACCGGCCGTCGCGCGATGCTGGACGGCTGGCTCGGCGGCACCGGTTTCATGCTGGCGATGCACCACTGGCTCATGCCGAACCTCCATGTGTTCATCCTGCTGATCGCGGCGCTGCTCGGGCTGCTGTGGGCGCCCTGGGGGTGGCTGGTCCGCTCGATGCTGGGCGCGGCGGGCAGGGCGGGCGGAGCGCCGTCGGCGAGCCGGGCCGCCGCCGCGATCGCCGTCCTGCCGTCGGGCTGGCTGATGGTCGAACTGGTCAGGTCCTGGGAGGGGTTGGGCGGCCCGTGGGGCCTGCTCGGGGCCAGTCAGTGGGAGGTGCCGCCCGCGCTGCGGCTCGCCTCGGTGGGCGGGGTATGGCTGGTGAGCTTGCTGGTGGTGGCGGTGAACACGGCGGTGGCGGTGCTCCTGGCCGTCCCGACGGCGCGCGTCCCCGCGGTGGCGGGCGCCTGCGCGTGCGCGCTGGCCGTCGGGGCGGTGTGGCTGTGGTCGCCGCGGCCCGAGCGGAGCGGTGACGTCGTCCGGGTCGCCGTCGTCCAGCCGGGGGTCGTCAACGGGGTCGGCGGAGCCGACCGGCGCTTCGCCCGAGGCGAACAGCTCACCCGGGAGCTGGCGGGCCGCGACGTGGATCTCGTGGTGTGGGGCGAGAGCAGCGTCGGTGTGGATCTGGCGGCGCGGCCCGATTACGCGGCGCGGCTCGCCGCGGTGTCCCGTGAGGTGGGCGCCGACGTGCTGGTCAATGTGGACGCGCGGCGCTCGGACGAACGGCCCGGGGGTCCCCCCGGCGGAGCGAGCGGGAGAATCTTCAAGACCACGGTGCTCGTGGGCCCGGACGGGCCGACCGGGGACCGCTACGACAAGATGCGGCTGGTCCCCTTCGGTGAGTACGTCCCGGCCCGTGCGCTGCTGGGCTGGGCCACGTCGGTGGGCAAGGCCGCGGGCGAGGACCGCATGCGCGGCAGCCGGCAGTCCGTGATGGTGCTGCAGGACGGCGAGAACCGCGCCGGGCTGCGCGTGGGGCCGCTGGTCTGCTTCGAGTCGGCGTTCCCCGACATGAGCCGCCGGCTGGTCAGGAGCGGTACCCAGCTGCTGGTCGCGCAGTCCGCGACGTCGACCTTCCAGGACAGCTGGGCGCCCGCGCAGCATGCCTCGCTCGCGGCTCTGCGGGCCGCGGAGACCGGCAGGCCGATGGTGCACGCCACGCTCACGGGCATCAGCGCCGTGTACGGGCCGGAGGGTGAACCGCTGGGTGAGCGGCTGGGCACGGATGCCCGTACCGCCGCCGTGTACGAGGTGCCGCTCGCCCGGGGCACGACGCCGTACGTCCGGTTCGGCGACTGGCCGGTGTACGGCGCGCTGGCGGTGCTGGCGGCGCTGTGCGCGAGCGAGGGCCTGCGCGCTCTCAGGAAGCCTGCTCCAGAGACTGCCGTACCACCCGCTCGCACAGCTCATGGGTCAGCAGTGCGTCCTGGGCACTGAGGAACTTGTCCGCGCGGACGGCGTCGAGGAAGGCGGACACACACTGCTCGATGCCGCGCTGGCGTGCCACCGGCACCCAGTCGCCGCGCCGCCGCACGGTGGGCTGGCCCTTGTGGTCGATGACGTCCGCGAGGTTCACGACCTCCCGCTTGGTGTCCTGGCCCGCGACTTCGAGGATCTCCTCGGTGGAGCCGTTCAGCCGGTTCATCATGCCGATCGCGGTGAAACCGTCGCCGGAGAGCTGCAGGACCACGTGGTGCATGAGTCCGTCGCGGATCCGCGCCCGCACGTCGGTGTGCTCGACCGGGCCTGGGAGGAGGAAGCGGAGGGTGTCGACGACATGGATGAAGTCGTCGAGGACGAGGGTGCGCGGGTCCTCGGGGAGGCCGATGCGGTTCTTGCGCATGAGGACGATCTCGCGCGGGTGCTCGAGGCACTGGGCGTAGCCGGGGGCGAAGCGGCGGTTGAAGCCGACGGCGAGGCTCGTGCCGGTCCGCTCGGAGAGCTCCACCAGACGCTGGGAGTCGGCGAGTTCGTAGGCGAGCGGCTTGTCGACGTACGTCGGTACGCCGGCCTCCAGCAGCCGCGCCACGAGCTCGGGATGGACGGGCGTGGGGGCGTGCACGAACGCGGCGTCGAGGTCCTGGGCGAGGAGCGAGTCCAGGGTGGTGTGGCAGCGCGCCCCGGGGATGTGGTGGGCCGCCGCGATCCGGTCGAGGGTGGCCGGGGTGCGGGTGTGCAGATGCAGTTCGACATCCGCGCGGGTGGTGAGCACCGGCAGGTACGCCTTCTGCGCGATGTCTCCCAGCCCGATACAGCCGACCTTCACCGTTGGCCTCCCTCTCGCGTCATCGCGTTGCCGTGTGCGTCCCCGCCGTTCCGGCAGCATACGTGTGCTGCGGCGGCCGCCAGTCGGCGATGCCGTCGAAGCTGCGCAGGACGAGGCCGGGGCCGAAGCGGGAGACGGCCGCGACGAGTGTGTCGCGCACGGCGACGGCGGCGGGGCTGCTCAGCATGGCCGTACGGCCGGTCCTCGTGGCCTGCCGCACGATCCCCATGGTGCGCGGCAGCCGGTCCCGGGTGTACGCGGGCAGGCCGCGGACGGCGTCCGGGCCGCGGCCCGCGTGGTGCGCGAGCACGATCGCGTCCTCGATGGCCTGGTTGCCGCCCTGGCCGAGGGTGGGCTGCATGGCATGGGCCGCGTCGCCGACGAGCGCGACCCGGCCGTGGTGATAGGCGGGCAGCGCCTCGGCCATGTGGTGCACGTCGTGGCGCAGCACTCCGTCGGTCCCGGCGGCCTCGACGATGCCGGGAATCGGCTCGTGCCAGCCGCCGAAGCGGCGGAGCAGCTCGGCCTTCTCGCTGTCCGGGGCGCGCCCGCCGGCGGGTGTCACGGCGGCGGCGTAGGCGTAGATGCGTCCGTCCTTCAGCGGCTGGGTGCCCCAGATGCGGCCGCGTCCCCAGGTCTCGTGCGGGGCGAAGGGCCGGACGGGCGCGGGGACGACGAGGCGCCAGGTGGTGAAGCCGGAGTACCGCGGCCCGGGGTGGGCCGGGAACAGCGCGCGGCGCACGGCGGAGTTGATGCCGTCCGCGGCGACGACGAGGTCGGCCTCCAGGTCGCCACCTGGGGTGGTGACGACGGCCGGGCGCCCTTCGTCGCCCGCGTCCGTGAGGGTGGCGGCCGCTCCGGTCCGTACGGCTCCGCCGGGCAGTGCGGAGGTCAGGATGTCCACGAGGGTCGAGCGGTGCAGCAGGACGAGCGGGCCGCCGAAGCGCTCGGTGGTGACAGCGCTGTCGGTGCGGTTCAGCCAGCGGCCCCGGGGGGTGCGCAGGCCGCCGTCGCCCTGCCAGGCGGAGAGGGACCTGACCTGCTCGCCGAGGCCGATGACGTCGAGGGCTCGCTGGGCGTTGGGCGCGAGGCCGATTCCGGCGCCGACGGGGGTGAGGGCGGCGGCGCGCTCCAGAACGGTGATCTCCCAGCCCTGCTGGTGCAGGGCGACGGCGGCGGTGAGTCCGCCGATGCCGCCTCCGACGACGACGGCGCGGGGAGCGCGGGTCCGGTCCATGACTCCTCCTCGGAACTACACCTGTAGTGCCCTCGTCATCGTACTACAGATGTAGTGCCCGAGATAGGTTGCCCCCATGACCGCACGCACGTCCGCCGCCGCCCGCCCCGAACTCATCGCCGACGCCGCGCTGACCCTCCTCGCCGAGCGGGGCATGCGCGGGCTCACCCACCGGGCGGTGGACGAGGTGGCCGGGCTGCCGCAGGGCTCGACGTCCAACCTCGCCCGCACCCGGCAGGCTCTCCTGGAGGCCGCCGTGCGCCGCCTTGCGGAGCGCGAGGCGCGGGTGCTCGCCCCTGACGAGATGCCGGTCCCCCGGGGCGGCGCGCAGGACCTGACCGACGCGCTGGCCCTCGCCCTCCACCGCTATCTCACCGATCACCCGGCGCTGCTGGTGGCCCGCTACGAACTGGCCCTGGAGGCCACCCGCAGACCCGAGTTGCGCGCGTACTACGACCGCACGGGCGCGGCGTTCCGCGAGCCGCTGGTGGCGTTGATGACGGGAGCCGGCTCCGCCGAGCCGGAGCGGCACGCCCTGTCGCTGGTGGCGTGGTGCGAAGGGCTGATGTTCTCGTGCGCGGCCGGGTCCTACCACGCGCAGGTGCCCGGCAGGGCCGAGCTCAGGAAGGGCTTCCGGGAACTGCTCCGCGGCATGCTCGGGGACGGGGACGCGGACAGGCGCACGGACGGGATCGGGGACGCGGACGGGAGCGCCAGCGGGATTCGCGGCACGGACGGGGACCGACACACGAAGGAGGGTGGGCGCACAAAGGCGGATCACGGCACGGACCGGGATCACGGCACGCCCGCCGGTTAATGCCTGGCCATGGCTCGGACCGATCCGCGAGGATGCCCGCCATGACGACTACCGATCTTCGTACCGAACCCTCCACGGTCGCCGGCGAGCGCGCGATGCTGGAGGGCTTTCTCGACTACCACCGCGAGACGCTGGCCATGAAGTGCGCGGGGCTCGACGACGCGCAGCTGCGCCGGGCCCCCCTCTCGCCCTCCGAGCTCTCGCTCCTCGGCCTCGTACGGCATCTGGCGGACGTCGAACGCCACTGGTTCCGGCGGGTGCTGGCCGATGAGCAGGCCCCGCCTCTCTACTACTCGGAGGCGGACCCCGACGGCGAGTTCCATGTCGGGGAGCAGGACACCTGGGACGAGGCGCATGCCACGTGGCGGGCCGAGATCGCCAAGGCCCGCGAGGCGGCCGCGTCCCGCACGCTCGACGACGTCTCGACGCGTAAGGGGCAGGCAGGTGAGCCGTTCAGCCTCCGCTGGATCTACACCCACATGATCGAGGAGTACGCCCGCCACAACGGGCACGCCGATCTCATCCGCGAGCAGATAGACGGCGCGACGGGCGAGTAACCGGGACCGGGCGGCGCGACCGGTCAGCCACCGGCCAACTGCCGGTACAGCCGCGCGATCGCCGCCCGCACGCCGTCCCCGTACCCGTCGTCGCCCAGGGCGTCCGACGCCGCACGAGCGCGGTCGAGATGGGCGCGCGCGGCCTCCGGGCGCTGCAGCTTCACATAGTCCGCGGCGAGATTCAGATACAGCGAGGGGTACATACCGCGCACCGCGACCGCCGAGTCGTGCCACGCCAGGCGCTCGCCGGTCAGCCCCTCCGCGGCGGACAGCGCCCGCAGATCCCAGGCCAGCTCGTCCCCGGGATCGTCCTGCGTGTCCGCCATGTAGTGCGCGAGGGTGCAGCGGTGCAGTGGGTCGCCGGCCTCACCGATCTGCGTCCAAAGCTCGCCGAAGCGGTTCCGCGCCTCCTCGCGGTCCCCCGCGTGCAGCAGTATGACCGCCTGCCCGATCCTGGTCATGACGGCGTCTTCCGACGTCTCGTGCTGCTCCCTCACCGCGGCCTCCAGCGCCTTGATCGCACGAACATGCGTCTCCAGACGCTAGCGGCCACCACCGGCTTTCCGGCACAGGCTCGGAGCGGGGCCCGAGCCTGTCAGCCAGGTGCGCGAACCGTCAGCCGAGGTCGGGGATGCGCCAGTCGACGGGCTCGTGCCCCTGGGCCGCGACGGCCTCGTTGATCTGCGTGAACGGGCGGGAGCCGAAGAACTTCTTCGCCGACAGCGGCGACGGGTGGGCGCCCTTCACCACCACATGGCGCTGCTCGTCGATCAGCGGCAGCTTCTTCTGGGCGTAGTTGCCCCAGAGGACGAAGACCGCTGGATCGGGCCGCGAGGCCACGGCGCCGATCACCGCGTCCGTGAACTTCTCCCAGCCCTTGCCCTTGTGGGAGTTGGCCTCGCCGGCCCGCACCGTCAGCACCGCGTTGAGCAGGAGGACGCCCTGCTGGGCCCACGGCATCAGATAGCCGTTGTCGGGCACGGGGTGCCCCAGCTCCTCCTGCATCTCCTTGTAGATGTTCCGCAGGGAGGGCGGCGTCTTGACGCCCGGGCGCACCGAGAAGCACAGTCCGTGGCCCTGGCCCTCCCCGTGATACGGGTCCTGGCCGAGGATCAGCACCTTGACCCGGTCGAAGGGCGTGGCGTCCAGCGCGGCGAAGACCTCCTCGCGCGGCGGGTACACCGGCCCCTTGGCGCGCTCGTCCTCGACGAAGTCGACGAGCTCCTTGAAGTACGGCTTCTGGAGCTCCTCGCCGAGGATGCCGCGCCAGGACTCGGGCAGCATGGCGGTGTCGGTCACGTCAACAACCTCCGGTATGCGATCAGTTCTCTGATCCGGTTCTCTGATCACAGAACCTACCCGCGGCCACTGACAATCGCCGACGGCGGCCGGGCACAGGGCCCGGCCGCGGCCTGCTACCAGCTGGTCTTCCGGTGCAGCTCCCACACCTGCATGATCGTCTGCGGGTCCATGGCGCGCTCACAGCCCGCGATCTCCTCGCTGGCGGCGATGTGCAGCTTGCCCTGCCAGAGCGGAAGCAGCCGGACGTCGTCCACGAGGATGGCCTGCGCCCGTTCGAACTGCTTGGACACGGCCCCGCGGTCGCTCTCCTTGCGGGACAGCGTGAGCTGCTGGGCGATCTCCGGGCTGTCGTACGGGGTGCCGAGCGCGTTGTTCCTGCCGACGAACGGCGCGACGAAGTTGTCCGGGTCCGGGAAGTCCGGGAACCAGCCTCGGCCGAACACCGGGTACTCGCCGTTCTTGTAGCCCGCCTGGAACTCCTTCCAGGGCTTGCTCTTCAGCGTGATCTTGAACAGTCCCGACGCGTCCAGCTGCCGCTTGAGCTCGGCGAACTCGGGAGCGGTCGACGAGCCGTAGCGGTCCGTGGTGAACCAGAAGGTCAGCTCGACCCGTTCGTCGATCCCGGCCTCCTGGAGGATCTCCTTCGCCTTGTCGACGTCCGGGTCGCCGAACGTGTCGAAGAAGCTGGTGGTGTGCCCGGCGATGCCCTTGGGAACCATGGAGTACAGCGGCTCGGCCGTGCCCTGGTAGACCTCGGCGACGAGCGCCTCACGGTCGACGATCTGGGCGATCGCGCGGCGCACCGGGAGCTTGGCCGAGGCCGGGTCCTTGGGGTTGAAGACCAGGTAGCGGATGTCGGCGCCGACGGCCTCGACGACCTGGAGGCCCTCGTTCTGCGGCTTCTTCTCCTGCAGGGCGATGACCTCCTCCGCGGTGAGGCCTCGGTTGGTGACGTCGATCTCCTTGTTCTTCAGCGCGGTCACCATCGCCTCGGAGTCCTTGAAGTAGCGAATGGTGACGGCATCGTTCTTGCGGTCGGCGAACCCGTTGTAGTGGGGGTTCTTCTTCAGCCGGGCCTCGGAGCCCTCCGTGTACGACTCCAGGCTGTACGGGCCGGAGCCGAGGAGCTTGCCGTCCTCGCGGACCTTGTCCGCCGGGTACTCGGCGGGGTCGACGAGGGACATCGCGGGTGTGGCGAGGATGAACGGGAAGGTGGCGTCCGCCTTGGTGAGCCGGAAGGTGATCGTGCGGTCCCCTTCGGCCTTCACCTCTCCGAGGGATCCGAGCAGTCCGTTGGGACCGCCGTTGACGTTGATCTTCTGGATACGATCGATGGAGTGCTTGACGGCGGCGGCGTCCAGCGTGTGCCCGTTGGAGAATTTAAGGTTTTCGCGCAGCGTGCACTGGTACGTCGTACTGGTCGGATCGATGAATTTGCAGCTCTGAGCCGCGTCGGGCTGCGGACTCGTGCTCCCGGTCGGGAAACTCAGGAGTGTCTGGAACACATTGCGGTAGAGCTCCCACGAGCCGTCCCACGCGGCGGCTGGATCGAGTGTGCTGGGCGCACTCGTCGTGCCGACCACCACTGGCTTGGCCCCATCGGCGTCTTCGTCCGAAAACAGACCGCATCCCGTTATCAGGGATATGGACGCAAGGGCTGCAGCCGCCCGCAGCATCGTCCGGTTGAACACGTGCACGCTCCTCGTTCAGCCATGGGTCGGCGAACCATACCGCAGTGCCCCGCCGGATCAACGGGGAGGTCCGACGGGGCACTTGAGCGAATCCTGAGCCATTCAGGCACAAACCGGTTCAGTGGACTCCGGCATTCAGGAAAATACCCCCGTCGACCACGAGAGTCTGCCCCGTGATCCAGTCCGACTGGTCGGAGGTGAGAAACGCGGCGGCCCCGCCGATGTCCTGGGGAACGCCGAGCCGGCCCAGCGGATAGGCCGCGGCGGCCTCCGCCTCCCGGCCCTCGTAAAGGGCTTCCGCGAACTTTGTCTTGATCACGGCGGGTGCGATCGCATTGACCCGCACGGCCGGGGCGAATTCATGCGCGAGCTGGAGGGTCAGATTGACCATCGCCGCCTTGCTCATGCCGTACGCCCCGATGAACGGGGACGCGGAGATCCCGGCGACCGATGCAATGTTCACGATTGCACCGCCGTTCTCCTTCTGCCATGCCTTCCAGGTCTGCTGGGCGAAGCCGAGTGCCGAGATCACATTGGTCTCGTAGACCTTGCGGGCCACCCCGAGGTCGAGTTCGGCCATCGGGCCGAAGACGGGGTTGGTGCCGGCGTTGTTGACGAGGAAGTCGACGCGGCCGAAGGCCTCCATCACGCGCTCGACGGCGGCCGCCTGGTGCGCCTCGTCGTGGGCCTTGCCCGGGACGGCGATCACGCGGTCGGCGCCGAGCTGCTCGACGGCCTCCTTGAGGGCGTCCTCGCCGCGGCCGGTGATGCAGACGCGGTCACCGCGGGCGACGAACGCCTCGGCGACGCCGTAGCCGATGCCCCGGCTGCCGCCCGTGACGAGGGCGACCTTGCCGGAGAGCGGGGGAAGTTCCTGTGCGGTCATCTCTGTCATCTCCGGTTCAGTTGAGCGGGCCGCCGGCCACGTACATGACCTGGCCGGAGACGAACCCGGCGTCGTCGCCCGTGAAGAAGGCGATCGCGTTGGCAACGTCCTCCGGCCTGCCGACCCGCTGCACCGGGATCTGGGTGGCCGCCGCGGCCTGGAACTCCTCGAAGCCCATGCCGACGCGCGCGGCCGTCTGGGCCGTCATCTCGGTGACGATGAAGCCGGGGGCGACGGCGTTGGCGGTGACGCCGAACTTGCCGAGCTCCTTGGCGAGGGTCTTGGTGAAGCCCTGCAGACCGGCCTTGACGGCGGAGTAGTTGGCCTGGCCCCGGTTGCCCAGCGCCGAGCTGGACGACAGCGAGACAACACGGCCGAAGCCCGCGTCCACCATGTGCTTCTGGCAGGCCTTGGCCATCAGGAACGCGCCCTTGAGGTGCACGTTCATCACGATGTCCCAGTCGGACTCGCTCATCTTGAAGAGCAGGTTGTCGCGCAGCACACCCGCGTTGTTGACGAGGATCGTCGGGGCGCCGAGCTCGTCGGCCACGCGGGCCACGGCAGCCTCCACCTGGGCGGAGTCCGAGACGTCGCAGCCGACGGCGACGGCCTTCCCGCCGGCCGAGGTGATCTTCTCGACGGTGTCCTTGCAGGCCGCCTCGTCGAGGTCGAGTACGGCGACGGCACGGCCCTCGGCCGCCAGGCGCACGGCGGTGGCGGCGCCAATGCCGCGCGCCGCTCCCGTCACGATCGCGACGCGCTGCTCGGTGGTGGACATGGTTTGGTTCTCCTCGCCCTCGGATCCCTTGGATACGGCTCGCCCGGCACGGCCTGTCGCATCACCCCCCGAGGGGTGAGCGACCGCTTAGTACCTTCAGCAGACGAGACGCTAGAAGCCCTGGCACCCGGTGTCAACGGCACACCGGGTGCCCCCGGTCACGCGTCCCGTCCGATGGGCCCGTTCAGCGCACCAGTACATCGAGCAGCCGCTCGACCTCGGCCTCCGGGTCGGCGGTCAGGCCGGTGTGCACGGGTCCGGGCTGGACGACCGTGGAGCGGGGTGCGATCAGCCAGCGGAAGCGCCGGCCCGCGTCGTCCCGCGCCGCCTGACCCGCGTCCTCGCCCCCCGTGCAGACACCCTCGACGGCGTGCAGCGCGGCCCGTACGCCCATGACGTCCGCCTGCGGGTCCAGCACCCTCAGCTTGGCCTCGTCCAGGTGCGTACGGGCAGCCACATAGGACCGCGCGCGGCAGTAGACCACCACGCCGGCGTTGAAGCACTCGCCCCGCTCGACGCGCGGCACGACGCGCAGCAGCGCGTACTCGAAGACATCGCGGTCGCTCACTTGTCCCCGCCCTTCTTGCTCGTGTTGCTCGTGTGCGGCCATGCGGCGAGATGGTCGGTCAGCCAACCGGGCGCCTGCGAGGGGCGGGGCTTGGAGGGTGCGCTCAGGGTGATCCGCTCATGGATGGTCGCGGCCCGCGACAGGAGGGCCTCCACATAGGCGCGGCGCAGCGCGTCGGTGGAGTCGAAGCCGGGCTCGTCGACCAGCCATTCGTCGGGGACGTCCGCGGCCGCCTCGGTCAGCAGCTCCTCGGTGACGCGCGGGGCCAGCTCGGCGGCCGCTGCCGCGATGTCCGGCGCGAAGGGCGCGAGGGCGTGGTCGGAGGCGTCGTACGGCTTGGCGGCGGAGGCCTGCGCGCCAGGCCAGTTGTGGTGCCAGATCATGGTGGCGCCGTGGTCGATGAGCCACAGGTCGCCGTGCCAGACGAGCATGTTGGGGTTGCGCCAGGACCGGTCGACGTTGTTGATCAGCGCGTCGAACCAGACGACCCGGCCCGCCTCCTCGGCGCTCACCTCGTACGCGAGCGGGTCGAAGCCGAGCGAGCCCGGCAGGAAGTCCATCCCGAGGTTGAGGCCGCCGCTGGCCTTGAGCAGCTCCTGCACCTCCTGGTCCGGCTCGGACAGGCCGATGACCGGGTCGAGCTGGATCTGCACGAGCTCCGGGACCCTCAGTCCGAGCCGCCGCCCGAGCCGTCCGCAGATGACCTCGGCGACCAGGGTCTTGCGCCCTTGTCCGGCTCCGGTGAACTTCATGACGTACGTACCGAGATCGTCGGCCTCGACGATGCCCGGGAGCGAACCGCCCTCACGCAGGGGCGTGACGTAGCGGGTCGCTGTGACTTCGGTAAGCATTTTCCCAGGCTATCCGCCGAGATGGACCGGTGATCCAGAGCGGTCCGGCCGCCTCCGGCATGAAGGGGATCAGGGGCCGTCAGCGGAGGGGATCTGCCGCCGGACGGGCCGTGTGCGCGTCGGTGCGGGCGGGGTTCGGCATCGGCAGTTCGAACCACGTGATCTTTCCCGTGCCCGTGCCGGAGCTGCCCCAGTCCTCGGCGAGCATGTCGACGAGTTCCAGACCGCGCCCGCCTTCCGCGTCGGCGTCGGCGATGCGGCGCACCGGGACGGCGGAGTCCGCATCCTCCACTTCGCACAGGAGACGAAGCCCGCGTGTACGCAGATGAAGTCGCACAGGGCCGTGCGTGTGGCGCAGGGCATTGGTCACCAGCTCGCTGACCAGCAGTTCGGCGGTGTCGGCCAGGTCGCCCATGCCCCAGTCGCCCAGTTGGGAGGTCACCATCCGCCGGGTGCGGCCGACCGAGGCCAGTTCACGAGCCACGGGCCAGGACGCATTCCAGCCCTGCGCGCAGGCGGCGGGCGCGCTCAGCGGCCGCAGGGGCCCCACGGTTCGCGACCAGAGCGCCAGGTGCCGGGCGAGCCAGGACATCGGGGCATCGTGGGCGGCCATGCTGTCAGTCCCCTTTCCGGGCAGGGCCGGTCACCTCGGCATGACGAGGATCCGGCCGGGTTGGGCCGGGGCATGCCCCTGAACCCGGCATTCATGTAGCAGTCGCTACATCATCAAATATACATGTAGCGGGTGCTACAGTAAAGAGGGGAATCATCTAGGCGATTTCAGGCATTCCCGATCGGAGCGAGTCTTCATGCCGCGAGCGGCTGACCTGGACAAACGCGCAGATCTGCTGAGCCGGGTCCGCGAGTACGTGACCCGCAATGGGCTGGTGGACCTCTCGTTGCGACCGCTGGCACAAGCGCTGGGCACCAGCGACCGCATGCTCCTCTACTACTTCGGCAGCAAGGAGCGACTGGTCGCCCAGGCGCTGGCCATGGACGAGACGCGTCCGCTGCTGCGCTTCGGCGATGCGCTCGACACCTTCGGCGCACCCGAGGACGCCGCGGGCATGCGGCGCTTCGTGGAGCAGATGTGGCAGCAGCTCACCGCTCCGGACCGCCTCGCCATGCTCCCCGTCACCTTCGAGGTCATGACCGCCAGCCTGCTCAACCCCGACCGGTACGGCCCGGTCATGCGCGACGTCCTCACCGAGTGGACGGACCTGCTCACTCGCCTCTTCGTCGACCTGGGCATCCCGGGCGAACGAGCCCGCGACGAGGCCACCCTTCTGGTCGACGCCACCTTCGGCCTGCTCCACGCACCGCTGGCTCGCGGTGACTGGGACCGGGCGGACGCGGCCTTCCGCACCTTGCTCGACCGTCTCGAGCCCGGCTGGCGGACAGCGGAGTGAAACCGCCGGGGGCGGAGTCCGGCATCCTCTTCGTCAGCTGATCCCCGGCCCGCGCTCGGCGCTCGGCCTGATCCCGCACGATCACCGCACGATCACCGCCCGACCGCGCTCGTGCGGGAACGACGACGCCGGCGCCGGTCCTGGTCCGCGGACCGGCACCCGATCCGGCCCACGGACCAGGTCGACGTCCCTCCCCGGGGTGTACGTGACGTAGGTGCCGAAGTCGTCGGCGGCGACAATGCCGGGGAGGGAAGCGCCCTCACGCAGTAGCGTGACACCGCGGGTCGCGGTGACTTGGGAGTCTCAGGAGTCTTCGTAGAGCATTGCGCACGACTCCTGCACGGTTTTCCGGCGTGGCCCGTTGAACGGGGTGCCCCCTGGTCCCGTACAACATCAAGAGCGGCCCGAACCGGGGGCCGACCGTGAAAGGGGAGTCCGGCACATGACTGGAACGCAGGGACCGGCACTGAAGGTGGCACGACGCACCGTCGTGGCAGCGGCCGGCGGAGCAGGGCTCGCCGCGGCGCTGACGGCGTGCGGTGGCTCGAACGACTCGGGCAGCGTGGGCGAGCAGCCCGCCGACAGCGGCGGCACGACCGGCGATTCCGGTGGCAGCACGGGAGGTTCGACGGGGGGTGGCGGCGGGGGCAAGGTCCTGGCCAAGACCGCGGACATCCCGGAGGGCGGCGGTGTGGTCGTCGACGATGTCGTGGTGACCCAGCCGACGGCGGGCGAGTTCAAGGCCTTCTCGTCCAAGTGCACCCACCAGGGCTGCGCGGTGAAGGACGTCACCGACGGCGAGATCATCTGCCCCTGTCACAACAGCAAGTTCGACGCGAAGGACGGCAGCGTGAAGAGCGGACCCGCCACCACGGGCCTGCCGGCTGCGTCGATCGTGGTCGACGGGGACTCGATCAAGCTCGCGTGACGGGCGTACGCCGGGGACGCTTCCAGCAGGCGAGCACGTCGTCGGTGGTGGTGACCGTGGCGACGAGCGACAGGGTGTTGCGGATCATCGCGGGGGTGTACTCGGGGGGCACCCCCGCGATGGCGTCCCCCGGGACGACCGCCGTGTAGCCGAGATTGACGGCGTCGAAGACGGCGTTCGGGATCGCCACATTGGCCGAGACGCCCGTCACGACGAGGGTGCGGCAGCCGAGGTTGCGCAGCAGCGCGTCGACGTCCGTCCCGGCGATCGGGGACAGCCCGTGCAGCCTGCGGACGACGATGTCCTCGTCCGCGACCTCGATCGGCTCGGCGATCCGGACCGCTCTGCTGCCCGACAGCTGCTGTACGGGCAGACGCTCGGCGGCCCGGAAGAGGCGCGCGTTGCGGTTCGAACCACGCCCGTCGGGACGCCGTTCCGCGACCGCGTGGAGGACCTGCACCCCGGCGTCGTGCGCGGCCGCGACGAGCCGCGCGACCTGGGTCAGGGCGCCCGATGAACGGGCCGCGGCGGCGAGTTCGGGCAGGGCGCCGTCCTTCCCGACGACACCGTTCTGGCACTCGACGGTCAGCAGCACCGTCCCGGCCGGGTCGAGCTGCTCCAGCAGTTGTTCGAACGACGGCATGTCTGCGCCCTCCTCGTCGACGCGTCCGGCGGTTCGCCGGGCGCGCGACGGTAACCGGCATTGCGCCATGAGGGAAGAGCGTCCATGATTCCTGACACCTAGTCAGTTTTCGGGAGTCAGCTATCGGGAGGGGCCTGGGATGGCCGTGACGCAGCGCCGTGGCCGCCGGATCATGATGACACCGGCCGAGCTGGACGCATTCCTCGCCGAACAGCGCACCTGCCGGGTGGCAACGGTGTCGGCCGACGGGCGGCCGCACGTCAGCGCCCTCTGGTTCGCCTGGGACGGAACATCCCTGTGGCTCTACTCGATCACCCGCAGCCGCCGCTGGACGGACCTTCGCGGCGATCCCCGGATCGCCGTGGTCGTGGACTCCGGCGAGGAGTACGGCGACCTGCGCGGCGTGGAGCTCTCGGGCACGGCCGTCTTCGTCGGCGAGTCCCCGCGAACCGGCGAGCCCTGCCCCGAACTGGAGGCTCCCGAGCGCCTCTTCGCCCGCAAGAACTTCGGCCTGGACACGATGCCGCACGACGGCCGCCACGCCTGGGCACGGCTGACACCGGACGCCATCGCGTCGTGGGACTTCCGCAAGATCGGCGGGCTCTGACGCGGGGCCGCGCCGATGCCGGCCGCGCCCGGTCCGTCCGGCGTCCGAGGACGGCCACCCGGGCCGCCCGGGCAGCACCGACCGGCTGCGGAGCCCGCCACCAGGGCGAACCGGGGAGGGACCAGGCCCCGCGGTCAGACCGCCGCCCCGGCCGACTGCAGCGCCTGCACCACCGCCCGGATCGACGGCCGCCTCTCCGCGTCGGAGCGCCAGGTTGCGTAGATGTGCCGGAGCATCTTCTGCCGTACGGGCACGAGCCGCACCCCCTCCGGCACCGACCCTCGCCCCAGTCTCGGCGTCACGCACACCCCGAGGCCCGCCGCGATCAGCGCCAGCTGGGTGTGGTGCTCGCCCGCCATGTGCGCGATCCGGGGCTCGACGCCCTTGGCGCGGAGGGTGAAGACGAGCCACTCGTAACAGAATTCACCCTCCGGCCAGGACACCCAGTCGTCGTCCGCGAAGTCCTCCAGGTCCACCTCCGCACGCCCCGCGAGCGGGTGGTCCGCCGGCATCGCGACATCCGCCGCGTCGTCCAGCAGCTGCGCCCGGGCCAGCCCGCCCGGCACCGGCAGTCGCTTGTTGCTCCAGTCGAGCACGACGGCCAGGTCGAGGTCACCGCGCATCACCTGCCGTACCGCGTCCTCGGGCTCCAGCTCGCTGGTGCGCACACGCAGTTCGGGATGGGCGGTGCGCAGCGTCCCGACGGCGGCCGGGAACAACCCGCGCGCCGCCGTCGGGAAGGCGCCAATACGCACCTCGCCGACGACCTGCCCGCGCTGCGCCTCGATGTCGGCCTGCGCGATCTCCACCTGGGACAGGATCCGCGCGGCGTGATCGGCGAGCAGCCGCCCGGCGTCCGTGAGCCGCACACCCCGTCCGTTCTTGGCGAGCAGCTGCTGCCCGACCTCCCGCTCCAGCTTCGCCATCTGCTGCGACACGGCCGATGTCGTCACATGCAGCCCGTCGGCGGCGCCGCTCACCGAGCCGTGCCGGGCCAGCGCGTCCAGGGTCCGTAGGCGCTCCAGGTTCAACATGTAAGCAATGCTAAGCCAAGCTCTCAAAGAAGTCTCGCTTGTCCTACGAGATCAGGACGGCGAAGCTGGACGTCATGAGCACCGCCGCGCCGACGTCGCGCACCTCCGCCCCCGCCGCCTCGAAGGCCGCGTCGCGGGCCTCCACCCCGCCGCCCTCGGCTCCCTCCGCCATCGCGCGCCGTCCGGCACTCGACTGGCGCATCAGGTTCGCGGTGCTCGCCCTGATCTGGGGCTTCAGTTTCCTGCTGATCAAGCTCGGGACGGAGGCCTACGCACCGTTCCAGGTCACCTTCGGCCGGCTGCTGTTCGGCACCGCCGTCCTCGCGGTGACCATGGCGGTCAGGCGCGAGCGGCTCCCACGAGGGCTGCGCACCTGGGGCCACCTCATGGTCGCGGCATTCTTCCTCAACGCACTGCCGTTCTCGCTCTTCGCCTACGCGGAGCTGACGATCCCTTCGACGCTCGCCGGTATCTGCAACGCCACGTCGCCGCTCTGGGGCATGGCCCTCTCCCTCGTGGCGCTCTCGGAGGACCGGCCGACCCGCCGCCGCGTCGCCGGCCTCGGCATCGGGTTCCTCGGCGTCCTGACCGTCCTCGGCGTGTGGCAGGGATTCTCCGGGCTGGATGTGACCGGGACCGCGATGGCGCTGCTCGCCTCGCTGAGCTACCCGGTCGGCTGGATCTACGTCCGGCGTACGCTCGCCGACTCCGCCCACTCCGATCTCTCGCTCACGGGCGCACAGCTCCTGCTCGCGACACTCCAACTGGCGGTGGTGACTCCGCTGTTCACCACGCTTCCCACGTCCTTCCCGGTGGTGCCGTTGCTCGCGGTGGCCGCCCTGGGCGCACTCGGGACGGGCTTCGCGATGCTCCTGCAGTACGGGCTGGTCGCCGAGGTCGGCCCCACGACGGCGACGATGGTCACGTACTTCATCCCCGTCATCGCCACGGCGGCCGGCGTGTTGCTGCTGAACGAACGGCTCGGCTGGAACACGCCGGTCGGCGCGATCGTCGTGCTCGCGGGCGCGGCGCTGACACAGAGCAGGCGACAGCGGTAGCTTCGCCGGCGGCGGCCCGGCGGCCGGCGTCGGCCGCAAAGCCGCGTCGGCAGCAGCCCGACCCTGAGGGCCTCAGCCGTAACTGCGCGCCGGCAGCGGCCCTGCGGCCGAGGCCACCGCGTCGGCCAGTGCCTCGATGTCGGCCATGGCCAGCCCGGAGACCGTGAGCCGGATCCCTGGCGGTGCCGACAGCCGGAAGCGGGCACCCGGAGCCACCGCCCACCCGGCGTGCAGCAGCCGCGCCACGGCACCGGTCTCGTCGGCCACGGGCACCCACACGTTCATCCCGCTGCGTCCGTGCGCCTCGAGCCCGCGCTCGGCCAGTGCGCTCAGCATCGCGTCCCGCCGTTCGCCGTACGCGCGGGCGACCACGAGCGGGTCGACGACACCCGCCGTCCACAGTTCCACGACCGCGCGCTGCACCAGCCGGCTGACCCAGCCGGGGCCGAGCCGCTGCCGTCCGAGGACCCGGTCGACGGTCAGGGCGTCGCCGGTCAGTACGGCGAGCCGCAGATCCGGCCCGTACGCCTTGGCCGTCGAACGCACGAGCACCCAGCGGTCCGTCGGCCCGGCGAGCGGGTACAGCGGCTGATCGACAATGGCGTGGCCGTGGTCGTCCTCGATGAGCAGGACCCGCGGATGGCGGGCAAGAACTCCGCGCAACTCCTTGGCGCGCGCCTCGGTGATCACGGCTCCGGTGGGGTTCTGGGCGCGGCACGTGACGATGAGCGCCCGGGCTCCCGCGGTCAGGGCACGCTCCACCTCGTCGGGGCGGGGCCCGTCCTCGTCGAGGGCGACCGGGACCGGCCGCAGCCCCAGCGCGGGGATCAGGTCCAGCAGACTGCCCCAGCCGGGGTCCTCGACGGCGACGGCGTCCCCGGATCTCAGATGGGCGCCGAGCACGCGCTCGATCGCGTCGAGCGAGCCGGAGGTGACGGCGATCGGCCCGTCCGGTACCCCGTCGGCATCCAGCCCGGCCCGGGCGAGTCTCGCCAGCTCGGGGTCGACGGACGCCTCCCCGTACCGCACCGGCCGCTCGTCCTGTCGGCGCGCGGCGGCCGCGAAGGCGTCGTGGAGCGGGGGCAGCAGTGCGACGTCGGGATTGCCGTCGGAGATCTGGCGCACGCCGGGCGGTGCGTCCACGCGCAGCGAGGCCCGCGCCGTGGTGGCAGGGCGCGACCGCACACGGCTGCCCCTGCGCCCCGCGGTCTCGATGACACCCCGCTCGCGCAGCGTGCGATACGCGGCCGCGACGGTGTTCGGGTTGACCCCCAGCTGGGACGCCAACTCCCGCATGGCCGGCAGCAGTTGCCCGGGAGCGAGGTCCCCGGCGCCGACACCGTGCTCCACGTTCGCGGCAATCTCCGATGCGCGACGACCCACGATCCGATAGTCTCCTAGCACAAAAGACAGTATGCACTAGTGCAATGGGGATGGCAATGGCCTCGCTGCCGACGGACTCCGCCTACCGGACGACCGAGCGCACCCACCCCACCCGCGGGCGGAGTCGCGCCTCCTACGACCGCCAGCTGGTGCACTCGATACTCGACGGGGCGTACGTCTGCCACCTGGGCTTCGTCCGCGACGGAGCGCCCGTCGTGCTGCCTACGCTCTACGGCCGGATCGGCGAGACGCTGTACGTCCACGGCTCCACCGGCTCCCGCCCGCTGCGCATGGCCGGGCAGTCCGATCCGGGCCTCGAGGTCTGTCTGACCGTCACCCACGTCGACGGGCTGGTCCTGGCGCGCTCGGCCTTCCACCACTCGATCAACTACCGCTCCGTCGTCGTCCACGGGACCGCCCACCAGGTCGCCGACGAGGAGGAGAAGCGCACCGCACTCGACGCCCTGGTCGACCAGGTCGTCCCGGGCCGCTCCTACGACTCCCGCCCGGCGAACGCCAAGGAGCTCGCCGCCACCGCCGTGCTCCGGCTCGACCTCGACGAGGTCTCCGCCAAGGTGCGCACCGGCGGGCCGAGCGACGAACCCGAGGACGTCTCCCTGCCGTACTGGACAGGCGTCGTTCCGCTGGTTCACGGCTACGGCACACCGATCCCGGCGGACGACCTGGACGCTGCCGTCGCGCTGCCCGACTACCTGTCCGCACCGTAGGAACGCCCGCAGGCCCGACGGAGGAACGGGCGAGGGGCGGCGGTCGCGGGCCGGCGGTCGCGCGGAACCCGCCCCTCGCCCTCGCCCTCGCGCGTCAGCCGGCGAGGGCCCCGGCGGCATCCCGCCGGAGCGCCGCCGGCCGGGCTTCCTGCCAGGCCAGCCCGACGACCGCGACCAGCAGCAACGACGTCCCGGCCACCGTCGCAACGGTCAGCCTCTCGCCTAGCGCCGTCACCGCGAGGACCGCCGCGCTCACCGGCTCCAGCAGCATGATCACGGAGACCGTGGCGGACCTGACGACCGCGGCGCCCGCAAAGTAGAGCGCGTACGCGAGCGCCGTCGGCACGGCGGCGACGTACACCAGCAGCCAGACCACCCGCACGGGATCGGCGGTGAGCGGCAGCAGCCCCTCGACGAGCGCGAACGGCAGGAGCCCGACCGCACCGACCGCGAACGTCCAGGTGGTCGTGGAGAGCGCGTCGCCGCCCTTGCCACCCCGCCCGAGCCAGCGGGTCAGCAGGGTGATCGCCGCATAGCCCGAGGCCGACACCACGGCCAGCACCACCCCGAGCGGACGCACCGTGCCGCCCTCGCCGCCCAGGACGAGGACCACGAGTCCGGTGAGCGCGCCCGCGACGGCGGCGACACCGCCGCGCCCGAGCCGCTCCCCCATCGTCAGCTTCGCCCCGATGGCGATGAGGACAGGCCCCGCGCCGAGCGTGACGACCGTCCCGACCGCGAGTCCGGTCTGCTCGACGGCGGCGAAGTAGGCGCTCTGAAAGACCGTCAGACCCGTGCCCGTACCGAGGATGCGCACCAACCGGCGGCGGCGCGGCTCGGCCTCGGAGACCGGCCTGCGCGGGCGCAGCGCGAGCACGGCGGCGAGCAGGACGAGTCCGCCGAGGCAGCGCCAGAACGAGAGGGCGAGGGGGCCGAGGTCACTGACGACGAAGACCAGCGAGGCGGCCGCCCCGGCGGTCCCCCAGGCGACACCGGCCACGACGAGGTAGAAGAGGCTGCGTCCGACGGGCAGGCCGGAAGCAGCGATGGAGGAGGGATTCGACACGTGGATGCTCCGTGTGCAGAAGACTGGACGGTTGACCGCTGGGCTCCACGCACGGGCAGCGACGGACCGCCCGGGGGTCACGACACCCCGGGCCGGTCCTCGTCAGCGGATGGCCGCCCGCGCTACGCGGCGGGCGGCGGAAGAACAGTCGAATGCACGTTCGTCACCCTATGTCACGGCCGGCCCCGCCGACAACCGCGCCCGACAACTCCGTCCCCGGGGCACCTGCATCCGGCAACTCGGCGTCCGATTCGGTGACCGGCACATCGGCAGTACCTCCCGGCCCGCCACCGACGACGGGTTCCGAAGGCGACTTCGGCGTGGACGACTGGGCGATGAACGCCCCGACGAGCACCACGGCTCCGCCGAAGATCTGGGGCGCGGACAGATGCTCCCGCAGCAGCACCCACGCGAGCACGGTCGCGATGACCGCCTCCAGGCAGGCGACGACACCGGCGACCTGCGGGGAGAGCCTGCGGACCGAGATGACGCCGGTGACGTACGCGACGACGGTGGCGATCAGCACGATCCACCCGAGCAGCAGAACCGCCGGCACGGCCGTGCCGCCCATGCTCGCGCTGCCGCCCAGCACCGACCAGTCCATGCCCCACGGGCGCGCGACGACGGTCAGGACGAGGGCACCGATGAGCAGACCGTACGCGATCACGCCGAGCGGGTCCGGGGCGTCCTCGCCCTCGCCCCCATGGTCGGACAGCACGAAGTAGCCGACCTGGCAGCATGCGGCGCCGAGGGCGAGCAGCAGCCCGACCGCATCGAAGCTCAGCCCGGACCACACCTCGACGACACACGCCAGCCCGCCGACGGCGAGGACCACACCGAGCGCCGCGGCCCGGGTGACCGGGCGGCGCTGGACGAAGCGGACCCAGGCGAGCACGAGGGCGGGTGCGAGGTACTCGACCAACAGCGCGACGCCGACGGGGATCCGGGAGATCGCGGCGAAGTAGCACGCCTGGACACCGGCCACCGCGAGCAGGCCGAAGCCGGCGAGCAGCGCCGGTTTGCGTATCAGCAGGTCACGGTGGCGCCAGGCGACGGGCATCATGACGACGGCGGCGCCGGCCACCCGCAGCCACACCACATGCAGCGGGTCGAGCCCCGCCTCGATGAGCGGCTTGGCCGCCACTCCTGAACCACCGAACGCGAACGCCGACGCCAGGGCGAGTCCCAGGCCGGCGCTCCTTCCCTGAGACGCACGCATCGGCACATCATGGCAGCCCGCGTCAGGAGCGTCACATCGGTCACACCTGTTGAGACAACTCCCCGATGCGACCCGCCAGCCGGGCCGGGTCGACCCCCGCGCGCACCAGCACCTCGACGGCCCGGGAATCCTGGTCGGCGGCGACGGCGGCGAGCAGATCCAGGCCGGTGGCACGCGGTTCGCCGCAGCGCGGCCCGCTCCAGGGCGCCGTTCATGGCGGCGGAGGCCGACGGGGACCAGCCCGCGACCCCGGTGTCCCGTGCGGCCGCGACCGTGCCGGAATCCTCGACCGAGCTCTGCCAGCGCAGCCCGTACCCGATGCTGCGCTGGACGAGATACCCGAGCACGCGGGCAACCTGTCCCGCACCGTCGAAGGCCGCGCGCACCTCGGCGTCCGCTTCCATCAGGGAGTGCAGCAGATGGGCGGTGTCGACCTGCCGGTCGCCGTCCCGCAGCGCACGCCTGCGCGCACCCGCGACGACCGACGCCAGCTCGACGGTGAGCCGGGCGTGGGTCTCGGCACGCATGGGTGGGGGCTGCTGCGGCAGCCGCGGGGCAGGGACTTGCACACTCCCACCTCATCAGCCTCCCCCGGCCTGGGACATCCCCGCACGGGAGCATTTGGGCATCCCACCGAAGTTGGGCACACCAGCCCCGTCCCTCCTCCTTGCGGAGGAGAATCACTTTGATCTGACGGTTCATCAGTATTGAATGTTCGAGGCCACGCGGCTACGTTCCGCGACACCGGTACCCGTCGAGAAGGGGTGGTCGCATGGCCGAAGTCAGTGCAGAGGCACGTATCGAGGCGCCCGCCGGGAAGGTCTGGGCACAGCTCACGGACTTCGCCTCGTACGGCGAGTGGAACGCCACCCACACCAACTTCCCCCAGGGCGGGCCCGACATGCTCGAGGCAGGCGTCACCTTCGCCGAGAACATGAAGCTGATGGGCTTCCCCGCCGAAGTGACCTGGACGGTCGAGGAACTGGAAGCGGAACGCGTCTTCGCGATCAAGGGCAAGGGCCCCATGGGAGTCCTCGTCGGCAACCGCTACACGCTCACACCGGACGGCGACGCCACGACGGTACGCATCGACGGCGAGTTCACGGGCGCGGCGGTGTCACTGATGGCGGGCAAGCTCAAGGACTCGGCGACCGCCGCGCTCAACGAGTCGCTGCGGAAGCTGGGCGGACTCGTGACCTGAGGCGCCGGGCAGGCACAGATCTCAGGCGGGCGGTATGCGGGGCCCGGCCCCGCGCCGCATAGTCGCGGGGCCCCGCATACGGCCCGCCCGCCCGAGACGCCTGGCCGTGCCGCCAGAGCGATTCCGCATCGACCGACCGCCGGCTGACCGACGGCAGCCGGCGATGGACAGATGACGACCAACAACTAACAGATGACAGATTTCATGATCTGTCATCTGCTGAACCGTCAGTGCTCGTCGGCCAGGATCAGATACAGCTTCTTGCGTGCCTCGTTGATCACAGAGATCGCCTTCTGCCGCTGCTCATGGGTGCCGGTCTTCCAGACCTGACTGAACGCCTCCATCAGCCCGAACCCGGCCTGGCGGATCTCGTTCATGGCCTCCCAGTCGACACCACGGCCCGCTTCCTCCCACGGAGCGTCCGGGACCGAATCGGCCTCGGCGCGCCCGGCGTCGGTGAGCGTGAACAGCTTCTTGCCGCCCTCACTCTCGCTGACGATCAGCCCCTCGTCCTCCAGCAGTTGGAGCGTCGGGTAGACCGAGCCGGGGCTGGGCTTCCATGCCCCGCCGCTGCGCTCGTCGATCTCCTGGATCATCTCGTAGCCGTGCATCGCACGGTCCTTCAGCAGCACCAGGATCGAAGCGCGTACGTCACCGCGCCGCGCCCTCCCCCGGCCGCCGCCCCGACCACGTCCGCCGGCCCACGGCGGCCCGCCGAACCCCGGCCCGAAGGGACCGAAGGCGGCACGCCGCGCATCGAAGTCGCCCCGACCCTGATGGCCGGGCCCGCAGTTCCCATGTCCATGTGAACGCATCGCTACGCTCCTTCCATCGTTGATCTGTCGCGATGCGTCAACGATATATCGGAATGCATCGCTTGACAATCGCCGATCGGTCCAGCTCCCTGGAATTGGCCTTGGCCTGCGGCTTTCCCGGACCTCTACGGTCAGCGGCATGCGGATTCGAATCGTGGACGCCTTCACCGACCGGCCCTTCGCGGGCAACCCCGCAGGGGTACTCCTCCTGGACACCGGCTCATCCGGCAGCTACGACGCCTTCCCCGACGACAGCTGGCTCCAGGACGTCGCGAGGGAGGTCAACCTCTCCGAGACGGCCTTCGCCCACCCGCTGCCCGCCGGCGGCGAGGCCGACTGGGCGCTGCGCTGGTTCACCCCGGCCACGGAAGTGGACATGTGCGGCCATGCCACGCTGGCCACGGCCCATGTCCTGCACACCACGGGCGCGGCGACCGGCACGGTGCGCTTTGCGGCACGGTGCGGGATCCTCTCCGCCACGGCGCACGAGGACGGCACGATCACGCTGGACTTCCCGGTGTCGCCGCTGACCCCGCTCGAGGTCCCGGAGGGTGTTGCCGAGGCGCTGGGGGCGGTTCCCCTGTCGGTGCTCGACACCGGTGAGCACATCGGCGATCTGCTGGTGGAGCTGGCGGACGAGGCGACGGTGCTCGGCCTGGCCCCGGACCTTCGGGCGCTGGCCGCCCACTCGAAGCGCGGGATCATCGCCACCGCTCCGGCCGCGGATCCGGCCGGCGGCCACGACTTCGTCTCGCGCTGTTTCTTCCCGAACGTCGGTATCGACGAGGACCCGGTCACGGGCAGTGCGCACACCGCGCTCGCCCCGTTCTGGTCGGCCCGGTTGGGGCGCTCCGAGCTGACGGGGCTCCAGTGCTCGGCACGCTCCGGTCGCGTGCGCACGGCGCTGCGTGGCGACCGTGTTCTCCTCACCGGTCGTGCGGTGACCGTGATCGACGGCGAGCTCAATGCCAGGCCCTGAACTTCGGGCGATGACGGGTGAGGGGTGTGCGGCAGCGCCGGCCAGGACAAGGGTTGGTGCTGTGATGCCCGGCAGTCGGTCGAGCGTGTCATGAACCATGAAGGGCTCGAGCTGGCGGTGGAAGGCCTCG